>CAZQPW010000001.1:0-80946 GCA_964595305.1 uncultured Candidatus Saccharibacteria bacterium
AACATGCGGGCAAGTGAGATCAACCGACTATTTGGAACCAAAGGTGCGCCACTAAATAGTCGACAAATCCAAACTATACGCCTGATTGCGGAAAAAGTTGGCCCGGACATGGTAAACGGCATGCTCAACTCGCCTATATTTGCAGATGCGATACGAAGGACAGGGGTAAATCTCCGCCGCAGAGTGCTAGAGAAGAGCGACGCTATTAAAATTGCAGACGCTCTCGTTAAAGAGTCTGGCAACTTGTTGCACCACGACATTGGGCACAACATCGCACTTCATGACGCGATGCATTTTAGTGGGAAGAGTTTCCCAGACTTCCTAACCGAGCCGTCTCAGGTGAACAACGGCGAGCTCTTAAAAGAGGAGCTCATGACATTTGCAATAACTACGTTTGGCGACGACTCGCACCCACTTCTCATGCAGTTGATGAATCCAGTGCTTGCACAACGGCAAATCAATACCCTCAGACTTCAAAGGCCTATTTTCCCACGCACGGAAGATGCTCGCTCAAAGGTTGACCTCATAAATAATCGTATTGCCATATACCAAGAGGCAATGGACAAAGCTAAACAGTCTCCAACGGGTATGCTTACATACCCAGATCTGAAGAATCTTTTCTTCAAGGATGTTCGTGAGGTTCTGCGCAAAGTGCAGTTCGATGCCGCTATAAAAGAAGCTGAGTCTGGCCAAGGAAGGCGCAGGGGGCCAATAAGCGAGCGCGATAAGGCACGCATTTTATTCCAAACCAATCGCGATTATGAACTGGTGATGGATGACTTGTTCCGCAATACCGACCGTAGGCTTGAAGAGCGCATGAAGAAATTCCACCGCGAGTATCCGCGAAACCCTCAGGTATTATTCGACATCGCTACAGTAGATATGATGGGAGACTACCTCGCGGTTATTCGTAGATTAGGAAGCTAAGCTATGTATCCAACACTTTCTTCAGGAAGAGAGCGAGCACCAATCATGGCATTAACACCTGAGAATTTGACTATCCGCTCGCTGCGGCTCCGTCATCTCGAGAAAAGCGTTTTCGTTGGCAAGAGTTATGCTTTTCGTGTTTACCACCGAACGCGCTATTACACGTTGCGCATCGAAGGAAAAATCGAAAATATTGAAGATTACACAGTAGGGGGCCAGCGCTATCAGTCGGTCTGGGTTCGGGTTACGAGGGCTAGCGTGGAGAATCAGCAGTCGTCTCGACAGCAAATTAAACTCCCACAGCCTGGCGAGTTGTTTGAGATTCCGGTCTCTGTCGATATTTTAAGTGCGCAAGAAGTGTAATTTGCAGTACCCTTTAATGTTTTGACTAGCGATCCACGGGGTGCTATACTACAAACACATGTTAATGATTCGCTTACAGAGAACCGGCCGCAGGAACGATCCTTCGTTCAGAATTGTCGTCGGTGAAAAAATTTATGCGCCTACTTCAGGCAAGCACCTTGCATACCTCGGTTCATACAACCCAAAGACCAAAGTTGCAATTATAGATGATGTAAAGGTTAAGGAGATGATCGCAAAGGGAGCCCAGCTCTCGGGAACTGCACACAACCTCTTTCTTTCAAAAGGTATAATCACAGGCAAAAAAATCAACGTTTTGCCTAAGAAAACCGTTCCCAAGAAAGATGAGCCTGCTGCAGAAGCCCCTGCCGCTGAAATAGCTCCAGAGGCTGTTCCTGAAGTAGCTTCCGCTGAGGCTGAAGCTGCTGCTGCTGAAACAGCTGCATAGCTTTTACCCACGTGCTATACTGTGGGTGTTAGTTACTATTTTTAATTCTGTACTGTATGCCAAATTCTGATCAGCAGTTTCTTGAATTTATTATTAAGTCGCTCGTCGACAACCCAAACGATGTTAGAGTTGACCGGCAAGTTGACGAAATGGGCGTCCTCCTCACGCTCACAGTAAACCCATCCGACATGGGCAAAGTAATTGGTCGCTCAGGCAATACGGCCAAAGCAATACGCATACTCTTGCGAGTTGTTGGTATGAAAAACAACGCTCGCGTTAACCTCAAGATTAATGAACCTGAGGGAGGTTCTCGTGCTCCGATGATGCGCGCACCAATGCAGTCGCAGACTGAAGAAATGGGTGCATCAAGTCGTGCCGTTGAAGATGCGCTCGACGACATCAGGCTATAGAAGATATTGACAAAACCGTTTTCATGGAGTATAATTCTTCCATGGAAAAGATTGAGCTTGCTTCAAGCCCAAACATACGTCCTGAACGCAACTCGAAAGGCCGAGAGCTACTTCCTGTGCTGATGAGTAATGACGGTCAGCTTCCTGAAAAGCCTGGCGCGTTGGTAGGCACAAAGCCCCGCCGAGAACTTAAGTTCAGCAACGATAAGCGCGAATGGAAGAGTAGACCTGGTCCTGATCCGAAATCTGATGCCGTAAGTAATATTGACGATGCAATAATTTCGGGGGGCATTGGTCTGGTATCAGCGGGAACAATTTTTATTTCGCCGCTGTTAGGGGTAGTGCTCCCCACGTTTTTCTTGGGAATCATGGCAGGCCGTTTATACAAGGCAGCAAGTGAATTGTCCGGAGTTGGGCTTGAAACAGTTGCGGGTTTTGCAACAGCATCGACGGTCGTATTGATTGGCACGCTGACACTATTATTTGGTATTCCGTTGATTACTGTGGGAATCGGGGGAATAACTGCAGTTGCTGGGTTGTGCGTTGGGCTGAAAGACAAGGGCGTATTCAATTTTATTAAACGCAACAAAAGATAGTTCGTTCTGCTTGTGGTGAGTTATAAATTTAGATAAAATATAAGCGTGTTTACATTTCACATAATCACCCTCTTTCCTGAAAGCATTAAGCCATATTTAGATGCGTCCATACTTGGGCGAGCGCAAGAGGCGAAGAAAATCAAAATAAAGTTTTATAACCCACGCGACTTTACTAAAGACAAGTGGGCGAGGGTAGACAAGCGCCCCTACGGCGGCGGGCCTGGCATGGTGCTAGAGGCTGAGTCAATACTTAAAGCGGTTGCGAAGGCGGTGGGAAGGAGACGAGCAGCGATATTTTTTTTCGACACCACGGGTGAACAGTTTTCGAACATTTTGGCAAATAAAATAGCTTCGAGCAAAAACGTCAAAGACGTAGTGTTGATCTGTGGTCACTATGAGGGAGTAGATGCCCGCGTGCAGAAGGTTTTGAAAGCAACCAAACTCTCTGTCGGGCCGTTCGTGCTGACAGGAGGCGAGCTGCCTGCTGCAATAGTTATTGATGCAGTGGCTCGTCAAATCCCTGGAGTACTCGGTACTTTTGAGTCTGTTGAAGAAAAGCGGGTATCAAGCAGTGAAGTGTACACTCGCCCTGAGGTGTTGAAGTGGAAAGGGAAGAACTACCGAGTTCCAAAGGTGCTTCTTTCTGGAAACCATGCCGAAATAGAAAAGTGGAAGCTTACAAAGTAAGATTTTACATTTTCAATATTTGTGATTTAATACAAGAATGTCTGCCTGGGAAAATGGTCCACTAAAGAAGAGTGAGGCGTGGAAAGAGCTTGTGCGCGCATATCCAAAGGGAGTAACTCGAGAGCGACTGAAGAGAGAGCGGCCCGTCTTATTTGCCGAACTAAGCATGTCCGAGCTCGTTTACATACCTAAAGAGAAAGTAGAGACACCAAAGCCGCGCACATTAGATCTGCCACAAAAAAAGAATGAACTACCAGTTGAAAAAAAGCCTGACGCGGATGCAACAAAGAAGAGTAAAGACGTTCCCAGTTCGGGCATGTTGTTTACTGTATCCGAAATGCGGAAATTGTTTAGAAATCTAGCTTTTCATGTGCGTGCAGATCAGTCAAAGATAGGTGACCCTACCCACTTTATGCGGTTCGTTTTAGCTAAGAGAGGGTTAGGTACGACCGAAGAACGCATAGATGCTCAGTCTGCTTGCGCACTCTTGGAGCGATACTCTGCAGCACTTCCGCTCCTCGATGATCAAAAGGCTGCTCTTGTGGGAGCGATCAAGAGTCACTTCGCATCTTTACGCTAATGTGTAGCTGAACAGCAACCTTGCCCCGTAGATAGCGGTAGGGTATAGTGCCAACATGAGTGAAAAGTTCAAACCAACGTACGAGCTGCCGCCAGCTGGGTGGCTGTCGATCCGAGACCTATTTCGTTTAACAGAGGGGCATGATGAGTCATATGTAGTGGTGCAGTCTCTCGACTTTCAAAAAAAGCCGGAGTGGAAAGGTAAGTTTGGGGAATATCTAATGAAGACTGAAATAGGGAACACTAACATCTTCTTCTCACCTGATATGGCGCGAGCGATACTTCGGCAGCTAAATATCATTACTTTAAATGTAGTCAAGCTGAATGAGGCATTAAAGCCGTATTTTGATAGAGAAATGGCTTACAAAAAAGCCGTTGAAGACGCCCAAACTGCTTTCGACGAGGGGTGTATAGATGAGGCAGCATATCACAGCGCGCTTAGAGATGCAAGAAATACAGCTTAAAACAAGGCTATTTCGACTTGACAAATAGAGCATTCTATAATAGAATATTCATATGTCGAGTCTACCCAGAGAAAAAGATTTTTTGAACGCGGAACCAATAAATTTTGGTATTGAGCCTGAAAAAGCAGGCAAGTATGTGCGCGCTGATGCTGGACCGAAGCTTTCTCGTGAGCGCGAGAGTTCGATGCTATTTTTCAGAAATGAAGGCTTGCGCGAAGCTATTGAACCGAGTACTCCAGAAGGTAAAATAGCTCAGCAACTTGAGAGAGAAGAGCAGGCTCGAATTGAGCGCGAGGAATACTTTCAGGCACTGGGCGCAGAAGCAGAGATAAACTTTGCATGGTTTTCGTCGATAGGTGCAGTGATGGGACTGATGTTGCCGGCTATAGTTGTTGCTTTAGGATTCGTTCCGCTCGGGTTTTTAGGAGTTATGTCAATTACAGTCGCTGGTGTTATTGCGGGGCTATTTTCAGTAGCAAAGAAATCTCTTGAGGGTTATGAGCTTGACTCATCAATAATTTCAACAGCAGTCACAAAGTGGTTTGCCATAACTGCCGGTGTGACTGGGGTTGCGCTTTTTGCGCTTTTTGCTCCTACAGTTGCACCAATGGCTGGCCTTTTCGGTCTTATAGGAAACTGGATGGGGCGAAACATGTCTAGATGGATGAAAAATCCTCGTAACCTCTTGTACAGAATATCTGATCGTCCAAATAGAAAAATAGTTGCAAAGCTAGAAGGTCGTAGATAGTATCCACAACCCAGCTTGACGAGTTAGAGAGGGTAGGATAGTATAGGAATACCACACAGGAATGAGTTTAGGGTAGGTGGGTTTACATAGTTTTAATAGCCCATAAGTAAACATTTAGCGTTGCCACGCTTTTTTGCGTGTCGACGCGCGTACTCGTTTATGGTTACAAAAAATCCGCAAAAGCGCTTTTCGCGCTACCGCGAACCTCGTGTACCCATGCCTGACTTGGTTGCACCACAGGTAGCTTCGTTCCGTGCATTTATTAGCTCTGGTCTTAAAGATTTGTTTAAGGAGTTTTCTCCTATAAACGACTACTCTAAGAAAAAGTTTGAACTTGAGTTCACATCATTTGAGCTCGGTGAACCAAAGGTAGATGAGTACGGCGCAAAGGAGCACAAGCTCAACTATGATGCACCGCTCAAGGCTACAGTGCGACTTACCAACAAGTCGCTAGGCACAAAAAAGGAACAGACGATCTTCCTTGCGGATATGCCAGTGATGACCAACCACGGCACTTTCATTATTAATGGAGTTGAGCGCGTAGTGGTACCACAGCTCGCACGTTCGTTCGGTGTATTTTTCACAGCAGAGGAACAGCGCGGCAAGCAATGCTTCGGGGCAAAAATCATTCCTGCTCGAGGTGCATGGATTGAGATCGAGTCAGAGCCAGACAATGCAGTGTATGTAAAGATAGACCGTAAGCGAAAGTTTCCCGTCACCGTCCTTCTACGTGTACTTGGTGCAAAAAATGACGATGAAATAAAAGCGGCGTTTGCAAACGTTATCGGCGGACCTGCCGCTATTGCAGCAACGCTCGAGAAAGACTCCTCGCAAACAGCAGAAAAAGGATTCGTTGAAATTTACCGCCGCCTCCGCGACGGTGATTTAGCAACGCCTGACACTGCACGCGACTACGTATTGGGCATACTCTCTGCAGAGCGATATAACCTTTCTTACCCTGGTAGGTACCGCTTCAACCAGCGTTTCGGCTTTGATATGAGCAAGTCAGCGCTTCAGCGCGGCACGCTTGATCTGGCTGATGTGACTCGCATTGTGCAGCACATCTTAGAGCTCAACAACACGCAAAACGCGATGCCAGACGATATCGACCACATGGGTAACCGCCGTGTGCGCCAGATCGGCGAACTTCTTGAGGCACGCGTTCGTATCGGTCTTTCGAGAATGAAGCGAAATATCCAGGACAAGATGTCTACGATAGACACAGACACTTCGCTCCCCGCGTTCTTGATCAACCCGCGACCATTTGCTGCTGCGATTAAAGAATTTTTCACAGCGAACCAACTTTCACAACTTACACAGCAACAGAACTTGCTTGAAGAGCTTGAGGCACTTCGAACACTTTCGGCACTTGGTCCTGGCGGGCTCACACGTGAGCGCGCAGGCTTTGAAGTACGCGACGTCCACACGTCTCACTACGGCCGCCTATGTCCAATTCAAACTCCTGAAGGTCCGAACATTGGCCTCATCCTCCGCCTCGCATCCTACGCGCGCATCAACGACTTCGGCATCATCGAAACACCATACGCGAAAGTAGTAAAAGGCAAAGTTACAGACGAAGTGGTATTCCTCAATGCCTTTGAAGAAGAGCAAAGCGCAATCGCTCATGCTGCTGTCCAGTTAAAAGAAAATGGTCAGATAGAAAATGAATACGTGGAAGTTCGTCTCCGTGGTGAACCAACGCTAGTGCCACGTAATGATGTTGAATATATCGACGTCGCAACGAACCAAATGTTTTCTATTGCCACCTCGATGATTCCTTTCATCGAAAACGACGACTCAACTCGTGTGCTCATGGGTTCAAACATGCAGAAGCAGGCAACTCCTTGTGTTCGTGCTGAAGCTCCTATCGTTGCAACAGGTGTTGAAGAGTTGGCAGCCCGAGACACGGGACGCCTCATTTACGCTCCTGAGCCAGGCGTAGTAACTGCTGTAGACGCTCGTCACGTAGTTGTAACGGACAACAATGGTAAAAAGCATTCTGCAAAGCTTGTGCCATTTAGTATGACCAATGAGTTTTCAGCATTTTACCACCGCCCAGCAGTTGAGCTTGGACAAAAGGTAAAGCGCGGTGACCTTCTTGCTGACACCTCATCAACTCAAAACGGGCAAATAGCGCTTGGACAAAACGTACGCGTTGCGTTCATGAACTGGTTTGGCTACAACTACGACGACGCAATCATCATCAGTGAACGTCTCGTTCGTGACTCTAAGTTTACTACGATCCACATAGAAGAGTTTGACGTTTCGGTGCGCGATACCAAACTTGGCCCCGAGGTTACTACTCCCGACATTCCAAACGTAGGTGAAAACAAACTTCGAAATCTCGATGAAAACGGAATTATTCGCATTGGTGCGGAGGTTCGCCCTGGCGACATTCTTGTCGGTAAGGTAACACCAAAGGGTGAGACCCAGCTTTCACCTGAAGAGCGCCTCTTGCGATCTATCTTTGGTGACAAAGCTAAAGATGTAAAAGACACTAGCCTTAAGATGGAGGGCGGCAAGCGCGGTCGCGTCATCGGTGTTCGAGTGTTCAGTCGCGAAAACGGTGACACGCTCGAGTCTGGAACTATCAAGAAGATTTACATTACAGTAGCGCAGCTCCGTAACGTTTCAGTAGGTGACAAGCTTGCAGGACGACACGGAAACAAGGGCGTTATCTCACGCGTACTTCCAGAAGAGGATATGCCATATACCGCAGACGGTGAACCAGTAGACATCATATTGACTCCACTCGGTGTGCCTTCGCGTATGAACCTTGGACAAATTCTTGAACTTCATCTTGGTCTTGCAGCACACACACTTGGGTATCAAGCTATCGTTCCTCCGTTTGCAGGTGCGACTGAAGAAGAAATAAAAGAGGAGCTTGTAAAAGCCGGATTCAACGAGTCAGGTACTATGCCACTCTTTGACGGTAGAACTGGCGAAAAATTCGATAAAGATGTTGCGGTTGGTTACATGTACATTTTGAAGCTACATCACATGGTTGAAGACAAAATTCACATGCGATCTATTGGTCCATATTCGCTCATCACTCAGCAGCCGCTCGGAGGTAAGGCACAAAACGGTGGACAACGCTTCGGAGAAATGGAGGTCTGGGCACTCCTTGGATACGGCGCAGCACACACGCTTCGCGAGATGCTCACCATTAAGTCAGACGACATTCAGGGCCGCTCAGCAGCATTCAGTGCAATTGTTGATGGCAGGCCTATTGGAGAGTCGCACACACCAGCAGCGTTTAACGTGTTGGTGAACCACCTGCGCGGTCTCGCTCTTGATGTTGTTTTAGGAAAAGGTGATAAGGATGCAACTACTAAATAATTAATTCAAACTATATGGATCAAAAACGAGGAAAAGTAATTGACACAACTCAGTTTGACTGGATAGGTTTGAAAGTTGCGAGCCCTGAACGCATTTTGGAATGGTCATGGGGAGAAATAAAGAAACCCGAGACCATTAACTACCGTACACAGCGACCTGAAAAAGGAGGTCTCTTCGACGAAGCAGTGTTCGGCCCCGCATCTGATAACGAATGCTACTGCGGTAAGTATAAAGGCCCGAGGTTTCGTGGAATTGTTTGCGAGAAGTGTGGTGTTGAGGTTGCACGAGCAATTGTTCGACGCGAGCGCATGGGACACATTGAGCTCACGAGCCCCGTTGCACACATTTGGTTCTTGCGTAATGTTCCTAGCCGCATCGCTGCGCTTCTTGGAGTTTCGGCTCTCGATGCTGAAAAGGTCGTCTACTTTGCAGGCTATATAGTTACTAAAGTACACGAAGACGAGCGCAAGCGTGTGCTCGCTGACTTGGAATCGGAGTTTAAATCAAAATCAAAGTCGCTTTCGAGTGAAAAGGCAGTCACCGAACTGAAGAGCGTGATGCTTGCTGCAAAAACTGAAATCGAACGTATACAAACAGGGTTGGTGCTCGACGAGATGGAGTATCACCGATTCTCTGTAAAGTACGGTACATTCTTTGAGGCTGGGATTGGCGCGGAGGCTCTCTACTCTATATTTAAGCAGCTTGATTTAAAAGTGCTCGCAGATAAGATCGAAAAGGAAATCGAAGCCTCAAGCGACAAAGATCGCGTACGCAAGCGTCTGACGTTGGTAAAAAGCATGATTGCTGCAAACATCAGACCTGAATGGATGTTCTTAACGCGTATTCCAGTTACACCACCTGCGCTGAGGCCTATGGTTGCACTTGAGTCAGGCAGGCACGCAACGTCTGACGTAAACGACCTGTACCGACGCGTTATAAATCGCAACAACCGTCTTGCAAAGCTCCGTGAGATTCACGCGCCTGAAGTTATTCTTAGAAATGAAAAGCGTATCCTGCAAGAAGCAGTAGACGCACTTCTTGACAACTCGCTTCGCCGAGGACAAGCAGCAGCGGGCCAAACTGGTGGTGCCCAAAAGCGTACACTCAAGTCATTGGCTGACTACCTAAAAAGCAAGCAAGGATACTTCCGTGCAAACTTGCTCGGTAAGCGTGTAGACTACTCGGGACGCTCAGTAATCGTGGTTGGTCCTACACTAGCTCTCGACGAGTGTGGTTTGCCTAAGCATATGGCACTCGAACTCTTCCGTCCGTTCGTGCTTTCAAAGCTAATGAAGCGCGAACTAGCGTTCAACGTTCGTGCAGCGGGTAGGCTCATCGAAGACGGTATTCCCGAAGTGTGGGCAATCCTTGAAGAGGTAATTAAGGACAAGCACGTGCTTCTTAACCGTGCGCCAACTCTGCACCGACAAGGAATCCAGGCGTTTCGACCAATCTTGATTGAAGGAAACGCAATCCAGCTCCACCCCCTCGTTTGTCCGGCATTTAACGCAGACTTCGACGGTGACCAAATGGCTGTTCACGTGCCGCTCTCAGACGAAGCGCAGCTCGAAGCAAAACATGTGATGTCGTCTAACAAGAACATCTTAAAACCAGGGTCTGGCGCACCAGTTGTTTCAACAGAAAAGGAAATTGCACTCGGTATTTACTGGATGACGCGCATAGTTCCGGGATCGCTTGGAGAAGGCAAATACTTTAGCTCTCCGAACGCTGCCATCCTTGCATTCGATTTCAACATCGTTGATCTACATGCAAAGGTTTGGGTAAATCCGACGTCAGGAAATCCAAAATATGCAGCATTTGAGAATCGATTTGAAACGAGTGTTGGTAGGCTGTTGTTTAACTCAATCTTGCCTCGTGACTACCCGTATGTAAACGATGAGATTAAGAAGGCTTCACTGTCTAAAATTGTAGAGGACATGATCGCGCGCTATGGCCTTTCAGAGCTTCCTCCAATTCTCGACAAGATTAAAGAGTTCGGCTTTACGTTCGCTACAAAGTCCGGCATTTCATTTAATGCCGCAGACGTAGTCGTTCCTAAAGAGAAGCGAGCAATAGTTGAGAGTGCGCAAGAGGTGGTTCGAGGAATTATGGCCGACTATGCAGGAGGTCTCCTTACAGAGGAAGAGAAACATCGCATGATCGTCGAGGTCTGGCAAAAGGCAATTGGTGACATCCAAAAACACATCATTCCTAACATGAGTACAGAGTCATCGATCTTCACCATCATTTCTTCTGGAGCCCGAGGAAATATTGGACAGCTATCACAGATGGCGGGAATGAAAGGGCTCATGTCAAACACAAAAGGTGAGGTTATTGCCTTCCCAGTTATTTCGTCGATGAAGGAAGGAATCAGTCCGATCGAATACTTCACCACTACTCACGGTGCTCGTAAGGGTCTTTCCGACACAGCTCTTAAAACTGCTGCTGCGGGGTACCTTACCCGAAGACTTTTCGATGTTGCACAAGACGTCGTTGTTATCGGTGCAGACTGTGGTACTAAGAAAAAACTAACGGTCCGCAAAATGCGATCTACAGGAATTGAAGCTGACCTCGCGAAGCTCATAGTAGGTCGTGTGCTTGCAGAAAACGTTGAAGTCGAAGGAAAAACAATTAAGAAAGGCACGCTCATTTCGAATGAGGATGCGCGCGCGATCGCAAATACCGGCGCTGCTTCAGTAGACGTACGTTCGCCAATGAGCTGTGAAAACGAGCATGGAGTTTGTCAGGCTTGTTATGGTTCAGATCTTGCAACAAGAGAGCTCGTTGATGTTGGTGAGGCTGTGGGTACTGTTGCTGCTCAGGCTATTGGTGAACCAGGAACACAGCTCACCATGCGTACTTTCCACACAGGAGGTTCAGCGTCAGTTGGTGGTGACATTACGAACGGCCTTCCGCGTGTTGAAGAGCTCTTTGAAAAGCGCCCTCCAAAAGGAACTGCAATTCTCTCACACGTTGACGGAGAAGTAATAGAAGTTAAAGAAGATGGAGGACGCCGCACAATCGTGTTGCTTCCTGATGTAGGCACTACCAAGAAAGGCGACCGTGTTGAGTACGAAGTACCAGCGCGTCGCGTTCCGATTGTAACGGTAGGCTCAAAAGTTAAGAAGGGCGATGCGCTTACAGATGGTTCAGCGAATCTGGACGAGCTTTTTGAGCTCGCAGGCCCATCAGTACTCCAGGCTTACATTATTGACGAAGTCTCGAAAATTTATGACCTCCAGGGCGCGTCAGTTGCTCACAAGCACATGGAAGTTATAATCCGCCAGATGTTCTCACGCGTACGCATTGTTGATCCTGGTGATTCAGGGCTGGCTAAAAGTGATGTGAGCGAGATAACGCTTATAAATCGTAAAAACGACGAACTCGAAGCCGCAGGAAAGAACATAATTACATATGAACCTATGGTTCTTGGTATTACCGAGGTTTCACTCCATAGATCGAGCTTTCTTTCGGCAGCATCATTCTTGCAGACTACTAAGATACTCATCAATGCGGCAACTCGCGGCTCAATAGATACGCTGCGGGGTCTAAAGGAAAACGTTATCATTGGACGCCTCATACCTGCAGGTACCGGCTTTGCTGGAAGTGAAAAGAATAGAATAATAACTGAATTCCAAAACGAGAGGAGAGAAGAGATGGCAGCAATAGATTCAACTGAAGAAGTTCGCGAAGAGTCAACACTTTCTCGCTAATGTCTGATACAGTCCAAAAAATCAAAGACCGACTCAACATTGTCGACGTTGTTGGTTCGTATGTAAAATTGACACGTGCGGGGAGGTATTATAAGGGTCTCTCGCCGTTCACCAAGGAAAAGACACCTTCGTTCTTTGTTACTCCAGACAGAGGGCTATATCACTGCTTTTCAAGTGGGAAGGGTGGAGATATGTTTACGTTTGTTGAAGAGATGGAGGGGGTTGATTTCAAGGGCGCCTTGCTCATCCTTGCAGAAAAGGCTGGTGTTCAGGTAGAGTTTGGACCAGGAGACCAAACAGAAAGAGATATTCTGTTCAGAATCAATTCTGACTCAGCTGCGTTCTTTATTGAGTGTTTAAAGGTTCGGACAGACGCAAAAGCATATCTGGAAAAGCGTGGCGTTACCCAAGCGCTCGCAGATAAATGGCAAATCGGGTACGCGCCACGTGACTGGAGTACGCTTAAAGATCATTTAACCAAGCTCGGTCACACTGAAGCTCTCATTGAACGGGCCGGCCTTATTAAACGACCAGACTCAGCTGATATTCCACACGAAAAGGTACAAAGAACGTATGACCGCTTTCGAGGAAGAATTATGTTTCCTCTTAAAGATAGTACCGGCAGAATAATTGCATTTTCTGGCAGAATATTCGAAGATGACCCGCAACATCCGCAGGCAAAATATATTAACTCGCCAGAAACACCTATCTTTGATAAATCAGCTGCGTTGTATGGAATCCATGAGGCCAGAAATGGAATCCGAACGCTCGGGTTCTCAATGCTCGTCGAAGGGCAGCTTGATCTCGTGTTGGCACAAAGCATCGGGTATGCAAACGCAGTCGCTACTAGCGGTACCGCTTTTACTGACACCCACGCACAGATACTTAAGCGCTACTCTCCAAACTTGCTAATCGCGTACGACGGAGACACTGCCGGCATTAAGGCGAGTACGCGGGCAGCTGAGCGAGCGCTCCAACTTGGCATGAATGTTAAGGTGGCGACTATGAAAGCAGGTGAGGATCCGGCAGATTGCATTCTTAGAGACCAAAACGATTTTAAGTCAAAAATTAAATCAGCATCGCACATCGTGGATTTTCTACTTAATCACGCGATTGCAAGCACTGCTGACCCAAGAGATCGTAAGTTGGCAGTAAGTCGAGACGTAGTTCCGATTATTGCTGCAATTGCTAATAAAATTGACCAGGCGCATTTTGTAAGTACCGTTGCTGCAGCACTATCAGTTCCAGTCGACGCGGTATATGCAGAGGTTGGGAAAATTGCTGCTCCGCGCCCGGTTGTTGCAGGCATTGAAAAAGAAGGTGGGGTCACGTATAGTGCGCGTGACATGTTGCTAGGGGTTTTCCTTGCGTTTAGTGACGCAGCTGACGGCAGGGTAGGTACGCTCACCGAAATAATCAATTTGCAGTTTGGCGAAAACGTAATTAAATCATTAGTAAATCTAGATGATAACGAAAAGGAAAAGCTGCGTATGGTAGCCGAAGAACATTTCTTTATGCCGAACAAAACTATGGAAGAACAAGACAGGGTGCTTGCTGAATTTCAGAACGCACACACGAAACAAACGGCACGTTTGGAATATAATGCAAACCTTAAAGAGCTTACAGCAGCCGAAGCGGCAGGGGATGTCGAGAGGATCCAGCAACTTCAGAGGGCTTTGACCGAGATTGCGAAACGTTTATAATAATTATATACTTTTGTATGGCCAAAAAGTCCAAGAAGCAGCGCAAAGTGTCAAAAAAGAAGACTCTCTCAAAAAAAGGGAAAAAGCCGCGATCCATAAAACGCGCACATCCAAAGCGTAAGATTTCAAAAAAGGCGCCTGCAAAAAAGCAGCAAAAGAAGGCTCCGGTAAAAAAGCTTTCAGATAAGCAACGCGCACTCGACACTAAGGCAACAAATCTAATTTCTCGTGGGAAACAGCGTGGTTATATTACCTACAACGAAATTCTTAAAGAGTTCCCGACTATCGAAGAGAACGTGATGTTCCTCGAGGAGCTGTACGAGCGCCTCTCGGTAGCAGGCGTCGACGTTCTTGAGTCAGGCGGTATGCTAGACGAGGTTCCAGACGACGTCGTGATGCGCGGTTCTTATCGCGGAGATAGCGGAGGGCACGACTCAATCCAAATGTACTTGCGCGAGATAGGGCAGTACCCACTACTCTCTGGTCAAGAAGAGCGCGACTTGGCAAAACGTATCCAGAATGGGGATAAAGAAGCAGAGACACTTTTAGCGCGAGCAAACCTTCGCCTCGTGGTTTCAATTGCAAAAAAATACTCAAACCGCTCTAGCGACTTAACCTTACTTGACCTTATTCAAGAGGGGAATATGGGGCTGTTCCGTGCGGTTACCAAATTCGACTTTACAAAGGGATTTAAGTTTTCCACCTATGCGACGTGGTGGATACGTCAAGCGATAACACGTGCCCTTGCAGACCAGTCTCGAACTATACGTATCCCAGTGCACATGGTTGAGACGATCGCAAAGTATAAACAAGTCATGCGCAGACTTGAGCAAGACCTCGGGCGAGACCCAATGCCCGAAGAAGTCGCAACAGAAATGGGAGTTGAGGTAGACAAAGTGTATCAAATTGAGCAGATCAACCAGGAGACGTTGTCTCTTGAGGCGCCAATTACAACAGGTGACGATGAAGATGCTTCCCAGCGTGCTGACTTTGTCGCAGACCACACACTCCCATCGCCAGACCAAGAAACTGCACACCGGATCCTTGTGGACCAACTCGGAGAAATTATGGATGATCTCTCACCAAAAGAGCGCAAGATCCTCGGAATGCGTCACGGGCTCGATGACGGGGTTTACCATACGCTTGAGGAGGTAGGACAAGAGTTCGGGGTAACTCGTGAGCGCATCCGACAAATCGAAGCAAAAGCTCTCGATAAAATACGCACACACCAGAAATCCCGTCGCCTAAAAAGCTACTAAGTTATACTTAAGTGGTGGGACATTCCAAATACCCGATAAAGCATTGGAGTTATTCATCGCTGCTCTCGTTTTTGCGAAACCCTCTCGCATGGCATAAGCGCTACGTTGATGGTGTATACGATACCCCCTCAAGCCCATCTGGGGTTATCGGTCGAGCTGCGCATGTAGCTTTGCAGCACTATTATAGCGGGTTCAAGATCGAAGAGGCTGTAGAGATGGGTTTGGCAAACTTGCGCTCAGTCCCTGATTTTGAAATTGAGTTTGGAAAGCACACATCGAAACGTGCAAAAAAAGAGAGGCGTCAAAACATGGAGAAGGAGCTGGTACAGGCGGTCAAGTTTTATCTTGAACGGCCTCCTCGTTACAAAAAAATAGTGGGGGTTGAGGTTAGTTCTATATGTAAGCTAGATAGCATCCCGCTCCCTATAAAAGCGATTTCAGACCTTGTAGTAGTCTCTTCGGCGAATCCAAACTCATTGGATATCGTAGACCATAAGTTTGTCGACTCATTTAGCGGTCTTGCTGGAGATAAACCACTCTTCGTATTGCAGGCGCTATTTAACTACTATACTGTGCGCGAACTTTATAAAAAGCCCGTGAACAGGTTCATTATTCAAGAATGCAAAAAGCGCAAAAATAATGATGGTAGTCAGCAGTTACGGCGCTATGTTCTTTCGTATAAAGATATGGAAGATGACTTTGTAGTCTTTCACCGCTTACTTAAGGATGCAACCGAGGAGATCCGCAGGACGCGGCACTATCTGCCGAACCCTTCTGACATGTTCGAGGGGAAGAATTCATTCGAAATCTACCGTCAGGGGCTTATCGGTTAGAACTCTAACGTAAAAGTGTGTCGACAACAGACTTAACTGTAGCAAATGGTTGCGCACCCGGTAACGGGGTTGTTTTTCCATCTTTAGTAACTAGGATGTTATGAGGTGTACCTTGGCCGCCTGTTGTGCGCGCAGCATTGAAGTCATCTGTAATTCTTGCCTGTGTTTCACCGCTTGCCACGCAGGCTGCGTGTGCCTTAGAGTCTACACCGACCTGTGCGGCATATTCGCTTACGCGCGCCATGTCAGTTCGCTCGTTTAGTGGGGCCTTGTCAAAAAGTATATCTAGATACTTGAAGTATGCCTCATTCCCACCAAGTTTAGCTACACACTCTGCGGCTTCAGCGAGTTTTGGTGCATTTGGGTGTAATTGTTCAAGTGGGAAGTTACGTAATACCCACGCGACTTTGCCACTTGGGCCGTACTCAGCCAATATTTGCTTCATGGTTCCATGGAATTGTTTGCAAAATGGACACTCAAGATCAGTGTATTCAATAACTATCACATCGGCATTAGGGTTTCCTAGAATATGGTCAGCTGCCGTAACTGGTGGCACAGACGCTTCTGGTTGCGCTGGAGCTTTGGGCGAAGCTTTGCCGACAAAAAATAATGAACCTGCAATAAGAGCACCTGCAACTACAATTGCGATTGGCACTGCGAGCTGATTTTGTTGTGATGTTTCCATAATGTTTCTTTCCTACATGGTACCATACATATTGTATGTTTGAGTATATAGTGCTCGGGTTCGTGGAGGGGGTAACTGAATTTCTGCCCATTTCTTCATCTGCCCACCTACTTTTGGTAAGATACTTGTGGTTTCCAGCCCTACCAGCCGGGCTTGCGGTAGACGCGGTGCTTCAGCTCGGAAGTGTCTGTGCAGTTGTGCTATATTTTGCTCAAGATTTAATAAAAATAGCTTCTGCGCCTCGTACCCACGCTCGTTTATTAGCTTGGCTAGTAATTGCGACTGTTCCAGCAGTTGTGGTTGGGTACATGTTTGAGTCCGCAATCGAAAATTCGTTACGCAGCCCATATGTGGTCATATTTGCGCTCATCACAGGATCAATAATATTTTTTGCTGCTGAGCGTGCACTGGTGCGTAATGAACGAGCACCCCTAGAGTCACTTACATTCAAAGGCGCCGCTCTGATTGGTTGCATGCAGGTGCTCGCGTTTGTGCCGGGTATGAGCCGATCTGGCATGACTGCTAGTGCAGGAATATTTGCGCGCCTGAGCAGGGAGGATGCATACAGGTTTAGCTTTTTGCTTTCAATCCCAATTCTGCTAGGTACCGGGCTAAAAAAGTTTATAGATTTGTACCAGACAGGATTCGATGGCATTCAAACTGGTTTTTTACTTGCGGGGTTTGTCACCTCATTTTTAGTATCAATAGTGTCAATTTACATACTGATGAAGACGGTTACACGAGTGCCTCTAACGTGGTTTGCGCTGTATAGGGTTATACTCGCGGCCGTTTTAACAGCAGCACTTATTGTGTTACCAGGGTAGGGTGTGTGTCAGCGCATCGCTTGCTGCTGTTTCCCAGTTGCTGGTGTCTAGCAAGATTTCTTTCTTTTTTCCAAAGTCGTCATAGGCAAGTTTTTTGTTTAAAAGGGCATAATCATAAATTTGCTTTGTGAGCTTTACGTCATCAATGCAGTATGCTCTTACTTTCTCCACCTTGCCTTGCTTCCACCACTCAACCGCATCAAGTCCGTGGCCACTCTTCTTTTTCCCTAATGTAGCTTTCGCAATAGAGTCCAACTTAATTCTTCTTCCCAATACGTTTTTAACCTCCTTTAGGATGTCCAGCGAACGTATCTTAGTTAGGTCGCCCGCGTAATACTTATTGAGGATCGGGATATCAAAGTGATCACTATTAAATCCAATAAGCATGTCTGCCCGCTCAAATATGGGCCACATTTGGGGTAGCTCTTCGACTGTGTAGCTAGTGTAAAGATCAGTCTCACTATCGTGAACACCAACTATAGTGAGCTGCATGGAACTCAAATCCCATCCACCGGGCACAGACGAGCTCGTCTCGATGTCGAAAGTAACTTTTCTCATGGGTAGAATTAAATTGGGTGAGGTATAGGATTGATCTCAAGATTCTCTGCTTGAGCTGCACGAATAGTGCGCTCTACAAAGCGAGGGTGCGCAGCTTCCTCGAATAAAAACTCTCTTTTTTGGCCTGCTGTTTGGATAGTAACGTTTCCGAATCGTAATATGTTTTGAATAACCCCAACCGTGTGTGTCTCAACGTCTTGGATGTGCGATAGGTCTAGTATTGTAGCTACGTTCACGTTGAACATTCCGCGCAGCTCAAAGTCTATAACACGCCAATTTGTAATTATCCAAACGTCAAAATAATAGTCAGTCCATCTTACAAATATAAGTTGCCAGCAAATTAGCGCCCAAAGTGAACCAACGAGGCCTGCCAGCGCGCCAATTTTTGCTGCGGGCACACCTATTGAGGTGACTACGGTTGCTAAGATAGGGAGGATTATAAACGGTAAAATAAAGAGCAGAAGGACCGCAAAGACGTTTCTTAGTAGTACAAACCAGTGACTATGAACAACCGCACGTACCTCCTCGTTTGGTCGTGGATTATCAAGGGCTACCCCACTTGTATTGCTTTGTGAAAAAATATCTGAGAGATGCATATTAAAATTAAATTAGTGCTCTTAGGGCCATTAGAGATGTGTACAAAAAGAATACAGAACCAATTATATAGATCGGCAGCATTACCGAGACTACCGGAAAAATTTTGCGATACGTTAACCAGTGATAAAAAAGAGCGAGCGCATAGTAGACGGTTACCAATATACCTATGGCAAATAACGCAAGGCCAATTATCATGATTTTAGTATAACAGTATATCGGATTATGCCATATTGGTCTTTGTGGGCAGCTGCAGTAAGTCCTAAACTTTCCGATACTGCATGTATCTGTACTTCATGCTCTGGCTCATGCTCAATCCACAACTCGCCACCAATATTTAGATGCGAGATGGCCCCACGTATCACTTTCCTGATAATTGCGAAACCTTGTTCATCTGCAAATAACGCCAAGCGTGGTTCGTGTTCGAGAACATTTGGATCCACTCGTTCTATGCGCTCCTCAGCTAAATACGGTGGGTTAGAAAGGATAAAGTCAAACGTATCATTTACTGAATCGTACACATCGCTTTGGATAAACTGTGCTCGTGATGGGTCTATGTTGTTAAGTGCGAGCGACGACTGAACGGCACGGAAATGGGTTGCATCAATATCTGCAAATGTTGCTTGAGTATTGGGGCAGTGAAATAGAGTGGCAATTCCAATGCAACCTGAGCCAGAGCACAGGTCTAAAATTTTGCAGGGGCCGCTTCTTTTTTGTATAGACTTTATTGCGAGCTCGGTCCAATACTCTGTTTCGGGACGAGGTATAAGTGGTCGAGTGGTAAGTGATATACGCGTCCCTAAAAAAGGTTTCCATTCGTATGCATAGTCCTCAGGTAATGGGGTGATCACAGTATTATGATACACTATTGCGTATGAAGCATTTTGACTGGTGGAATATAGTATTTATACTTTTTTTTATTTTGCTTTCGATATTGGCAACGCAATACATTTTCACAAACACTGGTTTCTATGAGCTCAGTATTTGGGAATATTTTATACTCGTAACTGCAATTTTTAGACTCACACGACTTACCACGTACGACCAAATCACTACATGGGTGCGGGACATGTTCGAAGACGCGAGGCCAAAAACTTTTGCCGGAACAGTCAAAACGCTCATAAATTGTCCGTGGTGTACCGGACTTTGGTTCGCTTTAGTCGTACTGTTCTCTTACCTTGTGTTTCCGTTCGCTATATTCCCAATTTACATACTTTCGCTTGCGGGGGTAGCAAGTGTCGTTCAGCTTGCTGCAAACCTACTTGGCTGGTCTGCTGAGTTGAAGAAAACAGTAACTCTCGAGCAGAAGCGTTGAAGCCATATTTTGCCTATGGTACGAGTTGTTAAATATCGACAATTGTGATATAGTGATTTTAGCGGTACGCCGTGCACCTACCTATGCGATGGTTTCGAGTATATTTTGTACGTGGCCTAGCGGTCGCGGCTCTCATTTTTGTCACTACCCTAACTGGGTATTTTTACTCGTTTTTCTTTTTTTCTGATCAACACCGAAAGCCAATATCTGAAGTCGCGCTCGAAAAAGTGTACGTGTACTACAGTAGTCCACTTACGAAAGGCAAAGTTGCGCTTACATATGATGATGGCCCTACATCAGAGACACTTCAAATTGCTTCCGAACTTAAGAAGGCAAATGCTCCCGGGACTTTTTTCTTCGTTGGCTCGGCAGCATTGATGAATCCAGACGTTGTAAAGAAAATTCATGACCAAGGATTTGAAATCGGCAACCACACGTTTACACACCAAACGAGCGTGCATGCGTCGAAGCGGCGCCTTGCACAAGAGCTTGCTACAACTGAGTACATACTTTCGACTATTACCGGAGAGCATACCCGCTTTTACCGACCGCCTTTCCTAATGGAGCTTGGTAAAGATATCACCTTAAACCCGTACGTAGTTATGCCTGAAGGTGCAGCGTGGATCGCACAACTTGGGTATATTCCAGCAGGCGCAGATGTAGACTCTCGCGACTGGGCTACTGCGAGTACCGATGATGTCATCCGGAATGTACTTGCAAATATGGGTAAACAGGGAGGCGTGATTCTCCTCCACGATAGAAAACCAACATCACTCGAAACCACACGAATTGTTAATGAGGTGCGAGCTCGCGGATACGAAATTGTACCACTTGCAGACCTACTAACACCACCAACGACGCATGTATTTAGTCGCGACATCGCGCGTGGGGCTTCAGGTAATGAAGTCAATTACTTGCAGTGGTTCTTGTTTGATAAGGGGTACCTGGACCCATGGTCATTAACTGGTGTGTATGACAGCGACACGGAAAACGCAGTAGCGCGCTTTGAGGCGGTATCAAACCCTAATGGGCCGATAACCGGAATTTTTGCTGGCGCAGTGCGTGAGTCATTTAATAAACAGATTGCGATTCCAACTACGTATTATCCTGAAGTAAAAAAGTATACACCGACTGCTGTGCGTAGTTTTGAGCGTGGCTTCTTTGACAGTTTTGGGATGCTCACACTTTTTATTAGTGCAGCCACTTATTTTTCTGCAATACTTGTTTTTATTAAACTTGCATTCATGATCATTCTGCACCTTGTCAGAATGGTTTCTCGAAAACATGCAACCACAAACGCAATAACTGCGGCGTCTGTGATCGTTCCTGCATACAATGAGGAGCTCGGGATTGAGTCAACTATTCGTTCTCTTGATAATCAGAAAAATATACATCTTGAAATAATTGTAGTAGACGACGGTTCTAAAGATAAAACTGCTGCCGTAGTAAAGGATCTCTTGAAAGAGCAATTTAAATCGAAAATTATTTTCATTCAAAGCGAAAACCGTGGTAAGCCGCACGCACTTAATTTGGGTCTCGCACGAGCTTCACAAGAAATAGTAGTCACGGTAGACGCCGATACTATACTTTCTGACAACGCAGTTGCAGCACTGGTAGGTGCATTTTCAGACAAAAATGTTGGGGCTGCAGCAGGCAAGGTGTACACGACCCACACAAAGAGCTTCCTTGAGTACATGCAAAACATAGAGTACCTGGTCGGTCAAAACGTCGACAAGCGCGCTTTCGAGCTCGTTAATGCCATACATGTGGTACCCGGTCCTATAGGCGCATGGCGTAAGTCGGCCCTCATTGAAGTCGGTGGCTTTAAGGAAGGTACGCTAGTGGAAGACCAAGACACCACACTCGCGCTTTTAGAGGAGGGGTATAGCATACGGTACGTTCCCACAGCTCTTGCATATGCCGAAACCCCAGGTACGTGGAGAGACTTTATACGCCAACGTTATCGCTGGACGTATGGCACACTACAGTGCTTTGCGAAATATGCGCACACCATAATTACAAGACCGTTTAGTGGACTAGGTTTTGTTGTGATCCCCATGATGTTGCTCTATGGTCTAATTACTCCTCTTACATACGTAATCGTTGACGGTGCTCTCCTAATTGGTATCGCAAGTGGGTCTTGGAATACTATAGTGTTGCCAGTATTGCTTTTCATGGTTTTTGATACAGTGTACGCTGGTATTGGAATGATTGGTGAAAAGAAGTGGCTGCAGCACACGCTTATGGTGCCTGTGGTGCGGTTTGTCTCAAGATACATTGCCTTTAGTGTTGTTATACAAAGCTGTGCTGCGGCACTTGAAGGGGCAGTCGTAGGTTGGAATAAGGTTGACAGGACTGGTGGTGTGCACAACTTGTTTGTTGCCATGACGTCTAAATCATCTCCAGCTACAACTAAATAGTATGAAGAAAAAAAACCAGCTTACCTTTTGGAACATTTATGGCATCGCATGTATAGTAGTTTTTGTTTGCCTATTTGGTGTTGTTGCTTTTATAACATTTACTAACGGCCCGGCGGTTGTGCTACCAGATTCCATCGTTACGCCATCGAAAGCTCCTAGATTTGCGTTAGGCGCGTTTAATCAAAAAAACACACAGCCGCAAATATTTTCTGACTCCGTAAAGTTTGGTTGGAATGAGGCGTCGTGGGGCGGCTCCGCAGTTCCCACAACAGAATTGCGCAGTACCGGAGAAAAATCTCTCAAAGTTTCGGTAGCTGAGGAGTGGGGAGGGGTAATTTTTGAGCCCAAAGCTGCCGTCGCTAGTGGGAGCTCTGTTTCATTTGACGTATCTTCAAAGGCCGCACTAGAATCTCTATATGTAGAAATCTCTTCCGGCACACGCAACTCATACCGTGCCCCACTTTCTTGGTACAAGTCAGCACAAAATTCAGGCGATTGGATACATGTTGTGGTGCCGTTGTCACATGCGTCAACTACGCCGCACGCGCTAAAGAGTATAAGCTTCATTAGTAAGACCCCAACCGCACTTTACTTAGACTCGATCGGTCTTACAAATGAAGTAAGCGCTCAGAGCGTAGTATATGTAGCCCCACCAGACGGATCTCCAATTGTTATTACAGGAAAAAGTGTGCTTCCATACTCGGCACAATTCAATACGCTCTGGACTAGTGCGTATGGACGCTTTTCTCCACGCGGAGAGACCGCACTTATTGGACCAAAGGCGTCCGAAAAAGGTTCGCAGGGCTCGCTCGCAATATTTACTGACGGTGGCG
The DNA here is from genome assembly GCA_964595305.1 of uncultured Candidatus Saccharibacteria bacterium. Lineage (GTDB taxonomy): Bacteria > Patescibacteriota > Minisyncoccia > Phycocordibacterales > Phycocordibacteraceae > Phycocordibacter. The sequence goes on from CAZQPW010000001.1 coordinate 23,296, forward strand.
CATGGACCGACTACCGCGTTACAACACATATGAAGTGGGGGACCACTGAGACATATGGTTTGGTCGCAAGGTATACTGACGACCGCAACTACGTATCATGTGACTTTTCAGACAACTACTCAATGGTCAGTCTTTTTCAAGTAAAAAACGGATTTTCTACTCAACTAGGTGATACTCCAGAGCTGCCGCGCAAATCGTTTTACGAACGAGACATCGAACACGTTAACGAAATCGAAGTCGTAGGTAATAGAGTATCGTGTTACTTAGACGGCGATAGGGTTATTTCAATGAACGTACCGGGCATATCTGCCACAGGTACTGTAGCGGTCGCCTCATGGACCCGTTACCCAGATGCATTTCCTCACCACATACTAAAATTTGAAGTTTCGCAGGTAAAATAAAAACCCCCTCGGAATGGGGGTTTTATTTATTTCTTGATTATTACCAAGACTGGCGTCGCTCGCCGCCGCCGAAGCCGCCGCGATTACCTCCACCAAATCCTCCACGTCCGCCACCATTGTTTTCTGGTGGGCGTGCTACAGAGACTCGAACAGTGCGTCCGTCAATCTCTTTGCCGTCAAGTGCAGCGAGTACTGCATCTGCTTCTTCGTCCGTCGACATTTCGACGAAACCGAAGCCGCGTGATCGGCCAGTCTCACGGTCAGTGATTACTTTTGCTGATACAACGTTTCCAAAACCTTGCACAGCTGCTTTTAATGAGTCATCAGTGGTGTTGTAAGACAGACCACCGAAATAGAGTTTCTTTGCCACAATACTAGTTTATGTTCAATAAAGCGAGGCTTAGTAATCCTGACTGTACGTGCCTTCCGTTGGCGCGCCTTGGTGTAAGACTGTTTGACACTCGTAATCATGATTATAGCACACCAAAGTGCAATGTCCAAATTATGCACAGCCCTTTACATATCGCATAAAAAGAGTATTATTCGGGCATATGACACGCACTACCCAGCTGTCCGTTTTTATTATTTTACTGGCTCTTTTTGTCGCTCCTCAAGTTGCACTAGCAGTCGATGAGGCTCCTGTCCCACCTGCGACGGGGACGATTCAAGTTTGCTCAATTATCATCGACGCCGTCGGCGATATGCGCACAAACTCGCCGCTGCCAGCTATTACGATTACACAAGAAGGCAGAACCGAGGGTACATTGACACTACCAAACACCACCTTTATGACACCGCTGGTTGCAAACCTCGACGCGGTTGCAGCTTTCGCAAACGAAGATGCATCATGCGTTGATTACCCAGAGTTTGCGTTTGGTACATATGCATATGGTGAAGCATCGTACTCAAATGATGCAGACTATGATGAACCGCTTTATTTTGACGCACAAAATACGGACCAGGTTTCGATTCCTGATTTTAAAAAATTTAAGGAGCCAGGGGTTGAAAGTGCCGATGGTTTTATTACAATCGATGCCGATCACCCAGTAGCGCGAATCTTCTCGCTCAGCACGTACTTACCGTGTGGACCAGTTGCGGAAGGAGAGACGTGTGGCTCTAATACAGGAGATGAAAGTGAGACTAGCGATACGACCCAGACAGAAACTCCTCCACCTCCAGCTCAGGGTGGCGGCGGGATCTATGTACCCACGGGCCCAGTCGTAGAAATTTTCCATCCAGAACCAGCCCCAAGTGTAGTATCTGAAAACACCACCACAGCTGTCGGCGGAGAGGGAAATGCAGGAACTTCGTGTGAGTTGCCGCTTACATCTCATATGCGTCGCGGAAGAACGAACGACACGAATGCGGTGCTTATCCTGCAAAAATTTCTAAACGAACATATGGGTGCTGGTCTAAATGCAAACGGAGAGTTTGATGAGGCTACTGAGACTGCTGTCAAAAGTTTTCAAGACAAGTATGCAGTCGATGTACTCAAGCCTTGGGGTAATATAAACGCAACAGGAATCGTATACCTCACTACGCTAAAGAAGATCAATCAGCTTCGTTGTGGTTCATATGCTGCAATTGACCCTATCCTTGTGCCTTGGATAGACTGAGTTAATGAACGAAAAAGTTAGAGAGTGTGGAGAGTGCAATGCGTGCTGTAAGACGCACGCAGTAGTTGAGTTGAATAAACCGGACGGCAAGTGGTGCACGCATGCTGCTCCTGGGAAAGGGTGTGCGATTTACGGCTCACACCCGAAGTCATGCAAAGAGTTTAGCTGTGCGTGGCTTATGGGGCTAGGCGATGAAAGTGAGCGGCCAGACAAAACTAAATTCGTAATTGATCCAGTAAACTACCCAGGCTGCCCGCCTGGCGGGGTAGTGCAGCTGTGGGAAGTAACCGAAGGTGCGCTTACAAAAGGCAACGCTATGGATGTGACATTCAGTCTTCACTCAGCTGGGCAGACGGTACTTCATATCCCGCTGCGGGGCAAGAAGCGAATGTATATTTCAAACCAACTTGATGATAATGAGCGAAAAAAAATTACCTCTGCAGCTATCCGTGATGGGATTGAAATTAGTTAATTGCCTCACTGTTTAAGCCCCAATCCATTGTGCAGTAGGTAGAGGGCAATGGCAACGAATATGCCGACGAGGAGCAACAGAACCGCAGACGCAACGATGAGTGAGGTATCGGCGATGCCTAAGAAGCCGTATCGGAAGCCGTTGATGATGTAGAAAACGGGGTTGAGGTGCGTGAGGGCTTGCATCAGTGGCGGTAGTGACTGCACAGAGTAAAATACTCCACCCAGGTATACAAGTGGGGTAAGTACGAATGTGGGCACTATGGTAATTCCGTCAAAGCCCTTTGCATAAATTCCATTAATGAGCCCAGCCAAAGCAAAAATCACCGAAGATAAAAGGAAGAAAAGTAATATGATGAATGGGTGAGCGATGTGAGGAAGGGCGAAGAACATCGACGCCGCGATGACTACTAGTGCTACTATGCCTGAGCGAAAAACACCACTCGTCACGTAGCCCGCGACGATGACCCACGGCGGGGTAGGGCTCACTAAAATTTCATCAATGTTTCGACCGAAAAACTTTGACTGAAAGAACGTACTCGCGACGTCGGTATACGCGTTAGTTATAACTGCAAGCATCACGAGTCCCGGGACCACAAACTGCATATAGCTGAAACCTTGAATCTCGCCAATTTGAGAACCAAGGATGGTACCGAAGACTGTAAAGTAGAGGACTGAAGTCACGAGTGATGGTAGAACAGTTTGAGACCAAATTCGGAGCACACGGATCACGCCTTTACGGACTATCGTGTAGTAAGAAATTAAAAGTTTGTCTGTCGGCATAGCTATTTGGAAGTAAGTTGTAAGAAGACCTGTTCTAACTTTGACCCCATGCCTGAGTTGTTACCGTCGTGGAGAGCAAGCACTTCCTCCATAGTTCCGTTTGCAATAATTGAGCCTTTGTTAATTATCGCCACGTGTTTTGCAAGGGCCTCTGCTTCTTCAAGGTAGTGTGTAGTAAGTAATATGGTTAGTCCACTTGCGGTGAGTCCCTGCAAGTATTCCCACATTGATCGTCGCAGCTCGACGTCGACACCGGCCGTTGGTTCATCGAGTATTAAGAACTTAGGTTGGTGTATGAGCGCTCGAGCAATCATCAGGCGGCGCTTCATTCCGCCAGAAAGGGCCATCGCTTGGCCACGCATCTTGTCCTTGAGGCCTAAGTCGGCTAAGATTTTTTCTGCACGTGGGATAGCTATTTTTCTGCTAACGCCGTAGTAGCCTGCCTGGTTTACCACAATGTCTATAGGCTTTTCAAATGGGTTGAAATTGACCTCTTGGCCGACAAGGCCAATCATTGCACGAGCTTCTTCAGGGCGCTCATCTATGTTTATATCAAAAACAGTAACAGACCCTTTAGACTTTGTTACTAGTCCAGCAGTAATTCCAATCAGAGTGGTTTTACCTGCGCCGTTTGGGCCTAAGAGCGCAAAGAAGTCGCCCGCTGGCACCTCAAGGTCTATTCCTTTTAGTGCCTCGGTACCAGACGCGTACTTTTTAGTAACTCCTGAAACAGCGAGTGCGTTCATGAACTAGTCGTGTAACGGTACTCCGCCAAGATAATCTGTCTTGCCAAGCTTTACACCATTTTTACGGAGAATGTTATATGCAGTAGAGAGATGGAAGTAAAAGTTAGGAATACCGTAAAGGTGTACGTAGTCATGGCCGAGCATGTGCTTACCTTCAAAATAAGGAAGTACGATCTTTAGTTCAGATTTGTTTTCAAACTGCTCAGGTTTAAGTGTCTCGATAAACGCAAGCGTTTTTTCTATTCGCATCTTGAGTTCAGCAAAGGTAGTTTCAGTGTCTTCGTGTTTCGGTATTTCAACTTCAGCTATTCTGCCCGCAATGCCTTTAGCGTTGTCGCACACAATTTGCACTTGGCGCTTAAAATCAAACTGGTCAAAAATAATTTTTTCCGAGGTAAGCGCGAGTTCAAATGAGGCCCACGAGAGCTTGTGTGCTTCTGCGTGCGCAGCCGCTTTATCGAGTACGCTACTGAGAGCTTTTAAAGATCGGATAAATGGCGGGACGATGGCATTGTAGTATGATGATGAGTTCATATATCAATACTACCACAATCGATTTTTTTGCGGTACTCTTTAAACATGAGCGGCGACAGCATTACCACCGAGTCAGATTCGTACGCGCTTTTAGACAGCGGTGAAGAAATGAAGCTAGAGCGGTTTGGTGAGTATGTGCTCGCGCGTCCAGATCCACAAGCAATTTGGCGACGCAGGCTTACCGTAAAAGAGTGGGCACAGGCGCATGCAACCTACGAGCGAAAGGGTACGTCTGGTGTGTGGCATGTTTCATCTAGCATACCTAAGGAGTGGGACGTGCTTTTTGGCGGGTATTCTTTTAGGATTAAACCGACCTCATTTAAGCATGTAGGGCTTTTCCCCGAACATGAGTCTAATTGGGTGTGGCTTCATGAAAAAATAAAGGCTCGAGGAGACGGTCTTGCGAATAAGCGCGAAGCAGTGCATCAGCCTTTTGCGCACCATTTGCCAATTAAAGTATTAAACCTCTTTGGGTACACTGGAGGTGCTACACTCGCAGCTGCACACACAGGTGCTGAGGTGGTCCATGTCGACGCCTCTAAGGCTGCAGTAGAGTGGGGGAAAGTAAATGCAGAGCTCTCTGGACTATCGGGCGCCCATATTCGGTGGATCGTAGACGACGCGATGCAGTTTGTAAAAAAAGAGATCAAGCGTGGTAACACTTATGACGCTATTATTCTAGACCCGCCAGCATTCGGGCACGGTCCAAAACGTGAGCTTTGGAAAATCGAACGCGACCTTCCTATGTTAATATCGCTCCTACCAAAGATATTGACTGACAAGCCACTATTCGTGCTTTTGAATGGTTATGCTGCTGGGTACTCGCACCACTCGCTTGGTAATGTGCTCGAACCGTTAATTACAAAAAATGCAGATGTAGAAACAGGTGAGCTTTTAATCAAGGAATCTCCAGCATCACCACCATCTTTCCTCGTAGTGCACTCGCGAAATGATCCGGTGCGCTTACTCCAGGCCGGAATATTCGCCCGAGTAACATACTAACTAAGATGAATAGGCACGAACTACCAACTACAAGTAAGACAGAACTAACTCGTGATTTTATCCTCTCGGAGTTAAAGAAACTTCAGTACCTATACGGCCTGAACCGTGTCATCAGGTTTAATATGAGGCGAAACGAGAAGCATCAAACCCAATCAGTAGCTGAGCATATCGCAAACCTTATTGGCCTCGCACACTACTTCAGGAAATATGAAGACCCTGACAACAAACTTGACTTTGAAAAAGTCATCAAAATGATCTATGTACACGACATGCCAGAAATAGAGACCGGAGATATCGTCGACATATCAAAAAATCATAATTACCATGTAGAAGAGCGGTCTGCCATACTAAAAGTCAAAGCACAGGCGCCTCAATTTGTAGCCGACGACATAGAGCGGCTACACGCTGAGTATGAAAATAAGTCAACTCCTGAGGCAAGATATGTATATGCGTTGGATAAGTTTGAGGGACAGCTATCTTGGATGAGCGTTTCCGGCATTGCGATGGCAAGGCTTGCAGTAAAGCGAGCAAATCAGGATATTAAAGTTGCTCACAAATCTCTGATTCAAAGAATTGGAAAATACTATGCGGATAACAACTTCGACACTCTAGGTCAGTACTTTACAGTGATTAATGAAGTTAAAGAAGAGCTAGGGATATTTCGTTGACTTTACCGGCTCGAAGGATTTTTGCTAGAGTTGTGTACTAAAAGTAGTACAATTAAAAACACAAATAATGAGAGGGCCATGAACGGGTAGGTAATGTAGCCGAGCTCGAACATGATTCGCGTTGAGCAGCTCTCCGATGGGCCAGTAATTGGGCACGGCAGCATTTCGCTGCCTCCAAGTTGAAGATAGTGATGGTATACCGCTATTACGGCTCCAATCACCGAAAGTGCAGTGACGTAGAGGTGCGCGCGGGCATCTTTAGTTAATGCTGCAATTGCAAAGATAACTACCTGTGGGTACAAAAACACCCGCTCAAGCCAACAAAGGCCGCAAGGCCGCTCTCCCAGAATTTCAGAATAGTAAAGCGTGACGAGTGAGGCGCCTAGTGTAAGTATGAAGCCGAACAGGAAAGTATATTTGGATGCTATTACACGAAACGAAGTGAGGCTCTTTGGATAAAATGCAAGATAGAGCAAGAAAAGTGTCGCAGCGTTTAAGAGCAATGTTAGATAACCAAGAAGCGTGTTAGATAGCTCTAGCGTTGGCATTAGGGTGTAGGAAGTGTACAGGACGTCGACGATGCGAGCGAGGCAAGTGGCACTTCGCCAGTTGCGCGTGTGCCGTTTGCAAAGACCCACGTTGGGTAACCTTCTACGCCGGCATCTTTACAAATCTGGTTTACTTCTTTGCCATCCGGAGTCGAACACTCTACGTAGGGCAGTTTTTCTGCAGCGTCACCAAATAGCTCCTTTTGGGCCTTGCAGTGTGGGCACCAGAACGCGCCATAAAACTTCGCACCGCTCTTTGCAATGCACTCCGCAAGGTCTGTATACTTTCCTGCCGGGATTTCAGTAGTTGGGGCAGCTGCTTTTTGTGGCATGAAAACGAACAAGCCAATTGCGCCTGCTATAAGGATAACCACTGCACCGAGGATAAATTTTTGTTCCATATATGCTATTGTACCAAGCATAATGAGCTTTTGGAAGTCTCTAGATACACCCATATTGGCGTTGGCTCCAATGGCCGATGTAACCGATCCTGCATACCGCAGGCTTATTGCAGAGTTTGCACGAACACCATATGTAACGTGGACTGAATTTGTCTCGGCAGACGGGCTAGCCCGTGCACCAGAAGTAGGGAGGAAAAAACTTTTAGCAGACCTTCAGTTTTCTGAAAAGGAACACCCAATCGTAGCTCAATTTTTCACTTCGATACCAGAACACATGGAGGCAGCAGCAGCGCTCGCTCGAGAGCTTGGTTTCGACGGGGTTGACATCAACATGGGGTGTCCCGACAAAAGTATCGAGAAACAGGGTGCTGGTGCTGCGCTAATTCGCACCCCAGAGAGGGCGCAAGAACTCGTTGCTGCCGCAAAGGCAGGTGCGAAGGGGTTGCCCGTTTCAGTAAAAACTCGTTTAGGGTATAACACCGACGAGCTTGAGCGCTGGCTTCCTCAACTACTTGCAGCAGGACCTGCCGTAGTTACTATCCATGCGCGCACACGGAAAGAAATGTCACTCGTACCTGCACGTTGGGAGCGGGTGCAAAGGGCAGTTATGATTCGAGATGAAATGAACAGTGATACTCTCATTTTCGGTAATGGAGATTTAAGAGACCTTGATGATGCAAAAAATAAGTGCGCCGAAACCGGTGCAGACGGAGCAATGCTTGGCAGAGCAATTTTTGGTAACCCATGGTTATTTGGCGAAGCCCCAAGTGTCGCTGAGCGCTTGACGGTGCTTGCACGCCATTGCGCGCTTTTTGAAGAACTGCTACCACACAAAAGTTTCTCTATAATGAAAAAGCATTTTAAGTCGTATACTTCGGGGCTCGACGGTGCAGCCGAATTGCGAAGCAAGTTAATGCATGCTGAAAATGCTGCAGCCGTTGCTGCTATACTAAAAACATATGTCGCATAGCGCTTTGTATAGAACATATAGACCGCAAAAGTTTTCTGAAGTGGTTGGCCAGGATGACGTTGTTGCTGCATTGAGTGGTGCACTAAAAGACGAAGAGCCAAGCCACGCGTATCTTTTTTACGGCACACGCGGAACTGGGAAAACGAGCGTGGCACGCATTTTCGCTAGCGAACTTGGTGCAAAGGAGGAGGATATCCACGAGATAGATGCAGCTTCCTATACAGGTGTAGATAATATTCGCGCGCTTCGTGAAGAGGCGGCAGTAATGCCGTTCGCAAGCGAGCGTAAGGTGTACATTGTTGATGAAGTGCACATGCTCTCACGCTCGGCATTCAATGCATTTTTAAAACTTCTCGAAGAGCCACCAGCACACGTTGTGTTCATCCTTGCTACTACCGAACTTGAGAAGGTTCCGGACACAATTCTATCTCGCTGCCAAGTTTTTACTTTCCGTCAGCCTACGGTGTCTGCCTTAGTTACTGTAATTTCTCGTGTGGCGAAAGCCGAAAAGTATGAGCTCCAAAAGGGAGCTGCTGAGCTCGTAGCATTGGTTGCGCGCGGATCGTTTCGTGATGCACTTTCACATTTGCAAAAAGTATTTTCAACCAGCGATAAAAAAGTAACCGAAGATGATGTGGCACGTATACTCGGTGCTCCTCGTTTTACTACTGTTGCTGCAATCCTTAATTCATTTCATACGGGCGAGCCTAAGGAGGGGCTCGCTGCTCTACAGACAGCAGCAAAAGAATCAATCTCAATGGATGTATTATGCGAGCTTATTTTGGACCGAATGCGTACGGTGCTTTTGCTCCGTTATGCTCCAGAGGTTGGCAAAGAGGCAATGAAAGACTACTCCGACGTTGAGCAAGAGTTTGTTACCACTCATGCAAAAGATCCGCAAAGCCACATCAATTCTGAGACCCTGCGCGCATGTATAGAGGCAAGTGTTGATTCAAAACGTTCACCTATAGCTGAGCTGCCATTAGAGTTGGCGTTGATCGAGGCGACAAAGAAATAATAAGGTAACAAAACAGCCCCGTTCGGGGCTGTTTTGTTTGCGTGGCGAGGATTACATCATCCCACCTTTCTTCATTTTTTTGTCGAGGGAAAGCTCGCCCCCGCCAGTCATGATGAGGGAAAGTCCAACGAGCGCCCACAATATATTGTATTCGTAACCATACGTAGCTCCTGAGATATAAAACCCACTCGCCATATGAACGGTGACAAATGCAACTATGCCGACGATAACGACAAACTTTGATGCCCAGTGCACACAAAGTCCAATGATAAGCAGGATACCTGCAAGTAGTTCGCCGTACGAAAGTATATATGCCATAACTTCGGGAGCAGGGATGTGTAGTGACCCCAAGAACCCTGTGACCCCCTGGATGCCGAGCACGGTTATCTTCTGCCAACCATGCATAAGGAATATAACACCAAGCCATACTCGCAAAATTGTTGGAGCGTAGCTCGCATATTTATCAAGGCACATACATTTATTAAGTTTGTCCATCATAGATATTAAAATACTAATTAGTAATACTACACAGTATATACCTTTTTATTCGTTTTGTGGTAAAGTTAGCATAAATTCCGGGTTCGTTTAACGGTAGGAAAGCGGCGTTTGTAGCCTTTAATTGGGGTTCGAGTCCCTGGCCCGGAACTAGAAACTGCTAGCGCGTGCTGCGAAGCAGTATGCGCGCCCAGTTTCTTTTCGGACAGGGACGAGAAAGCCGGAGCGCAATGAGCGTAGCGAAGCGCGAGGCGGGGTCGCGACCGAACGCAGTGAGAGTTGTGACCGAGTCCCTGGCCCGGAGCAGACAAATCTGGTGGAAATGACCCATTCCCGTCCAAAATTGATACTAAAACGAACTCAAAAACCTCTGGAATGCGAGGTGTAAAAAAATCAATCTAGTCGTATACTTGCAGAATGTGGATTAGCAGCCCTTATCTGTTTTATGGCGTAGTGCTCTCGCTCCCATTTGCGATCGCGAACGCGCTTGTCGTGCTGAAATCGGAACTTTTCCTTTCTCTCTTACGCCCCTTCGGGACAACGACGGGATACGAGCAGGTACTCGTCCTCACCCTTATCACACTTGTCGGTGTCGGCGGCTTGGTAACATTAGTGCCGCTTTTGAGAGAAAAAAAGTTATATGTGGTAAATGCGATTATAGGAGTCGGATTTATCATCTTCGCCCTCTTTGCCGGATATGGGCTCGGCGTCGACGTGTACCACTGCGACATCCTCAAAATTCCGAATTGCGATTAATCAGTGGGTAGAGCAGAAACTTGATCGGAATCAATCGACCCATCTCCGTCCAAAATTTCTACTCAAAGTCGCTCAAAACCCTTATGGGGCTTGGTGGCCCGGGGTTCACGACCTCTATGGGGAACTCGTTGACAGTCTGTTTATAGATAGTAATATTCATACATGACACGAGAAAATATTCGTTTTGAGCAAGCGGTTTCATTAATTGTTCAGGCATGCGACAAAAGTCTACCTGATCGATTCCGGCAGCGTGGGCAGAAGTGGGGTGAGGCTGTGTTTAAAGCCCTAAATCCCGGAGTACGCATAGAAGCGATGAGGGAGGCTAACAACCGCCTTGAATTGAAAGAGAAAAAACGTAGAGAAAATTTTGAAGAGTTTTATCAAGTGGACATCGGCATATGAGCCTCGATCAGTTGATTGAGTTCATAGTTAAGAACTATCAGTTTAACCCAACGAGATATCCTGACCTCGCAAATGGCACCGAGGCAATGAAAAAGCTTTTTCCAATAAATCACCTCGGTTTACACTTTACCGAGCAGGCAGGAAAAATTGCTGGACTACTTGAGGATGCTGGTCACGAAGGGAAGTCGCTGAACATGGACGGTCTTAAGGAGCAAGTTTATAAATCACTCATCAACACGCTCCGCCTCGCCGAACTTGTTGGCATGACTGGCATTGAGCTAGAAGAAATGGTAAAGAAAAAGTATTCAGAGCCAAGCTAGAGTTATGGAGAGACCAAAGGTGGGGATAGGTGTGCAAGTTTACAAAGACGGAAAGCTCCTTCTTGGCAAACGAAAGGGCACTGGGTTTGGAGACGGCTTTTACTCCACACCAGGTGGGCATTTAGAAAATGGCGAAACATTTGAGCAGTGTGCTCGCCGCGAAGTGCGCGAAGAGGCGGGGATAGAAATTAAAAATATCAAAATTATTTCGCTTGCGAACCTGTTCTCATCAAAAGCTCACTACGTAGATATCGGTATACACGCAGACTGGAAGTCTGGAACACCTACCGTGCTCGAGCCGGAAAAGTGTGAAGGGTGGGATTGGTACGACTTAAGAAAGTTGCCCAGACCGCTTATCGAGGGCGACAAGATGTACCTAAATGCAATTAGGACAGGCAAATGGTATGCAGGCACTAAGAGTGTAAAATAGGTATGAAGAAAGAGGTTGTGTCAGCTGAACATTTTGCAATATACTTTTCACCTCATTCTGCTCACGCGATTGTGTTTGAGGGTAAAACCTACCCTACCGTAGAGCATCTCTACCAGTGCATGAAGTTCAAAGACAGCGATGAGGTTCAACTAGAAATTCGCAGACAGCTCAGTCCGATATTGGCTTGGGAAGTTTCGCAAAGAAATAAGAAAAAACAGCATACGTGGTTTAGACATGAGGGATACAAGCTGCGCGTGATGAAAAGTTTGTTGAGAATGAAGGTGGCACAACATGCAGATGTTAAAAAGGCCCTCCTCGCCTCAAAAGAGAAAGAGATAGTGAAGCATATAACCACATACCCACCTGGAGACGGCTTTTGGGACGACGGTGAGTCGGGGGAAGGGTTTAATAATATGGGAAAGTTGTGGATGGAAGTACGAGAAGAGATTCTTACGATGGGAATTAAATAGGTATGAATGAAGGCAAGAGCAAACATTTTGTAGGAGAGGTCGCGCAGAAAGCAATAGTAGAAAGCCGCGGTAAAATTTTAGTCAATAAAGGAAAGAATGATGTAATATGGGAGTTCCCAGGTGGGCGTTTGCATGATGGAGAGACTCCGGAAGAGGGGATGCGTAGAGAGTTGAGAGAAGAGTTTGGGCTCGACGTGTTTAACTTAAGACCATTTAAAGCGGTGCGATCCCTACACACTAAGTCGGGCACGTATCGAGTGCTCATCGTATATACTGCAAATTCAGCTGAGCCAAGCGCAACTCACAACGAAAATGAACTCGACGACTCAAAGTGGATTACTGCTAGCGAACTTAAGCCTCTCCCCATGTACGAAGATTGCGAAGAGGTGAAGCGAGATTATTTAAAATCGAAATAAATTAGGCTTTGTGCTATAGTCAATTTATGGCTGCAGAGCAGGCTGGCATTCATATTTCTTTAGCACCGTACCACTTGGGAGAGGTTTGGGGGTTACCTATCACCGCGTCGCTCACCACTGCGTGGCTAGCCGCGGGCCTCATTATTATTTTCGCGCTTTTGTTTCGAAGGGGAATTAAAGAAGTTCCGGGCAGGCTCCAAAGTGTGGTTGAAGTGGCAGTCCTCGGTGTCTATGACTACGTTAAGGGTGTACTCGAGGATGAAGTTTTGGCGCGCAGGTATTTCCCACTCATAATGTCTATTTTCCTATTCATAGCAGTTGGTAATTTGTTGGGGCTATTGCCGTTTGTGGGTGGCTCTATAGGTTTTGAGGACCCAACTGGTGAGCATCATGGCTTAATCCCATTGTTTTATCCTATAAACACTGACCTAAACTTAACGCTCGCGATGGCCATAGTCGCTTTTATCGCGATTGAGTTTGCAGGCATTGCCGCACTTGGTGTGTTGAAGTATGCCTCAAAATTTGTTAATCTACACTCAGCTCTCGGCTTTATCGTCGGGATCATAGAGTTGGTTAGCGAGGTTGCACGACTCATCACATTTTCGTTTCGCCTTTTCGGCAATATCTTCGCGGGCAAAGTACTAATCTTGGTAGCAATGTTCTTCCTACCATATATCTTGCCTGTGCCGCTGTTGCTGTATGAGGTGCTCGTAGGTGTGATTCAGGGCGCTGTCTTTGCTCTCCTCACGCTCTTCTTTATTAAAATCGCGGTTACAGAACCGCACTAATATTTTTCTTGTATGGATCTTGAAGCTTCAAAAAATATTGCAATGGCACTTGCGGTTGGGCTCGGTGTTATTGGACCTGGCATTGGTATCGGTATCCTCGTTTCAAAAGCACTCGAGGCTATTGGTCGCAACCCATCTGCATCGGGTCAAATTCAGACAACGATGTTTATCGGTATCGTGTTCGCGGAAGCGCTTGCAATCTTTGCGCTCGTTATTGGCTTTATTGTTAAGTTCACGTAGTACTCAGGTTCATGGAAGCATTAATCGGCACATTCGGAATAGATTGGCATTTGATCGTTGTTCAGATGGTCAACTTTGTGTTGGTTGTTGTTGTCCTTACTTATTTCCTTTATCGGCCACTTATACGTGCAGTTGATGCACGTACTAAAAAAATCGCTGCGGGTATCCGCGATGCTGAAGCGGCCCTTAAAACTAAGGAAGAAATCGAATCTACTCGTACAGGCATACTTGCAGAGGCGCATCATGCAGGGACTCTTATTACTGCTCGAGCCGAAGAGCAGGCTCAAAAAGAGCGCTCGGAGCTTGTACATGCAGCTGAGGTACAGGCGCGGCACATACGTGATGATGCAGCGCGAGCAGCGGAAGAGGATGTTCGAAAATTGAAAGCTGCTGCAGAAACTGAGCTCGCAAAGTCTGCAGTACTTGCAGCTGAAAAAATATTAAGGACACGAGGATAATATGCGTACACTCGTTTCAGACTACAGCGCTCTTTTGAAAGGCACGTCAATACAAGCTGATGCGCTACTCGCGTACATGAAGAAACGAGGGCACCTCTCGCTCCTCACACAAATCATAAAAGAGCTCGAGCGTGCCCCTGTAAAGAAAGATGCGGTGGTGAAAGTCGCAGCGGCGCACGATGCAGAAAGATACGCTAAGCAAATCGCATCTCATTTGAGCGCCCACAATACAAACGACTATGCTGTTGAGGTTGATGAAAAAATAGTTGGCGGGTACGAAGTTTCTGTTGGCGAGACACTGTATGACAATACGTTTAGAAGCGCGCTCGTTTCAATTTATAAAAATGCAGTTTTACAAAAATAAATTATGAACTCTGACATCATCCAAAGGCTGAAGAAAGAAATTGAGTCGCTCGGAACTGAGAGTGTACATTCGGGTACAGGCATCGTGCGCACGGTAGGCGACGGAATTGTCGAAATCGAAGGACTTTCGGGTGCCTCAATGTCAGAGATGATAGTTTTTGATGAATCGAGTGCACTTTCTCTTAAAGATGCACTCGAGAGGCCTGATGCGCTGTACGGGCTTATCCTAAACCTTGAAGAGGCTGGTGTTAAGGCTATCGTGCTAGGCAATACTGCGCGGTTGGTTGAAGGTATGCGTGTATATGGTACAGGTAAGCTTCTCACTGTGCCTGTCGGAGAGGCGTTTGTTGGTCGTGTGGTTGATACACTTGGTAACCCCGTTGATGGCAAAGGAGCTATCAAATCGTCAGCCTCATATCCAGTTGAACGAGAAGCATATGGCGTTATTGATCGCTCTAGTGTTAATACTCCTCTCCACACAGGTATAAAGGCTATTGACTCGCTTATTCCCATTGGTCGTGGTCAACGAGAGCTTATCATTGGTGACCGCGGTACAGGTAAAACGGCTGTTGCCGTAGACGCAATTCTAAACCAATTAAACGAGCCTGAAGGTACACGTCCAATTTGCATTTATGTTGCAATTGGTCAAAAAGAAAGTAAGACGGCTCGTATTGTTGGCTTGCTTACAGAGCGCGGTGCAATGGCGTACTCGATTGTGGTAACGGCTTCTGCGTCGGCACCCGCAGCCCTCCAGTTTCTTGCTCCTTATGCAGGAGTGGCAATGGCAGAATATTTTATGGAGAAAGGGAAGGACGTGCTCATAGTGTACGATGATCTTTCAAAGCAAGCTGTTGCATACCGTCAACTTTCGCTTCTCTTGCGACGACCGCCGGGCCGCGAGGCATATCCAGGAGACATTTTCTACCTCCACTCACGCCTCCTTGAGCGCGCAGCAAAACTAAGTAAGGAAAAGGGTGGAGGTTCTATCACCGCGCTACCAATCATCGAAACACAAGAGAACGATGTTTCGGCTTACATTCCAACAAACGTAATTTCGATTACTGATGGCCAAATGTTCCTTGAGTCAGATCTGTTTAACAAGGGAACTAGACCTGCAATCAACGTGGGTATTTCTGTTTCTCGTGTTGGAGGTGCCGCACAAACAAAAGCTATGAAAAAAGTTGCTGGCCGCATTAAGTTGGACCTTGCACAGTTTCGTGAGCTCGAGGCGTTCATGCAGTTTTCGCAGGACCTTGACCCTGAAACTAAAAAGCGAATCGATTCCGGCAGAAGGCTCACCGCTATTCTCAATCAAGACAAGTACTCGCCAATTCCGTTTGAGCGCCAGGTCGTTGCCATCTTTGCAGCAACCAATGGTTACTTTGATGCGTTTGATGCAGCAAGAATGCTAGAGCTGGAAAGGGGGCTTGTCTCCTACCTCGATCGCGAGGCGCCTAAAGTGCTCTCTATGATACGCGACGAGCGAGCAATCAGTGACGAGTGCGAAAAGGAACTTCGAGCCGCTATCCAAAGCTTTGTGGCGACAGTTAAATAACATGTCGTTAAGAGATGTAAAAGCAAAGATTCGTTCCGTTGATCGTACGCGAAAGGTGACGAAGGCAATGGAAGCTGTTTCTGCAGTTAAAATGCGAAAGTCTCAGCAGCGTGCTATTGGTGCAAGGCCGTACGCGCGCTCTGCACTCAACATACTTTCGCGCCTTTCACCCTCGCTTGCTACAACCAGCCATCCGCTGACAAAAATACGAGATTTACGACGAGTTGCTCTCGTAGTGGTTACGAGTGATAAAGGCTTATGTGGGGCGCTTAACTCCTCAGTTATTAAAGCTGCTGATCGTACGATATCTGAGCTCGGTCTTACAACAGAAAACATCGACATCGTTGCGTATGGAAAAAAGTCTGCAGAATATTTTGAACGTCGTGGGTACAACCTCGTGCAGCGGCATGAAAACATTTCAGATGATGTCGAAATAGAAAGCTTACACGTAACCACCAATCTTTTAACAAACTCGTTTGTGGCTGAAAATATTGATCGAGCGATCGTAGTGTATACCAACTTTCGTTCAACATTTGAGCAAGAAGCTGCAGTACACACCCTGTTACCACTTTCACTCGAAAGTTTTTCTAAGATTGTGCGAGGCATTACGCCAGAGAAAGGAGCGCTTAGTGGCGCTCCAGAGCAGGACGCACCCGCAGCTTACACGAGCGAAGGCGAAAATGTGGCCGCAGAGTTATTATCAATGCTATCAAGCGTGTTTCTATTCCACCTTCTATTGGAAAGTAAGGCGTCTGAGCACTCGGCGCGAATGGTAGCAATGAAAAACGCTTCTGACAAAAGTCGAGATGTGAGCAAGGCGCTTACGCGCACATTTAACAAGGCACGACAAGCTGCAATTACACGAGAAGTTTCTGAAATTGTTGGCGGGATCGAGGCTATGGCAGCTAATTAAAAAAATGGATTTATTTTAGCAAATACGATATATTAAAAATATGAAAACAGCAGGCACCATCACAGAAATCATCGGACCGGTCATAGTTGCTCACTTCGAGAACAATTTGCCTGCGGTTCAAAACGCTCTTACCTGCGAGCATGATGGGCGCACTATAACCTTTGAGGTCGCGTCTCACGTCGGGGTAAACCGCGTGAGAGCAATCGCGCTTCAAGATACTGCAGGTTTGGTGCGAGGGACTAAAGTGGAGGACAGCGGGGCAGCCGTTTCGGTGCCAGTTGGTGAGGCTGCACTTGGCAGGCTTTTTAACGTTGTGGGAGACACCATTGATGGTAAAGGCCCAGTTCCTCAGGGAACACCGCGGTCACCTATACACCGAACCCCGCCAGCATTTTCAGAGCAGCGTACTAAGGCAGAAGTTTTCGAAACCGGCCTTAAAGCAATTGACCTACTTGCACCGTTCGTAAAAGGAGGTAAGGTCGGTCTCTTTGGTGGTGCTGGTGTGGGCAAAACAGTTTTGATGCAAGAGCTTATTCGAAACGTTGCAACAGAGCACAGCGGGTACTCAGTGTTTGCTGGCGTGGGTGAACGTGTGCGTGAGGGTAACGACCTTTTGCATGAAATGACGGAGTCAGGCGTTATCGACAAGCTTGCGCTCGTGTTTGGTCAGATGAACGAAGTGCCTGGTGCGCGTGCGCGCATCGCACTCACCGGACTTACCATCGCTGAATATTTCCGCGACACTATGGGGAAGGACATACTCTTTTTCATGGATAATGCATTTCGTTTCGTGCAGGCAGGCTCAGAGGTTTCGTCTCTCTTGGGTCGCGTACCGTCTGCTGTGGGGTACCAGCCTACCCTTGCTGAAGAGATGGGTCAGCTGCAGGAAAGAATTACCTCAACAACTAAAGGTTCGATTACATCTGTGCAAGCTATCTACGTGCCAGCGGACGACTTAACCGACCCAGCACCAGCAACGACGTTCAGCCACCTCGACTCGCAAATTGTGCTCTCACGCCAGCTTGCATCTCTCGGTATCTTCCCAGCTATTGATCCGCTCGACTCAACTTCCATCGCACTTGACCCAGATATCGTTGGCCAGGAGCATTACGATGTAGCAACAGGCGTTAAGCGCATACTGCAGCGCTACAAGGACCTCCAGGACATCATCGCTATTCTTGGTATTGAAGAGCTTTCTGAGGAGGACAAGCGCACCGTCTATCGCGCACGCAAAGTGCAGCGCTTCCTCTCGCAGCCTATGTTTGTGTCAAAAGTCTTTTCTGGTATTGAAGGAGAATTCGTCCAACGCGAGGAAACGGTAAAGAGCTTCAAAGCCATTCTCGACGGGACGTATGACGATGTTGACGAAAGCGCTTTCTACATGAAAGGCTCTATCAATCAGGTTGTAGGGAAGTAGTTTTACTTACGGCCAATTTTAAGTGATTGCATTATTTGACTTAAATCTGCAAGTCTTCTCTTAACTTCTTCGGCCTGATTCGAGTTAAGGTGCAAGACAGACGTTTTGTTTTTTAAGTGTGCCTGTTCGCTGCGGTGATACATGCGAAGGAAAAATTGATAGTGATCTTGAGCTTGTCTCATTGTTTCCTGAGATAGTGACAGCATGTTCTCTGCTGAAAGCTGCTCCAGTCGTCGAGGTATATTGGACCTAAGTTTTGCAAAAAAGTCTGCCTGCTTAGAATTTCTTATGTGTTTGATTGATTCTATTAGCAGTGTATTTTGAACTAACCTAAGCGGACCGATTTTAAATGATAGCTGTCGAGCCTTTGGGTTGTAAAATACATTAGCGGCTCCATCTTCATTAAACTCGAAATGCACGGCATCGGAACCATTGATTCTATTTTTCCCGGTCAGTGCTTTTCGTGAGTCACGTTCTAAATCTTCCACGCGGCGTTTTATATGCGCTCCTTCGGCGCCTATTACTTCCTTACCAATTTCTTCACGTGCGCGCACTATTGCTTTATCATCTCCCCAAACTGGGCGAGCATCGGTTGCTATACGAGCAGGCTGAACCCTATCATACATATTGTTGAAAAAACTAAACGGTTTTCCAAACTGTTTCCATTCAATTATTGCAACTCTGTGAGGAGCAGCGCTTCTAAGAGTTGATTCGACTCTGGATCTCATAGAGTCTATGTTTACATTTTCATCAACTAGTGCAATGATTTCGATCTCAGACTGGTGAGAACCTTTTTCAAACCTACCATCCGATCCAGGTATTGCAAGTGCCTGCACTCCCCTTAGTTCACTAGAGATCTTGCGTAGCGCATCCTGCATTTCTGCATGGATCAGCTGGTTAAAGCCATAGATTATCTCTCCGTACCTCCCGGGGCTTTGCGGCTTGTCGGACATTCCATTAAAGATGTCTTTTGCTTTCTCTACACTAAGATCGAACGACATTTAGGTATAATAACACATCTTTGTATATAGCGCAAGTTAGCGCTTTGTGTTTCGAAAGTATATACTAGATTTATGCATGTAGTTATAAGTCATATAAGCGAAAAGGTGTTTGAGGGAGAGGCTCTTTCCGTTATGGTGCCGACGTCGGAGGGCTTAGTTGAAATTTTGCCTAAACACGAACCATTAGTAGCTACGCTCAAGGAGGGCGAACTAATAGTCCGAGTTGCTGGAGAAGTAAAAACATTTCATGTAGAAAAGGGGGTGCTCGAAGTTACTAACGAAAGTGTTACCATACTACTATAATTATGTTTGGAAATTTTTTCATGAAAATGATGCTGCAGCAGCAGCTCAAGAGCTTGCCCAAAGATGCGCAAGAAAAAATAATGAAAGCCTTTACTGAAAACCCAGATTTTTTCAAAAAAATCGCTGAGGAAATCCAGGCTAAGGTAAAGAGCGGCCAGTCGCAGATGGCGGCCGCTCAACAGGTGATGATGCTCCATAAGCAAGAGCTCCAAAAAATCATGGCACCATAGAAGGATGCGGCAACGTAAAATATTTATACTCATGGCGCACCCGTCTACGGGCTCGCTCACCAACTCAATAGCAGATGCGTACGAAGTGGGTGCGCTTGAGGGCGGGCATCAGGTGCGGAGGCAAAATATTGGAGAGCTGCAGTTTGACCCCATCCTCCATGAAGGGTATCGAGTAATCCAGCAACTAGAGCCGGACTTAAAGACGTTTCAGGAAAATATGCGTTGGGCAGACCATTTTGTTATCGTGTACCCAAATTGGTGGTGTACGATGCCCGCACTCCTCAAAGGCCTCTTTGATCGCGCATGGCTCCCTGGGTTTGCATTCAAAATGCGCAAGGATGGTTGGGGCTGGCAGCAGCTTCTAAAAGGAAAGTCAGCAAGAATTATAATGTTGACCCAAAGTAATCCGTGGCTCATTTGGTTCTTCTTCGGTGACTACCGCAACGAGCTTCGCCGCGCAACACTTGGCATGGCAGGTATTGCACCGATACGCACCACTATTTTTAGCAATGCAGAAAAATCTTCACAAGCTACATATCTGAAATGGTTTATGAAAGTTAAGAAGTTAGGCAAGGCAGCAAAGTAATTTATGGAAACTTCGATCTCGTTACGAATTGCTAAGCAGCTAATCGGAAAAGAAGTAGAAGTTACGTTTGATAGGCCACTCGGAACAAGACACCCAAAACACGGATTTGTATATGAAGTTAATTATGGCTATATTGAGGGCATTACAGCTCCAGACGGAGAAGATCTGGATGCATACTACCTTGGAGTGTCTCACCCGCTCGCAAAAGAAAAAGGTATATGCATAGCTGTAGCGCACAGAAATAACAACGACGATGACAAATTGGTTGTGGTGCCACAAGGAACAACAATGACTGACGAAGAAATTATTAAAGCGATTCATTTCCAAGAACAGTACTTTGACACTCAGATAGTTAGGTAGCTTTAAAATAACTTCAATCACTACGAGAGCGCCAGCAACTCGGTCGGAGCGCACTAGATTTTAGGCCATATTTTTGCTAGAATTGGCAAATGGAATTAGCAATCGGGATAGTTGGGCTTCCTAACGTAGGGAAGTCAACATTGTTTAAAGCACTTACAGAAAAGGAGGTGCTCATTGCAAATTATCCCTTTGCAACTATCGATCCGTCTGTTGGGGTTGTTGCCGTGCCGGACCCGCGCCTTAAAGTGCTCACTGAGCTATCACACTCGGCTAAGACAGTGCCAGCAATAGTTGAGTTTGTTGATATTGCCGGTCTCGTACAGGGCGCGAGTGAGGGCGAAGGCTTAGGCAACCAGTTCCTCCAGCACATTCGTGAGACGAACGCGATTGCGGAGGTAGTACGTATTTTTGATGACTCAGACATTACTCACGTTGGCGGTACTGTTGACCCTGTTAAAGATATCGAGGTTATAAATCTTGAGCTCGTGCTCGCAGACATGCAAAGTGTCTCAAAGCGCCTGCAGAGCGTTGAGCGAGACAGTAAGCGTGGTGTAAAAGAGGCAGTGTTAGAAGAGCAGGCGTTAAAAAAAGTATTTGCAACCCTCGAGGCGGGAATGCTCGCTCAGAAGACGAGTCTCACAGACGAGGAGCTGCTCGCAATCAAAGGCATGCAGCTGATCACCATGAAGCCGATCATGTACGTACTCAACAAGAAAGCTGGCGGGCACAATCTCGATGAACACAACGGCGAGCGCTACACGCGACTCATCGATTTTCTTAAAAACCAGAAAGCCCAGTGGGTGCTCGTAGATGCTGCGATTGAAAATGAACTTAAGTCAGTTTCAGATGAAGATAGGAGTACGTTCCGCCAAGAATACGGCGTGCTCGAAGATGGAGTCGACGATCTGATCAAAACCGCGTATAAGATGCTAAATTTGCAGTCATACTTTACTACTGGTGAAGATGAGACTCGCGCGTGGACTATTAGGGTAGGGAGCTCCGCACCAGAAGCAGGCCAGGCCATACATACCGATTTTAAGGAAAAGTTCATTAGAGCCGAAGTGGTCGCATACGACGACTTGATACAAGCTGGCTCGTTCCAAGCTGCGCGAGCCGCAGGCAAGTTGCGCACCGAAGGTAAGGAGTATATAGTCAAAGACGGAGATGTTATTGAGTTTAAAGTGTAAATTATGCACTCAGAAAAATTAAATCAGCCACGCACATTCACACAGCTGCAAGAATACGTTGAACGTAATTTAAGTTCAAGCGAGCGTTTGCGAAAGAGCGCAATAATACTTGGACAAAGTTTTAATGCCGGAGAAGCGGTTGAATTTACAGATAGCTCAGGATCTGTAACTGGCAAAATTGTTTACTTCAAACAAGAGGCATCGGGTGGTGCTGATGGGTGGGTCTCAACTGACATGATCGTAACTGGCATGCCAGGGCATACATGGAACTGTGCCTACGAGCTGGTGCACTGCCCACGCCACATGATCACCTCAATCCGTAAAATTGCATAACCTTTGGCTCAGGCGTATAGTACTGATATCAACTACCAATCTACCCATACAATGAGTGCAGAAGCAATCAAAATAAACCTTGAGTGTTCGAACGCGAGGTGCAGGCACACTGATATGCCATATAGAAGAATTATAGAAAAGCTCGGCTCAAAGCCTTTGTGCGAGTTTTGCGATAGCCTTGATAAGGGTAACCCGGGTTTTAAAAAAGGCGAGACCCAGTTTATCCTGCCTACAGACGGCGCACGTAGTATATAATATACAAATGAACACTAAAGTAACTCCTAAGGATTTTTTTCTCTGGCTCGGCGCTGTGGTATCACTGTACACTAGTGTCGGAGCGTTTATCACACTTTATTTCCAATATATCAATGCAGCGTTTCCTGATGCATTGAACGACTACGGCGTCGACCCGTATTCAAGCTCAATTCGATTTGCTATCGCGTCGCTAATAGTTTTCTTCCCACTCTTTTTGATCCTTATGCGGATTATTCGCAAGGACATCCAGGCTGTCCCCGAGCGGGCAGATTTATGGGTGCGCAGATGGGCACTATATCTCACACTGTTTTTCGCTGGCCTTGCAATGGCAGTTGACTTCGTCACACTAATTTACACCTTCTTAGATGGAGAAATTGGCACCAGGTTTATATTTAAAGTTGTAGTCGTGTTCCTAGTCGCGGCTGCGCTCTTCATGCATTTTCTTGCAGATGCGTGGGGATACTGGCGCGAGCATCCAAAAAAGGCAACAATAATGTCGATCGCGGCAGCAGTGGTGGTTCTCGCATCGATACTTGCTGGGTTTTTCATCATCGGGTCTCCGCAAGACGCTCGAATGTATAAGTTTGACGACCAAAAGATTGCAGACCTTCAAAATATTCAGTGGCAAGTGCTTAACTACTACCAGACGACCGGCAAGATGCCTCTCGCGCTGGAAGAACTGCAAGATTCCCTTAACGGGTTCGTGATCCCTCGTGACCCTCAGACAGGCGCGGCGTATGAATATTCTGCTAATAAGCTAGCGTTCAGACTTTGTGCATCGTTTAACAAAGACTCGCGCCAAGATCAGCTGAGTCAGCCTCGAGCTCTTTACCCGGAGAAGGGAACTGACGGAGACCTTACGACGAGTCAGTGGACTCACGGTGCAGGTACCATGTGCTTTGATAGAGAGATAGATCCAGCACGCTACCCTGTGTTCAAAAAGTAAATTTTGGTGTAGAGTAAAAAGATGGCAGAGTACGACCACAAAGAAATTGAAAAAAGGTGGCAGGAGGAGTGGCTCGCATCAGGTATTTACAACGCATCTGACGATGCGAGTAAAAAAAAGTTTTACGCGCTAGTAGAATTCCCATATCCATCGGGTACTGGGTTACACCAGGGTCACCCGCGCCCATATACCTGTATGGACATTGTTGCAAGGAAGCGCAGGAAGGAGGGCTTCAATGTTCTATACCCCATTGGCTGGGATGCATTTGGACTGCCGACTGAAAACTACGCTATTAAAACCGGCAAGGATCCAAGAGTCGTAACTAAAGAAAACACAGACTACTTTAGAAAGCAAGCGCAGGCTTTTGGCTTTTCGTTCGACTGGTCACGCGAAGTGAACACCACAGACCCGAAGTATTATAAGTGGACGCAATGGATTTTCATTCAACTTTTTAAAAAAGGGTTGGCGTACAAAGCTACTGTTCCGATAAACTGGTGTCCAAAAGATAAAATTGGCCTAGCCAATGAAGAGGTGGTTGATGGCTGCTGCGAGCGCTGCGGGACTAAAGTTGAAAAACGCGATAAAGAGCAGTGGATGCTCGCTATCACTAAATATGCAGACAGGTTATACGAGGATATCGACACCGTCGACTATCCTGACCGCGTCCGCGCGCAACAGAAGAACTGGATAGGGAAAAGTGAGGGAGCTGAAATTGATTTCGGACCAATCACTGTATTTACCACTCGGCCAGACACACTGTATGGTGCAACGTACGTGGTAGTTGCACCTGAGCATCCTATCGTAGCTGCTCACCCTGAGGCAGAAGCGTACGTAAAAGAGGCGAAAAGAAAAACGGAAATCGAGCGAACTGCAGAAGGTAAAGAGAAGACCGGTGTTCCACTCAATCTAAAAGTTAAAAACCCTGCAACAAACGAAGAGGTCCCTGTTTGGGTTGCAGACTATGTACTCGGCCACTACGGAACCGGTGCGGTAATGGGTGTACCGGCACACGACGAGAGAGACAAAGAGTTTGCAACTAAATATGACATCGAAATCCGTGAGATTGAGTTGCAAGATCCGAAAGTCATGACAGAAAAGTTTGGTAAGGCAGTCACTAAGTTCAAGCTCAAGGACTGGGTATTTAGTCGCCAGAGGTATTGGGGCGAACCGATACCGATGGTTCATTGCGAGAAGTGTGGCTGGCTGCCTGTCCCAGAAAGTCAGCTCCCCATTGAGTTGCCCTACATTGAAAAATACGAACCAACTGACACCGGCGAGTCGCCATTGTCAAAGCTAGGCGACTGGATTACCACGAAGTGTCCGCAATGTGGTGGGGAAGCAAAACGCGAAACAGATGTGATGCCAAATTGGGCAGGTTCAAGTTGGTACTACATCAGATACATGGACCCTCACAATGATGCGGCCATTGCAGGCCCTGACAAGATAAAATACTGGTCTCCGGTTGATTGGTACAACGGTGGCATGGAACATACCGTTCTCCATTTGCTGTACTCTCGTTTTTGGCATAAGTTTCTATACGACATCGGTGTTGTTCCAACTGCCGAACCATATGCAAAGCGCACCTCCCATGGCCTTTTCCTGGCGGCAGATGGTGAAAAAATTTCAAAGTCCAAAGGGAACGGTACTGACCCGATAGAAATTATTAACACATTTGGAGCTGACGCTACCAGGCTCTATGTAGCGTTTATAGGTCCCTTTGAGCAAGCGGTCCCGTGGCAAAATGAAGGACTAGTTGGCACACTCCGTTTTATTGAACGAATAGTAACGTTATCTCAGAAGGTTGCCGACGGGGAAGATGTACCACCCGTCGTTCATCAAACAATTAAAAAAGTTGGTGAAGATATTGAATCTGTAAAGTTCAATACTGCAGTATCGCAGCTTATGATCTGTACGAACGAGCTTGTTGCAGCAGAAACAGTTTCTCGCGCATCATATGAAATTCTTCTCAACCTCCTCGCGCCATTTGCACCACATGTTACAGAAGAGCTTTGGCGCAAGTTGGGGCACACCAACTCTATCCACCTCGAGCCATGGCCTAGTTTTGACCCCAGTAAGCTTGAAAGCGAGACGGTAACTGTTGCGGTACAGGTGGGAGGAAAGCTGAAGGGTACTATTACAACACTTCGAGGTACGAACGAAAAACAAATCCTAGAGCTTGTAAAACAAGATCCGCAATTGTCAAAAAAGGTTCCTGTTGAGCCACGGAAAGTCATTTTTGTGCTTGACAAGGTCATAAATTTCATTGCCTAACTGTGGATAACTATGACTCTGTTTGACCATTTTTAGAAAATGTGCTATAAAGGATATACAAATATATGGCAAAACTCTCATTCAAGCCCAAGGACACCAGCAAGAGATTAGTTGCATCGTTACCAGATAGAAGCAAGGATGTGCTCGTAAGCAGATACGGACTCCATGATTCGAATGAGGCTGAGACGTTAGATGCCATCGGAAAGCGTTACGGAATTACTCGTGAACGCGTGCGCCAAATTGAGAGTGGCGCAATCAAGTCAATTCAGGACTCACCAGCTATCGCAAAGGAAAGTCATGCAATTTCTAACCTCGAAGCAGCAATCCGCGACCTCGGTGCTATTTTGCCAGAGCACACCATCTTGAGCGAGTATGCTTCTGACTCTAAATCGAAGAACCACCTCTACTTCATGCTCGTCGTGGGCAAGCCATTTGTACATAAAAAAGAGGACGACAACTTTAAGTCGCGTTGGCATGTAGATGAAGGAGTGGCAAAAGCAGTTGAAGATGCAATTAAGTCCGTACACAGTAAGATGGGTGCTAATGATGTGATGCAAGAAGGAGAGCTCGTTGACCATGTGCTTACGTGTCTTTCGCGCGTAAACGTAAAGTACAAAAATAAAGAGACTGTAAAACGTTGGCTTGAACTCTCAAACTGTTTAATGCGTAACCCTCTTGGTGAGTGGGGACGCACCTCGGCTCCTGGAATCCGCCTCAAAAACATCCGTGACCATGCATACCTCGCACTCAAGCGCCACGGCTCACCAATGCATTTCCGAGAGGTATCAAAGGCTATTGAAAAGGTATTTGGCAAGCAGGCTCATCAGGCGACAACGCACAATGAGCTCATTAAGGACAAGCGTTTTGTGCTCGTTGGTAGAGGTATATACGCGCTTTCTGAATGGGGTTACCGACCGGGACCTGTTATCGAGATCATCAAAAATATTTTGAAAGAAAAGGGACCGATGAGTAAAGGCGACCTTATGACGGCAGTAGCAAAGGAGCGCCACGTAAAAGAAAACACGATCATCGTCAATCTTCAAAACCCGGCATTGACGAAAACAAAAGACGGAAAGATAGCACTAGCTAAATAAGCAGCTGCGCAGTATTTATTTGCTATCATAAGAAGTATGAAACGCGTTTGGTATCGCGTGTTGTCTATCGCACTGCCTGCCGCAGTGATTTTTACAATCTACTACGCGCCCTATTTCGCAGCCGCGGTGTACTGGCTCATCGCTGCACTTTCGCCACTCTGGCTTGCACCACTTCTGTTGTGGGCCGCTTGGCCGCTGTGGGTACACCAGCGTGAGGCGCAATTCTTAGCTCGAGTGTGGTATCGCACGTATGAAATAATTCCAGGCGCCTCAAACACGACTCCGAAAGAAATGGAGCGCGTCTTGACCCAACTATACTCTCGAGTCGACATTACAAAGGAAGAGAGGTTTTTCATGGGTGTTGTTCGAGCGCCTTGGTCATTAGAATTGACCGCGTCGGGCGGGCTGCTCCGCATGTTTGTAACGGTTCCAACTGACTATGCGCCACAAGTGCTTCATGCTCTTAGAGAGAGCTATCCTGATATCGACTATAACGAAACTGACGACTTTGCTTCATCGCCACCAAGCACATTTTCTGTCGTGGTACGTGAATACACTCTCAAAAATCCGGACCCGTATCCGCTAGTTAACGGTAGTAGTCAAACCTTCGACAAAAAAGATGCTTTCTTAAATACAATGGAAAAGTTACGCTCTCTGGACGAGAGTCAAACTGTCTGGATCCAATTCTTGATTCGGCCGCACCAACGTGACTGGCCGATAAACGTCTGGGCGTGGCGAGGTGAAGCAGTGGACACGCTGCACCAGGACGCAGTAAAGGAAATTCAAAAAATAGTAGGAAAGTCAGGCGACCTGCGTGCGCTGTCAAATGAAAAGCGTGTGCTTGTCGAGTCGATAGAAGCCGCGCTCAAACGGCCTTCGTACGACGCTGGTATACGCGCAATACACTTCTTTAAACACTCTTCGCCGAGCCCTTCATTCCTAGACACGTTGTTTGAAGAGCATGATGGCGAGCATAACAGCTTAGTTGCGTATAATCCGCAGACTGTAGTTTCGTGGCCAACATCTGACCTACTCGCCGCTATCCCGCTGCTAAAGAATCGTTATTTCATCGGCCTGTTTGCTGGGCGATCGTACTTTACCTTGGCACACCCTGGAAAGGGAGCAGTTCTCAATGTTGATGAAATCGCATCGCTATTTCGTATTCCCAAGCCGCAAGTGCTGTCCGGAGTACATACGTCTAGTGGAACAAAGCTTGAGCCTCCGACTAATTTGCCAATATGAGCTACAAAAAATATTTACAAATACCTGCTTGGATTTTTGCAGCGCCCTTTTTTGCAGAGCTACTGCTACTCGCTGTCGCAATTATTACGATACCGTACTCACTTACCATTGCTCCGCCGCCGTTTTTTCCAGTCGGGAGCGTAATTCATGTAAAAGATGGAATGTCTATAAGAGATGTGGCGTACGAGCTTGAAAATGTAGATGCCATACATTCTGCGTTAGCATTCGAGGTGATTTCTAGAATGTATGGGTCGAGTTCGATTCAAGCCGGTACCTATGCGCTCCAGTACAGACAAAATATTTTCAAGTTAGTGTACCGCTTTGAACATGGCGACACGGGGATACCTGCGAAGTATGTGCTTATACACGAGGGTATGACCAGTTGGGAAATTGGAGAAAGATTAAAAAAAGTTCTTGATGAGGATTTTGATTCAGAATTGTTTGCCACAAACAGTGCGCAATATGAAGGCTATCTATTTCCAGATACATACCAGTTTACTCCGGGGGTCAGTCCATATGTGGCACTTGCCACCTTAAGAAAGACATTTGATGAAAAGGCGCTGACTGTCATTAAAGAAGCATCCACAACTAAGAGTGTCGCTGAGATAATCACCATGGCGTCTCTGATTGAGCGAGAGGCAAGAGACCCGGAGGCAATGAAAATTATTTCTGGTATCTTGTGGAAACGAATTGAGCGAGGCATGCCACTTCAGGTCGATGCTGTGTTCGGCTACATCAACAAGAAGCCCACGTATAGTCCCACCTTCGATGAACTTAAAATAGATTCACCTTATAACACATATACGAGAAAGGGTTTGCCGGTCGGGCCAATTTCAAACCCAGGACTCGACGCGATCAGGGCTGCATTGCATCCAACCAAAACCCCATACTATTTTTATCTAACTGGGAGCGACGGAACTATGCACTACGCGCGAACCTTTGAAGAGCACGTTGCAAATCGAGTCTATCTGCGATAACCATGAACGACAAAAAGAAAAAGGTTGCGGTTTTGCTCTCAGGTGGCGTGGACAGCGCTGTTGCTGCTCATATTGTAAAAGAAACCGGTGCACAGGTTACCGGGGTTTTTATTCGAGGTTGGGAGCCTGATTTCTTGCCTTGCACAGGGGCCGAAGATCGTATAAGCGCAATGCAAGTCGCTGCACATTTGGAAATACCGTTTATAACTTTAGACTTAGGGAGCGAGTACCTCAGAGATGTTGTTAAGCCGTTTATAGCAAGCTATGCAAGCGGAGAGACGCCGAATCCAGACGTTTTGTGCAATCGAAGTATCAAGTTTGGCGCGGCATGGAACAAACTTAAATCTCTCGGGTTTACCGCAATCGCAACTGGTCACTATGCGCGGACAGACGGGAGTAGGTTGATGGCGGCAAAAGATCCTACGAAAGACCAAGTATATTTTTTATGGACACTCACAAAGGATGATCTCTCCCACACGCTTTTCCCGCTCGGTTCAATGCTGAAGAGTGAGGTGAGGGCACACGCAAAGAGACTTAAGCTTCCTAACGCTGAACGGCCAGATTCACAAGGGCTGTGCTTTCTTGGCCACGTTGATATGTACACCTTTTTGCATAGATACATCGATGAGGCTCCTGGTGATATCGTTGATGAGTCTAATAGAAAGGTCGGAAAACATAGAGGTGTTCATTATTACACGATAGGACAAGGCATCGTTGGGGATCATAGCGAGCGTTATTACATTGCAAGCAAAGACTCAAAGTCTCGTAAGCTCACTGTTTCCAGCTCACCCAAAGTAGATGATAGTTGTATGACGTACGCAATAAGAGATGCAAATATATTAGGTGATATTACACAGGATCTACATGTGCAAACGCGCTACCATGGTCCGCTGCTTAGCGCAAGGATACGAGATAATGAAATTTTATTCGATGAGCCGGTGGCTGTCGCTGAAGGGCAGTCTGTGGTCTGGTTTAGCTCTTCCGGAGAATGCGTCGGGGGTGCTACTATTGGAACATGCCTGAAATAGTCAAAGGAGATGGTACCAGAGAGCTTTTTAACCTACTGAAGCTCACTGACTCGCTTGTACGTGCGGGAATTGATAAAGAGTTGTCGCAACGTGTTTCCGAGTCGATAGCCGGGACAGTGCATGACGGAATGTCGACAACGGAGATCTTTCGTACTGCACACAAAATGCTGCGCAAAGAAGAGCGCGTGCTTGCTGCACGATACTCTATGCGCAGGGCAATACTAGACCTTGGTCCAACTGGCTTCCCATTTGAAGACTACGTTAGCGAACTTATGCGTGCGCAAGGGTATGCAGTAAAAACAAGACAAGTTTTAGAAGGAAAATGTGTGCCCCACGAAGTAGACGTAGTGCTCGAAAAAGACGGTAACAGGTTTGGCGCAGAGCTAAAGTTCCATAACCAGCCGGGCTACAAGACCGATGTTAAAATAGCACTTTACGTAAAAGCCCGCTTTGACGACATCGCTGCAAACACAAAAGGTAAGCAGCTAAACGGAGGATGGCTCGTAACCAACACTAAATTCACCGAGCACGCTATCACGTACTCATCCTGTGCAGGGCTCACGTTGCTTGGCTGGGACTATCCAGAAAAGGGTAACCTTGCAGACATGATTCGATCAACAGGAGTGTACCCAATAACTGTGCTCACCACGCTGACCGCAGCTGAAAAAAATAGACTCCTAGCGGAACAAAAGCCACTTTGCTCAACAGTGCTTACAAACCCTCACTCACTTGAGCGTGCGGGTGTTCCGCCACGCAGAATCGCGAACGTCGTTGCTGAAAGCACTGCGCTCTGCACGCCACATACCTCATGAGTAGTTTTTATAAACCACATCGTAAGCCAGAATGGAATTATGGTGGACCCAAGTGGCGTCTTTCGCGATCGAAGATCGACCTATTTGTTTCTTGCCCACGCTGTTTTTATATTGACAACAAGCTTGGTGTGGCGCGGCCGCCGGGGTTCCCATTTAACTTAAACTCTGCTGTCGACAAGCTTTTAAAAAAAGAATTTGATATTCACCGTGTAGCGCAGTCTGCGCACCCACTAATCTCTGCATACAAGCTAAACCTTGTGCCATTTAAAGATCCGCGTATGGATATTTGGCGCGAGAATTTTAAGGGCGTTGAGACAAAGCACGCAGAAACAGGTTTTACTGTTGCAGGCGCTGTTGATGACGTGTGGGTAGATGAGAATGGTGTGGTGAGTGTAGTCGACTATAAAGCAACGTCAAAAGACGAAGAGGTAACCCTCGATGCAGCATGGCAAGACGGGTATAAGCGCCAAATGGAAACGTACCAGTGGTTGCTTAGGCGTAATGGGTTAAGCGTTTCAGACACAGGATATTTTGTGTACGTAAACGGCCGCACTGACAGAGAGGCATTCGACGGCAAACTAGAGTTTGATGTAAAAATTATTCCATATACTGGAAATGACGGTTGGGTGGAGAAGACGCTCTTTGACATCAAAAAATGCCTTGATTCAACCGAAGTGCCAGAAGCTGGAAAGGATTGCGACTACTGTACCTACCGCGAGGCGGCAAAGAGCGTGCTTGAGCAGCCAGTTTCGCAAAAGCCTAAAGGGTTGAAACCTTCCGCAAGTGCTGAAGTAACAGACAGCCTATTTTAACTACCAAATCTTTGCGCGTGCTTTTGGTGCGCGGTACAGCTTGTCACTTTTTACAACTTTGTATGCGTCGTAAAATGAGTCGAGGTTTGAAACTGGACCATTGATGCGGTATAGGGCTGGCGAATGTGGATCAGTAGCTATCTGTGTTTTCAATCGTTCCTCACGAAGATGCTCGCGTTCGCCTTGTGCGAGTGAGAGAAAGAATCGCTGCTCTGGTGTTTTATCATCGATGTTCTTGCGACCGTGTCTATTCAGATGAACTTGGAATGCGTCGTATGCAATTGCAACGCCGCCCAAGTCTGCAATATTTTCACCAAGTGTGAGCGAGCCGTTTACTTTGTGGCCGGGTATAGGCTCATATTCGTTAAACTGCTTGCGTAGTACGTCTGCTAACTTGTCGAAGTGAGCGCGGTCAGCCTTGCTCCACCAACCTTTAAGGTCACCCCGAGCATCGAACTTAGAACCCTCGTCATCAAAGCCGTGCGTCATTTCATGACCGATGGTCCAACCGATGGCCCCATAATTAAGCGCGGCGTCTGCGCGCGCGTCAAAAAATGGCCACTGAAGAATCGCAGCAGGGAAAACGATCTCGTTAGCTTGAGGGTTATAGTACGCATTTACTGTTTGTGGAGTCATAAACCATTCACGCCGGTCTACTTTCTTTCCAATTTTTCGAAATGCTTTGCGCGTTTCAAAAAGATTTGTGTTAATTGCGTTCCCGCAGTAGTCGTTTGCTTTAAGCTCGAGCCCGGCGTATGTCTTCCATTTCTTGGGGTAGCCAATCTTTCTGTCCATTGTTCTGAGCTTGAGTAGCGCCTTGCGCTTAGTTTGTGCGCTCATCCAATGTAGGTTTTTGATCCGAGCTTCAAATGCAACAAAAAGGTTGCTGACGAGCGCGTCAATAGCTCGTTTTGACTCATGCGTGAAGTGTCGCTCAACGTACATCTTGCCAAGCTCTTCACCAATATGAGCCTCAACGACACCTTGGACACGGCGCCACAATGGGCGCATCTGCTTTGTGCCCGAGAGCTCAGTTCCATAGAACGCAAACTTTGCTTTGATGAGCGGCTCATGGAGGTACGGTGCAAATGTGTTGATGAGGTGCCAGGTTAAGTACGCTTTATGTTCTTCTATAGAGCGCGAGGCAATAGTTGCAGCAGCGCCACGCATAAATAGCGGCTGACACACTACAAACATGCGCGGGCATTGTATACCCAATCCTTTAAAATAAGCATCCCAGGGAAGAGGCGCCTTTGCGCGGAGCTTACTAAGTGTGTAGGGAAAATAATTTTTGTTAGGGTCACGAAGGAGCACCTTGTCATGAGATGCGTGTGCAAGGGCTTTTTCAATCTCAAACGGGTTCAAGCGAATTTCAGTAACTTTCGAAACCGCGAGCGTATACTTTTGGAAAGCTTTCCTGACACGCTTAGACTCGTCATCTTGCTTAAGGTAGTAGTCGCGATCGGGAAGGGAAATCCCATCCTGAGAAAAATAGAGGACGTTCTTCGTGCTGTCTTTACCGTCTGGGCCAACGGAAATATCCCAAAATGCGGAAGATCCAATACGGTGCAGCTCACCAACAACACGCAACAAAGACTCAGTAGAGTCGATAGAGTCTATTTTACGAATATATGGCATGAGTGGCGCAAGCTTCTTTTTATTACGCGACTTGATGTCCATTCCAGACTTGTAAAACCGCGCAACTCTCATAGCAGCATCGCCTCGCACCTTACCCGCGGTTACGTCACGGATAATTGCACGAACCTGTTCATCACTTTTTTTACGCAGCTGCATAAAAGCTCCCCACCATGACTCCTCTTTAGGAATCGGGTTTTCTCTAAGCCATGTGTTGTTTACATGATGAAAAAAGTCGTCTTGCGGACGAACTTTTTTGTCGAGCTTGCTGGTGTCTACCCCCCAGTGCTTCATAGGCACTATTTTAGCATAAAACTCATATTTGCTTAAATACGTATAGTGTGCTATAATATCTATACATGGCAATAGAAGCAGTAAACAAAGTGCAGCACTTTTTTGAAAGCCTACATGCGGGTATTACGTTTGAAAATTTTACGGACAACGAAATTGCCCGAATAATTCAAATACTCACATCACTAAAGTTACCGCTTGTTAACGTCAAGGTGATTCGCAAGGCACGATTTGGTGACCTCGTAAGAGTTCCAGGTACTAAAAGTGCATATTTTGATGAGTATGAAAACGCGATGTTCCTCGGCGAGCCTGTGCCTGGAACCGACTGGAAGGCCGGTACAATTTCGCTTAGTGAAATGTATTTTCGGGATGTGCCAACAGACTTTACTCTGAAAGAGACGCTCGCACATGAAATCGCTCACTCCATATCTCCACTAGCATATATAAATACGGACCCTAAAGTGAGAAAAAGAAAAAGTAATTTGTACTCAAAAAAGCAGGCGGAAGAAATATTTAATTTCGTGCAGCAAATAGGCCATCGGCTTCATGCCCGGGGTAATGGTTTCCCGTCATACAACATGCAAAACTACTATTACAACCTTCGTGTTGGGAGACATGCGCCCGGCTCAAAAATGCACTTCATGTTTGCAGATGAGATGTTTGCCTGCATCATACAAAACTACGTAGAGCGCCCTGAAGCGCTTCGCGCTGTACTAACTGGGGCTGAGTTTAAGCAAGTTGAGCAGATAGTTAAAAAATTGCGAAAGTCTGGCCCAAAAATATATTCTCGAAAAAAAGGTTCCGAAATTCCTGGCGTGACGCCACTCGCAAAGGTGCAAGTAAATTGATATACTAGTAGTGATGACCGTAGCAGAAATCAGGCAAAAGTATTTTGACTATTTTAAGGCGCGAGGGCACGTACTCATTTCAAGCGTTCCGCTCGTGCCAGAAAACGACCCAACCACGCTTTTTGTAGGCTCAGGAATGCAGCCGCTATTACCTTACTTTCTTGGTGCGCCACACCCAATGGGTACGAGGGTGGTTAACGCACAACTCGCGTTCCGCGCTGAAGATATAGAAGAAATAGGCGACAACCGGCATACATCTTCTTTTGAAATGCTTGGCAACTGGTCATTTGGTGACTATTTTAAGAAAGAGCAAATCCCGTGGATGTTTGAGTTTCTTACGAAAGAGCTTGGTATCGACAAAAGCAAACTGCATTTTACCTGTTTTGAAGGCGACGATGGTTTAGGTATCCCAAAAGACACCGAGTCGTACGAGCTCTGGAAATCCTGCGGTGTTGAGGAAAGTCACTTGTACTATTACCCAGCTAAAAAGAATTGGTGGAGTCGCGCAGGGGTACCGGCAAACATGCCACCAGGCGAGCCGGGAGGCCCGGACACTGAAATGTTTTTTGATTTCGGTACACCGCACGACGCGCGTTTTGGAGAGTCGTGTCATCCAAACTGCGACTGCGGTCGCTTTGTGGAGATTGGTAACAACGTGTTCATGGAATATATCAAGAACGCAGATGGGTCGTTTTCAAAATTGCCTAAGGCAAATGTAGATTTCGGCGGAGGGCTTGAGCGCATTGCAGCTGCAGTAAACGGAAAGCCCGACATTTTTCTTATTGACACTCTACTTGGAACTATCCGCGAGTTGGCAGCAGCGTCGGGTAAGGCATACGACGACCCCAAGTTTCAAAAGTCGTATCGAGTAATTGCGGACCATATCAAAGGCGCGGTGTTTATGATTGCAGATGGCGTACTTCCGTCAAATACCGAGCAAGGGTACGTTTTACGCAGATTAATACGCAGGTTTGTGCGTCACATGGATATTTTGGAAGTAAAAACCGAAACGCTTGGCCGCGTCGTTGACCAGATCGCTCAATCATATAAAGCACAGTACCCACGTGTTACTGATAACTCGAAAATCCTGCTCACCATTATTGAGGAAGAGGCACGCTTTCGAAAAACGCTCGCACAAGGAATGAAAGAGTTTGAAAGAGGAACCGATCCGTTTATTTTATTTACGACATACGGTTTTCCTATCGAATTAACTCAAGAGCTAGCAGCGGAACGTGGGCAGACAGTTGACATAGAGGCATTTAAACAGGCTATGACAAAACATGCCGACGACTCACGTGCTGGCTCAGAGCAAAAATTCAAAGGAGGACTTGCAGATACAAGCGCAACCACCACTGCGCTACATACCTCGACACATTTGATGCTTGCCGCGTTGCGAAAATTTTTAGGTCCACATGTGCATCAGGCAGGATCAAACATTACCGCAGAGAGAACCCGATTCGATTTTACGCATGGAGAAAAGGTGTCGCACGATGTGCTCGCTAAGGTGGAGGCATATGTAAACGAAGCGATCGAGAAACGCGCTGTAGTAACTATTGAGCAAATGCCTAAGCAGGCTGCTCGCGACGAAGGGGTTGAGGGAAGTTTCTGGGAAAAATATCCTGATGTGGTGCAGGTATATACTGTGCGCGCACCAGACGGGACCGTATATTCACGAGAGCTCTGTGGTGGACCGCATGTTGAGGAAACCGGAGCTATAGCAGCAGTAGGTACGTTTAAAATTATAAAAGAGGAAGCGTCATCAGCAGGTGTTCGCAGAATCAAAGCCGTGCTTCAAAAATAGGTTAGACTTAAAGTGTGGCACGAAAGGATTTTCTAATTGTTGAGATAGACTCATCAAGCGTTGGCGTTGTCCGATATGCGCACACCGCTGAACAGCAGATTGTAAGTGCGTCACGTACGCACTTTAGTACTCTTGGTGCAAAGAACAGTGCCGCTGCTGTAAGTCTTTTAACTGATGCAATAAAGAAAGAGCTCGCAAGTATACCGCCGCACTCATCTTCGGCGTGTGCAGTGTTTGTTGGGTCACCGTGGTATTTCCTTGAACTGCAAACACTACAAGCTGAGGTAAAGTCTCCAAGCACTTTTTCAGAACGTTCTGTAGAGGATCTACTTTCACGTGCGCGTAAAGAGCACGCAGACAAATCAGTAATCCCACTTAACGTTCGCGTGAATGGTTACTCTACCAAAATGAAAAAGCCTCTCATTGGAACAACTCTTGAGTGCGACTCGGCAATTATTCAGATAGAACCGGAATTGGTGCAAGCGATTACTCCACTTCTTGCTCCGTATGCAGAGCGGGGCGCTGTTCAAATGTTTCCTTCGCCAATTGCAGCAGCAGATACATTATTGCAAATTGACGACACCCAGTATGGAACGGTAATTTCAATACACAAAGAGTCAACTGACATGGTGATTGTCTCGGGGCACACCATAGGTTTTGTCGCCAGTGTTCCAATCGGCTCAAACACCATCCTTACTTCAATGAGCACCTCAGGTGTAGATATATTATCTAGACTGGAGCTACTTGCTCGAGGCAAACTTGCACAATCAGAGGCTAGCGCACTTACGGGACAACTTATGGATGCATCTAGTGCGTGGATAGCAGCAGTGCGCGGTCTACTAGAGTCAGCACAAAATACTATTCCTGTTTCCCACCACTTTACAGTACTGACTAGTGACTCTGACTGGGGCTGGCTAGAAAGTGTTTGTAATCAAATTTCTCCAGAGCACCCAACTAGGTCTCGTAATATACTCTCAACGCTTCGTGATCAGTCACCATTACCTAAATCAATTTCTGACGGTTCGCTCGCTGCAGCACTTTCCACAGTTAAAGCTCGTTTGCAATCAAATGGAACACTTAACCCTAAAGCAGGCATGCTATACTCACTACTATGAATGGCCACAGTATCCAAGACATAGTTCCACCAGCTCGCTCAAGACCAGTTAGACAAGCGCCTGTGGTCCCACCAAAACCTCCGATGATGCTTGGTGACACGAGCGAACCCGGCGATGCCAAGTGGAAATATTTTCTTGTTGCGGGCCTCGTGGCGATTATACTTGTAGGAACTGCAATTGCCATAATGAGTACAATATTTCACACCGCGACTGTGAAAGTTAACCTCCACGCATGGAAATTCGATGCAACTAACACATACGAAGCCAGCGATACGTTACCGCTCAGCTTTCAAATAGTTTCTGAAGACCAAACCGCGTCAAAGCAGGTTGCAGCCTCGGGCACGACCAAGGCCGAGGACAGAGCATTTGGCACTATAACAATCTCGAACACATACAGCACGAAGCCACAACGCTACATCACTTCAACCAGATTCGAGTCACCAGACGGTAAAGTTTTCAGAATTCATGAGCCAGTTGTTGTTCCTGGCTACACAATGCGCGGCAGCACAAAAGTGGCGGGCACAGTTTCTGTAACTGTGTACGCAGACCAGCCCGGAGATACATATAATATCCAACCCACGACCTTTACGTTGCCAGGACTCAAAAAATCTCCACAATATTCAACTATCACCGCTCGCTCGACGCAGGCATTTGTGGGTGGGTACATAGGAACACGGGCAGTCGTAGATCCAGCAACTCGTGCGCAGGTAGTTTCTGAGTTGCGTGCAGATTTGGCGCGTCAAACTACTGATGCACTATCTAAAGCGGTCCCCGCAGGCTCAATTTTATTCCCAAACTCAATTACGTATACGTACACCGACCTGCCTGATGTATCCAACAACGAGTCTTCGGCAACTATTTCGGTCAAGGCAACTGCATCAGCTCCAGCGTATCCGGAGGAGCAGCTCTCCAGGGCGGTTGCAAATGTTGGCAGCGTACAATATGACGACCCGCTTACACTAGTAAACTGGAATGAGCTTGTGTATACAATGGCGACAGGATCTTCTTCACACGCATCATCAACTAAGTTTAGCCTCTCAGGTGTAGCACAGGTTGTAGCAGATTTTGACCCAAACCAGTTCGCAAAAGCAGTCGCAAACAAGGGTAAGGCAGCGGTTGACCAGGAACGTTCAAAATTCCCAGCGATCACAGGCCCCATGAGCGTGCTTATTTATCCCTTTTGGATGTCCAGCCTGCCTAAGGAGAGGTCAATTAAGGTAGAGGCAACAGCAGTACTTGACCAGTAAAGCACTGTCTGTTATTATAGAAAAACGCATGAAAGAACCATTAGTTGAAGAACTTGGGGTAGTTACCGAGTCTTTACCTAATGCGCTTTTTCGTGTACAGTTAGAAGACGGCACCGAGGTACTTGCGTACCTTGCTGGCAAAATGAGGCTCCACAGGATTCGCGTCTTAGTTGGAGACAAAGTCTCGTTAGTCAAAGACCCGTACGGCGGCCGCGCCAGAATAGTGAGACGAATGTAGTTTAAATGAAAATTCTTGCATCTATAAAAGCAACACAGCCAGGAGATATTCTCGTACGACGACGAGGCAAGATTTACCGTATTAATAAACTCAAACCGCGCCGTAAGGCTCGCCAAGGTTAATATGCGTGTAGCCGGAATCATTCTTCCAGATCATAAGCAAATTGCGTTCGCGATGACCGCGGTTCATGGTATTGGTCGTGCTCGCGCACTACAAATCGCAGAAGAGGCTAAAGTCGACCCAGTTAAGAAGGCTAAAGATATTACCCAAGACGAAGAGGCGCGACTCAGAACTCTAATCGAAAAATTTACCATTGAAGGCGAACTTCGACGTGAAGTGGCTCGTAACATCAAAAGACTCAAAGATATCAAATCGTATCGCGGCTCACGCCACGCTAAAGGTCTTCCAACTCGAGGACAGCGCACAAAAACAAACTCACGCACACTTCGTGGCAATAAACGTAACACGATGACGAGCGGTCGTCGTAAGCTAGAAAAGACCTAAACCTATGGGAAAAAAACGAGTTAACAAAATGCAGGGAAGTGGAGTCGACTCAGGAAAACGTGAGCGCGCTCTTTCAAAGATCGCAAAGCGCAAGATTGACGCAGCGATACTCCATATTGAATCAACTTTCAACAATACAAAGCTCACACTTGCTGACACATCAGGTTCAGTAATTATGTGGAGCTCGGCAGGAGCGCTTGGCTTTACCGGTAACAGGAAGGCAACACCATTTGCCGCTGCTAAGGTAGGCGAGGTGATAGGCGAAAAGGCAGTTACGGTAGGTGTTAAGGAAGCGAAAGTCTTTATTAAGGGTGTAGGTAGCGGTCGCGAGTCAGCTCTTAGATCATTTGCAGGTAAGGGCATACAGATTACTGGTATTCATGACGTAACCCCTGTTCCGCACAACGGCCCTAGACCACCTAAGCCACGAAGAGTCTAATTTTTAAATTTATATGCTCATTGGTCCAAAATACAAAATTTGCAAACGTCTTGGCTCATCAGTTTTTGAGAAGTGCCAAACAAAGTCTTTTGCAATGAAGCAAGACTCAGCAAAAACGACTAAAAAACGTCCTGGCTCGGACTTTTCTCGTCAGCTCATCGAAAAGCAAAAAATGCGTATGATCTACTCGCTCACTGAAAAGCAGTTTGCGTCGTACGTACACGCGGCACTTAACTCAGGTGAAAATCCATCGCAGCACCTTTTTGCATCGCTTGAGTCTCGCCTCGATTCGGTCTGCTATCGCATGGGACTCGCGCCGTCAAGACGTGCAGCACGTCAACTTGCTACACACGGACACCTTACTGTTAATGGACGAAGAACAGATGTTCCTTCAACTCGTGTTGCAGTAGGAAGTGTAGTTGCAGTCCGCCCAGCGTCAAAACAGTCTACATATTTTGAGTCAGGAATGGAACGAATTAAAGAGCACAATACACCTGCGTGGATAACATTTGACCCGGAGAAACTCGAAGGAACACTCAGCCAGACTCCAGTGTGGGGCAAGGATGAGTCAACTGTCGACTACGGGGCAGTGTTCGAGTTCTATACCAGATAGTAATTATTAATTATTAAGAGTAAACGATTAAGTTATGGACTACTCAATTATTCTCCCCTCAAAGCCTCGCATTGTTTCTGAAGACGGAAATTCAGGTACATACGAAATAGACGGTTTTTATCCTGGCTATGGCCACACTATTGGCAACAGCCTCCGCCGAATTATTCTATCGTCAATCCCTGGTGCTGCGATCACTGCAGTCAAAATTGACGGCGTTCAACATGAATTTTCAACTATCGACGGAGTTAAGGAAGACGTCGTAGGCATAATTTTAAACCTTAAGCGTGTGCGCATCCGCATCACCGACAACCAACCGCACACCCTAACGCTAACCGCAAAAGGAGTAAAAAACATTACAGCGGGAGACATAGTTGCTCCTGGTCAGGTTGAAATCCTAAACCCGCAGCAGCACATTATGACCCTTACCGACAAGTCGGCATCGATTGATCTTGAGCTGACTGTTGACACCGGTCTTGGATATGTACCTAAGGAGGTGCTCCAGAAGGAACGTGCAGAGATCGGTGCTATTGTGCTTGACGCAATATTCACCCCTATTCGCCGTGCGATGTACGAAGTAGAAAACATGCGCGTCGGAGACAAGACCAACTTCAACCGTCTTCGCATTTCGATCGAAACCGACGGTACCCTTACTCCAAAAGAAGTGCTTGAGCGTTCGGTTATGATCATGCTCCAGCAGCTTAAGGCTATTGTTGGCTTCAAAGAAGAAACTCTTATTTCGGAAACTGATGTACCAGAATCGGCAAGTGTTTCTGACGACACACTTAAGATGCGCGTGGAGGAACTTGAGCTCTCAACAAGAACAGCAAATGCGCTTTCAGCTGCTTCGATTCGAACACTAGGTGGACTAGTTCGCAAGTCGCCTGAAGATCTACTTTCAGTTGAAGGTATCGGTGAAAAGGCAGTCGATGAGATTAAGGATGCAATCCGACGCTTTGGGTTGACGTTAAAAAAGTCTGAATAAGTACCTGTATGCGACATCACAATACAAACAGAAAATTCCGACGAGAGGCAACACAGCGTAAAGCGTTTTTGACGTCGCTTGCAGAAGCTATCATCCTAAAGGAAAAAATTCTCACTACGGAAGCGCGTGCTAAAGAAACTAAAAAAGTAGTTGAGCCTCTTGTAACTGCAGCTAAGAACCCATCCCTCGCAACTCGCCGTAAACTGATCGCAAAGCTTGGTAACCGTGACCGTGTGGCCAAGAAGCTAATCGACATCCTTGGTCCAAGATACAAGTCTCGTGCAGGCGGCTACCTTCGCGTCACAAAAGTATTTAAGAAGTCGTCCGACGCGCGAAAGCACGCACTACTAGAATTCGTCTAATATGAAAACCACAAAACCAAAGCCTACAGAGTTCCATATCGACGCGGCAGGTAAAACGCTCGGAAGGGTCGCGTCTCAAGCTGCTACCTACCTTATGGGCAAAAACCGCGCAGACTTTGCTCGACACATAGTACCAAATGTACGCGTCACCATTTCAAACGCAAATAAAATCTCGATCACAAGCAAAAAGCTTGCGTCGACCGTGTACAAAAGTTATTCTGGTTACCAGGGCGGACTTACAATAGAGTCGCTCGAGATGCTTAGAAAGCGACGTGGTATGAAGGAAGGAGTTAAGCGCGCGGTTCTCGGTATGATCCCTCGGACAAAAATTCGACCAGAAATGATGAAGCACTTAACGGTAACAGACTAACTATGGCAACCTCTAAATTTATTGAAGCAGTAGGACGCAGAAAAACATCATCAGCGCGTGTCCGTATCGTAAAAAATGCTAAGCCATCACTCATGGTTAATGGCAAAAGTGTTGAAGAATATTTCAGCACACCTGCACTTCAGATGCTTGCTCGAGCTCCACTTTCAGCTGTTGACGAAACGTTTGCTGTTACCGCTATCGTGCGAGGCGGTGGGATTGCAGGTCAAGCCGCAGCAGTACGCCATGGTATTGCACGCGCACTCGTGGTACACGATGGTGAGCGCCGCACCGAGCTCAAGAAGGCCGGACATCTTAAACGTGACCCACGTGCAAAGGAGCGCCGCAAGCCAGGACTCAAGAAGGCGCGCAAGTCTCCACAGTGGAGCAAACGTTAGCGTGTTGCTATACTTAATTTATGAGCGATGACATAATCATTGATGATGAAGGTGATTTAGGTGAGGGCGAAAAGACTGCCGAAGCTAAGTTAAAAACTCTACGAGATAAGTTAAAGGCAGAGCAAGCAGAGTCTGCCGCCAACTTGGATGGGTGGCAACGCGCCAAAGCCGACTACGTAAACCTAAGCAAGCGTCTACGGGAACTTGAAAGTGATGTCAAAGTATCAGTGACTAGAAATGTCGTAGACTCTCTCTCACAGCTTGGCGACTCACTCGAAGCGGCACTCTCGCATGCAGACCAGGCCCACAAAGTAGGCATCGATGCACTTATTAAGCAATTTGACACATCTCTTACAGCAATAGGCGCCTCACGTTTTGCGCCTACTGTTGGTGGAACCTTTGACCCGCTTACTCATGAGCCAGTCCAAACACTTGCAACAAGTGACCAGACATTAGATAATACTATTGCGCAAGTGGTACAAAGTGGCTATAAAGTTGGTGAGGACATAGTTCGCCCAGCAAGAGTCATGGTGTACCACCACCAATAATTACAAAGCAAACAACCAATACTATGGCAAAAATTTTGGGAATTGACCTTGGAACTACAAACTCCGCAGTCGCCGTCGTTGAAGGTGGCGAGCCTCGTATTATTGAAAATGCGGAAGGTAATCGCACGACCCCATCAGTAGTAGCTCTTGCGAAAACTGGAGAGCGTCTTGTTGGACAAATTGCACGCAGGCAAGCAGTAACTAATCCTAAGAACACGATATACCAGATTAAGCGCTTTATCGGACACACTTTCGACGAGGAGGCGGTTCAAAAAGATAAGGCCGCGATCCCATTTGATATTCAGAAGTCTGCTAACGGTGGCATCGAAGTAAAAATGGGCGAACAGTGGTACCGCCCAGAAGAGATTTCTGCAATGATCCTGTCTAAACTAAAAGTTGACGCAGAAAAAAAGTTGGGCGAACAGATCACGCAGGCTGTTATCACTGTCCCTGCGTACTTTAATGACACTCAGCGCCAAGCGACAAAAGATGCCGGCAAGATAGCAGGACTCGAGGTGCTACGTATCATCCCTGAGCCAACAGCTGCAGCGCTCGCTTACGGCTTTGATAAGAAAAAAGATCAAAAAATAGCAGTGTTCGACTTTGGTGGGGGTACGTTTGACATCTCCGTGCTCGAGGTGGGAGCAGACGTTATTGAAGTTAAGTCAGTAGACGGCGACTCTCACTTGGGAGGTAAAGACCTCGACCAAAAAATAATGCAGTGGATCGGGGATGAATATAAAAAGGAGTCTGGAATCGACGTGCTTACCGACCCCTTGGCAAAGCAACGTCTCGACGAAGCTGCTGAAAAGGCAAAGATCGAGCTCTCAACTGCACAGGAAACTGAAGTTAACGTGCCCTTTATAACGTCAGACGCATCAGGGCCTAAACACTTGCTTCTAAAACTTACGCGAGCGAAACTTGAAGAAATTGCACGAGACTTCATCGATCGCTCAATCTTGATTACACGCCGCGCAATGGAAGCTTCTCCATTTAAGGTT
The DNA here is from genome assembly GCA_964595305.1 of uncultured Candidatus Saccharibacteria bacterium. Classification (GTDB taxonomy): domain Bacteria; phylum Patescibacteriota; class Minisyncoccia; order Phycocordibacterales; family Phycocordibacteraceae; genus Phycocordibacter. The sequence continues at coordinate 67,303 of CAZQPW010000001.1, forward strand.
GGTGATATTGACGAGGTGGTACTTGTGGGAGGACAAACTCGAATGCCCGCAATCCAAAAAGCTGTTGAGGATTACTTTGGCAAGAAAGCTCATCTTGGAGTAAACCCTGACGAAGTTGTTGCTATGGGCGCAGCCATCCAGGGAGGAATTCTTGCTGGTGACGTTAAAGATATCTTGCTTCTAGATGTAATCCCCCTTTCACTTGGTATCGAAACTATGGGTGGCGTTAACACCAAGCTTATCGAGCGCAACACCACGATTCCAACTTCAAAGTCGCAAACATTTTCAACCGCTGCAGACAACCAAACCAGCGTTGAGGTGCACGTGGTGCAGGGTGAGCGAGCTATGGCAAACGACAATAAGTCGCTCGGGAGGTTCCATCTAGACGGAATTCCGCCGGCTCCACGAGGCATGCCACAGGTTGAGGTCACCTTTGATGTCGATACTAACGGTATTCTTAAGGTCACCGCTAAAGACAAAACGACCGGTAAGGAGCAGACCATCCGCATTGAAGCGCGCTCAGGTTTAAGCGAAGCTGAGATCGAAAAGATGAAGCAAGATGCGGCTGCCCACGAAGCAAGCGACAAAACTGCGCGCGAGCTGGCAGAAGCGCGCAACCTGAGCGACTCTATGATTTATACCGCTGAAAAATCACTCAAAGACGCCGAAGGTAAGATCGGTGACGATATAAAAACGCAGGTTACCACAGCTATCGATGCCTTAAAGAAAGTAAAAGACGGCGGCGACCTCACTGCGATAAAGTCTGCGAACGAGTCGCTGTCAGCAGCGATGCAAAAGATCGGTACCGCGATGCAGGGCCAGAACCAAGCACAACAGGGCACTCAGGAAAAAGGTCCGGACGAGCCAAGAGATGTAAACGCTTCATAACATGGACTACTACGCTGTACTTGGTGTAGACAAAAGCGCATCGCAAGATGATATCAAGAAGGCGTTTCGAACGCTTGCACACAAATATCACCCAGACAAAAAAGGTGGTGACGAAAAAAAGTTTAAAGAGGCAAGTGAGGCGTACGCGGTTTTAGGTGATGCAAAAAAACGGGCAGAATATGACCAGTATGGTCGTGTCTTTTCTGGTGCTGGCAGCAATGGAGGCGCGCAAGGGTTTGAGGGGTTTGATTTTTCTCAGTTCGGTGGATTTGGTGGCCAGGGCGGATTCGAGGTAAACATTGAAGACCTATTCGGAGGAATGTTTGGAGGTGGTAGGCAAAGTAGGCGCCGTGGACGCGACGTATCTATCGATATTGAACTTTCGTTCAAGGAATCAGTCTTTGGTGCTACACGCACTGTTGTGTTAACTAAAGACACCGCGTGCAACACCTGTGATGGTTCTGGAGCAGAGCCTGGGTCAAAGCTCGTTGAGTGCAAAACCTGCAATGGTAAAGGCCAAGTAGTCGAATCACAGCGCTCACCATTTGGGACGTTCTCTGTTGCACGTACATGCGACACGTGTAAAGGTAAGAAAAAAATCCCAGAAAAGAAGTGTCATTCATGCAAAGGCGCGGGTGTAGAGCGGCGCGAAGTTGAGGTAACCATTGAAGTGCCCGCAGGAATTGAAGATGGCCAAGCAATTAGACTTTCCGGAGATGGGGAAGCTATGCAAGGTGCCGAAGCCGGAGATCTCTACGTAAAAGTACATGTCATACATGATAAGAAATTCCGCCGGGAAGGCTCCACCATTGTAAGCGACCTCTCTATTAAAGTTACTGACGCACTTCTTGGAGCAACATACACCATTGAGTCTGTCGATGGTCCGCTTAAAATAGACATCCCACCACTTAAAAAGGGCTCTGAACTCTTACGTGTAAAAGGCAAGGGTGTGCCTACTTCGCCAGGAAAGCGCGGCGACTTTATCATCCATGTCTCTGTAGAGTTTCCAAATAAGCTATCGAAAGAATCGACCGAGCTAATCAAAAAGCTGCAAAGCGAAGGACTCTAGCTACTTGCTGAAAAAGAAGGTCGCAACTAATGGAGCGACAAGCCACGCAAAGTAATATGCAGGCGGCTGAAATATTTGAAGTGCTTCAGGACTAAAGGGATATATCGCTGCTATTGCAGGCGTATGTACCGCAAGCGCCATTGCAAGCCCAGCGACCGTAACCGCATATATGCTCGTTTTGACCGTGCCCAGAACAGCAACAGGGCTGTAAAGACCAAGCTGTATGAACGCCATATATGAGCACAACACTACTATTCCGTACAAGACAGGTGCGGCAAATGAACCCACGAGCACCTCTTGGAAAGGGAAGTTAACGTAAAGCACAGTGCCCGCATAAAGTGCTGCGGTGAGCGCAAGCAACTTATCTCTACCAAACATAAACGCTATAAATACAGTAAGGATCAAGAGGAGCAGGAACGCGGACATATCTGCAGCTGCACCGAGTGCGACGTCGCTCGCATATGAAAACCATTCAACAGCCCCAGCTGGCATATACAACTGCATATATATACTGTAACGTGCGGCTGCACTGTGTGGTCTCCTTTTCCACCTACTTTATTTTATATATAATATTTCATCATCAGGTGCTTTCGCGCTTTGCCAGAAGAATGGGTATGGATTTGTGGGAACAAAATAGGTGCCGAGAGTATCAAATGAGTATTTACGTTGGCGAACGACAAGCAACTTTTTATCTTGAGAAAATATGCCAATATCGATGTTTGCACGGTGCGGGTGAGACAAAAAGTTTATGTAGTCACCATTGTAAAGCGTGGTAGTGCTTGTGCCGTCGAGGCGGACCACACGATTGTATGTATAGCCTTGTTCTTCACAACCGCCGACAGGAATAACCGGGATGCAAAAACCGAACTTGAATTCGCGCACACTTTCGACATGTGGCTGCGTAACACCCTTTGGTCTCGTTTCTGGAAGCGGGTCAGACTTAAAGATCGGGGGGGGTGTATTGTTTATTTGGTATTTGCCACACCCTTCAGATATTGCCCATATATCGGTGTCTTTGAGATGATATCTATTAAAATATTGACATGTTCTCTCGCGACTTAGATCAAACAGTATATAATCTACAATCTCTCTCTCTCCCTCTCTCAACTAAGTTTCCGCTTAAATCGTACACTCTGCGTATTAGTGCTAACTTTGTGATTTTGTTGCCATTCCCTTCAATAGGGAGCACTTCAAGGAACCCGAATGTGGTTGTAGAGAAAGTGATGAATGATCCCTCATATGCATACCCGGTCATATGCTGGATCGCTGAAAGTGTGTCGGCGGTCCCCCTTTCATACTTAATTGCATAGTCTGCAAGATTGAGAAGCGGGATGGACACCATTTTAGTTGTTGTCCCTCCCCCATACTTCCAGATTTCATATGTACCTGTAGTGGTCGAGACACGGTTCCAAATTACTGATCCATCAGCTAGTATGCCAGTCGATGCTTTTGTCCACCGCAATACTTGCTCGCCAGAATAAACGCCCTCTCTAATTTTTTTATTTTCAGGCATTTCTATACCATGCTCCTTTGAGTTTGGTATGACGGTTTCCTTCATTGAGTTTCCTGCGCCATATTCAATGAGTACCAAGTCGCCTCTATCTACTATCACTTTCCTGCCATCTAGTGAAAGGGTATCAAAAAGTGGTTGGTGAAAAAACGTGAAATTAATTGCTGCCTGCATTAACCCGAAGAGTATTAATACCCACACAGGACTCGTGAGGCCGATGGCCCACCACTGCCAGGGTTTGAGTTTTTTCAGGATAGTATGCCACCTACTCATGCCTCCAGCATAGCACTTGCATGGAAATGGGCAACGTGGTAGCGTGAGTGTGTGAACCAGCTGCTACCCGCACATGGCTTCGCCACAAACTATCCTCCAAACTCGGAGGACATTGTGAAAGTTTTCATTATTCCCGCACAGTAGTGCGGGTTCTATTTATTTTAAATTTTTATGCACTTACGAATCACTGCACTTTTTCTTATCATCATCCTTTCAATCCCCCAGCATGCCGTTGCAAGCGATTCGTTACCAGAGCACATTCTTAAGCAGCAAAACGCTAAGATTCTAGAAGTCCGATCGAGCGTATTCCTTGATGAGTCGGCACCAACATCGCTTGATGTGAAAATAAAAGCAGCAAGAAGTAAGGCTGAGTCAGGAGCAAGCGCTGAACGTGCAGCACTAAAAGCTGCTCGCAAGGCGGAAGGGGCAGGTTTTGCAACATCTACAAAATCAAAATCGCTCCAAAAGCTCCGCGCTTATAACGACACTCTTAAGCGCAACCTGGACAGTGAGCTTACAAAACTCACATCAGAGGAGCGCTCACATATTCAGCAAGTAGAACCAAACTATTTGTACACCGAAGACGCGTATCTCCCTAACGATGTAGACGTAACGACGCAGTGGGCACTTAGAGCAGTAAATGCGCAGCAACAAACTATTTTTGATACTACGCCAACGCTTACACGCAAGGTGATTGTAGCAGTAATAGATAGTGGCATTGACTATATGCATGAAGATTTGAACGGCAGTATGTGGTCGAGTGCAACGTGTGTAGACTCAGTCGGCGCACCGATCGTAGCGGGCTGCACCAATGGGTATGACTTTTTAAGTAACGATGCCGACCCGTACCCGACAGAGGGGAATGGGCACGGGACCGCAGTCGCCTCACTAATTGCTGCCCAGACTGACAACGGCAAAGGCATCGCAAGTCTTTCCCAAAACCGCGCGCGCATCATGTCGCTCAGGGTCTCTGACGGTAACGGAGCGTCGCTTGACGCCATCGTGCCCGCAATTTACTTTGCAGTTAACAACGGCGCCGACATCATCAACATGTCGCTCTCGGGGCCGACGTACTCGCAAACGATGGCGAATGCAATTACATTTGCAGAGAGTCGCGGCGTTACGATAGTTGCTGCAGCAGGTAACTATGGGTCGAGTAATGATGTTACACCAATGTATCCCGCGAGTTATACAAACACAAATGTCATAGCAGTTGCTGCTACCGATAAGGATGCAAAGCTGGCGGCATTTTCAAACTACGGCAGCTCGGTCGATGTGAGTGCACCTGGAGTGGGTATCCGAGCTGCTCAGCCAGGCAACGCGTATGCAAGCCTGAACGGAACTTCATTTGCAGCGCCAATCATCAGTTCGTACATTGCGCGCGGAATAAGCGAAGGCAAAACGCCAATACAAATTATTTCTTCAATACCAAACAAAGTGCTTGGTTCCTATGTTGGTGCTGCAGGGGCCGCACTTCCTGCTTCGGCATTCGTCCGCATGCCTGATGGTCGCCTTTTTAATACAACAGCAAAAGGTGGAGAATATGTTGACGGGTACACGCTGGACTGCACAGTTAACTGCATTGGCGACAGCACGCTCGGCTTGGCTTCACAAATTTCTCCTGGAACAACGGATTTTAATAACCCGACAGCTGTAACCACTCTTACTCCGGTATTGACATGGAGCAGCGTAGCAGGAGCAGGAAGTTATGGTGTGTATCTCACCGATGTAACAACAGGCGCGACGGTGCTAGGCTTGACGCAAGATGTTCGCGCCGTGTCTTTAGGCACGGCATTTACTACGCCTACACTTATTGCAGGGCACGTGTATCGATGGAACACAGCGGTGCGCAAAACGACAACTGCAAGCACGAAAGAAAATCTGACCCCAGTGTGGTATTTCCGTCCGCAGTCTGGCAGCACTCCTCCACCAACTACGCCACTTACTGCCCCAACATCAATGTCCCCCGGCAGTAGTGCAGCGCCAGGTCCAGTGCTTTCAAATACAGTTACTGCATCCTGGAGCAGCGTCGCACCCACAGCTACAGCACCTGTGACGCAATACAACATCGCGTGGCGCGACTTGTCTCAAGCAACGCCGCAAGAAGCGTACACAAACACAACAAGCTATTCTATAACAGGACTCATTCCTGGCAGATCATATCGCATGGACGTTGCGGCATGCAACGCCCTCGGATGCGGTCCGCGATCATCAAACTTTTACTTTACAGTCTCAAGTGGAACCAATGTGCCACCAACAGTTCCTGTTATCACAGGCTCAAGTAACAGCGAGGTAAATAAACTTTTTGTCCTCTCGTTTCAAACTAACGACGACACAGACCCGCTCCGCTTAGACGTGCGCTGGTTCACCACTGCTGATCCTAACTACTACGAACCGTGGGGCGGCATGCATCCAAATTTCCCCGCAACGCTTGCGCATACGTACTCGACGCCCGGCTCATATTGCGTAACCGCGCGCGCATACGACGGCCAATACACTACAGCATGGAGCCCATGTTACAACGTTACGATAGGTGCGGGGAGCCCAGACTTAATTTTAAATTCCATCAACCCAGGCGTGAGTATTACTACGCCTGGTAGTTCAAACACCGCGACAGTGGTGGTGAAGAATAACGGTGTAGTAGCTGCCGGCGCGTCAACCGTTGCCCTTTACATTTCTCCAAACGCTGCAGGCAATACATTAAACACGAAAGTCGGCGAGGCGAGCGTGCCAGTGCTGGCTGCTGGCGCGACTGCGAGCGTCTCAGTTTCCTACACGCTTCCTGTAGCGAGCGCAACCTCGTGGAGCGGCTCGGGGTTGTACAGACTTGTCGCACAAGTAGACTCGCAAAACGTTGTAAACGAGGGTGTGAATGGTGAGCAAAACAACGTTAACCAATATGCACAGATTACAGTTAACCTGCCTTCAGATAGCGGAGCCTTTATTGGGGTTACTCCATCTACAGCGACAGCTCAAGTGTCTAATGAAATTTCAGTAACATTCAACACGAGCGGAATACCTTCAAATACGACTATGTTTTTGACTTCTCCTGGTTTAGTCTCGCCTTCTAGCTTTACCACCTCGGGTGCCAGTACTAACATCAAAATTAAATTTAGTAATGTAGGCACATTCCCGATTACTGTTTCAGGACCAAATATTTCAAACACACTCGGTTCATATGTAATAACAGCAAGTAACATACAGTTACCCACATCATACAAAGCAACTATTACCCTTACTGATACAAGCAGCAGCAAATCACCGCTCGCATTCGTGCCATTACGTTTTGTTTGTGTCTCACGTGATTCATATTTCTGTTCAAATCCAGAGATTACTGCAACAACTGACAGTGTGGGTAGAGCAACAATAACAACCCCAGATGCTAGTTCATACGTGTATAAAGTTTTTGGTACGCTCAGTTTTGGCGGCGAGCGCGAAATAGCAGTTATTAACGTGAACTCAAACACCACACAAACGATCCCACTATCAACCAACTATGATGTTACTCATGACCCAATAATCCTAGTCCCAGGAATAATGGGCTCTACAATGAAATCCTGGAGCGGGGTAGTTCCATATCTAGACGGTGGAAAGGTAAATGCGAGTGATCTTGAAATAGCTGACGCAGCAGGTACTGCCGCAATAGGCGCAAAAACAGCTTTGGATCAAGTTTCCTATACTCGTGCACTCGGGTGGGAAATGATCAGGAAAGATTTAGAGGCAAAGGGTTATACACGTGGAAAAACTATTATAGACTGTCCCTACGACTGGCGATTAAGTGACGAACAGTCTGCAAACGAGTACTTACGCAATTGTATTGACAACGCGCTCACTCTGAACCCCGGTAAAAAAGTTTCAATCATCGCGCACTCGCAAGGCGGATTAGTTACCAGAGCCCTCCTCCAGAAGCCTCCTGCAGCAGGCGAACGTGACTACGCAACAGTAGTCTCAAAATTAGTGTTTTTGGGCACTCCGATGAAAGGAGCAGCAGAGGCGTACCTATCGTGGTCTGGTGGCGAGGCCAAGCTTCCGCGCAACTTGATCCTTGCAAAAACTCTCGAGCGAGCAGGAGTTACTATTCGTATACCTAATAGCGTAGGGGCGCTTCAATATTTGTTAAACGGAGCTACATGCTTAGCAAGCTCGCTAGCCAAAGGTGCGGATGCTACCTTTAACCCAGTGCCTGGCGGCACCGGCATTGATCTCGCGACGCAGTACCAACTACTGAACGACATAGATTCAGTCTCAATATTGGACCAGAAGCTAAAATCTCAAACTGCGGGCACCTCCTACGTGTATACAAAGTGCGGCGCTGTGCCATTGACTTATAACACCATCCAAGGAGTCCTAGGTATTAGCAACGCGTCTGCAGCAATAAACAACAATTATATTACTCGCGCCTTTATCCGTGCCAATGCGCCGTCAGTGAAGCAGTTATTGCCGACTTATGAGTTTTTGAAAGTAAACCCTACTGCCAACCCAACTCAAATGACTACGGGTCAGAACGAATTTTCCTTAGCTCTTGATAGCAAATCTTGCAGCGATGGAAATTGCAATGACCAAGACACAACTCGAAACGGAGGTACATACAACTTCCGCCCATGGTCGGTCGTACTCAACAGCGTTGGGGCGAGCAACGTATTTTTTGGTTATGGGAACGAACCAGCATCTACCAATCAATTCGCTCCTACGATTACCAACATAATTTACCAGCCAACAACAAAGCCTGGACTCTGGGAAGACGGGATGCCAGTTGAGCCTAGTGGCCGCTCGCCAGGTACTGGCGATGGCACCGTCCCCTCTATCAGCATTACTAACTTCATTAATAATTCAGGAATTTCTAGTGCCAACATCAATGCATATTATGGCCAAGACTCTGACCACGCGCACTTAATGCGTGCATCTCTTGGGCAAGTAATCCCCTTCTTAACTGGTTTACCGTATACTGCGCAATCGTTTGGACTTAGCGCAGCAGACTCGCCAGATGCTGCTAGATTAAACATCCGCACTCTAGGAAGCTCAAGCGTAAAACTAACACAAGGAGCGTCTGTGGCCGGAATAGATGCGTCAGGCGCAGGAGTAAATACATTTACAGGTGCAGACGTAAATGTAACTGCTACTAATAGCTCATTCAGTCTCTCATCACCTCTTGACGGTACATACCAGCTCTCACTTTCAGGACCCATAAACAGTACGGTTATACTTAATGTCGATTATGTTGGTACGGGACATAGTGAACCTCATGAGTTTATTCTCGTCCACAAAGCAGGTGCGAGCGAGAGCCTGAACTTTACGCTTAACCAGATCGCCAACGCAAGCTCGAGCGTATTTACCTTCACGCAAGCAGCAACAGCACCAAGCAATGTGCGCGTTACAAAGTCGGGTGCAAATAGCGCCGTCTCGTGGAGCGCGCCCGTTGGGCAAACAGTGCAGTACTACACTATATATATGCGCGCGCCCGGCGAGCAGCAGCTTACAGCGCTCGCTTCAACGACCGCAACCTCGTTCACTACTTCAATCCCGTTCGGCGCTGCGTCTACAACCCTGATCAAAGAGTTTAGTGTTGCTGCTACCGTCGGAGGTACGGAGTCGTTCCTTACTATCGGTGTGCAAAATAATGACACTGATGCTGACGGAGTTTCAGACGCAATAGAGGCAGAGATAGGCTCAAACCCGAACATAATCGACACAGACGGTGACGGCCTTACTGACGGGCAAGAATACTTCGTCTACCAAACCGATGCGACGAAGGTAGACACAGACAACGACGGCGAGAGTGACTACACGTACGTCATTCGCCTGCTCACCGCTAACCGCCCTCCAACAGTGCAAGACGACGCTGCAACAGTGCAAACTGGCATCCAGGCAACTGTTCCGGTCCTTGCCAATGACTATGACATTGACGGCTCACTCGCAACCAGCACGCTCGTAGTAGCAGCGCAGCCTGCATACGGCGCAGCAGTCGTGCAAGGCGCAAACATCAAGTACACCTCGCAGCTCGGGTTCGTCGGTACAGACTCGTTTACGTATTCAATTAGTGACAACAAGTATGGGACTTCTACAGCGACGGTACGCGTAACGGTAACTCAAGGTGGCAATGTCTCATACACATCTAAGTCGATGAGCTTTACCACTCTCGCTGGCGACGGTCGTGTGTACAACGATGAAAACTCTGGCAAGACATGGGCGCAAGTAATTAGTGACCCAGGTACTGGCCCGCGAATCGGCACCACAGCTGGCGGTACGACTATGCACGTCGGGCAATCGCAAGGGAACACTGGCGCAAGTTACTATCTTGCTCGACTCATCTTACCTTTTGACACCTCCGCCTTGCCGGACAGTGCAGTAATAACCGGAGCGACGCTCACGCTAAAACAAGTTGCTCTCTATACCCCCGCTTCGTACTCGCCACAACTCGTCCAGGCATGGCCAGCGTCTCTTACGTCGCTTACTAATAGCGATTTCCCGAAGAAGGGCAGCGTGCGTCTCAACAGCAGCTTTGGTGTTTCAAACGCGTCGAGTACAGTCTCAGTTCCTTTCAACACCACAAGCCTTGCAACTATCAGCGCAACATCGTCATCAAGTTTTGCATTGATCTCTTACAGCGATTTGAATGCCGTTGCGCCTACGACCACAGCGTTTGTTGGTGGAGAGTATTATATGAGTGAAAATGGTGCAAGCACAGCTCCAACGCTCACCGTATTTTATGACGAAGCGGCTACGTCTTCGCTAGACACAACAGCCCCTACAGTAACACTCCTCACGCAAGCGCCGACCAGTACCATCGCCGGAGTATGGACGCTCACCGCAACTGCAACGGACGCGGTGTGGGTCAAAGAGCTTGGCTTTGCGGTCGACGGTAAAATGCTTGCGTCAATTACAGGCACAGCATTCTCCTACCCGTTTGACACGCGCACTCTCGACGACGGCGCGCACACTCTTGCCGCATACGCGCTCGACAGCTCGGGCAACCGTGCAACGTCTTCGATCATCGCGTTTACCTCTGCAAACTTGCTTGTAAAAGCGCTCAACATTCAGTATGTGATACCACAAACAGGTCCTGAGATTACGTTTACCACTACCAAGCCCGCGTTGAGCCGCGTACGCTTTGGTTCAAGCGCACTTGGTTCACTAATTACGACTGGCACTCGCCCCACAACGACCGCTGCATACTCAGTGCAGTATCTAATGGACGGATTTGCTACGAGCACTCTCAAGCTACGTGGCACGCCTGCTGGAGCGAAGTCGCTCACGGTAAACGGTGCTGGCGGGCGCATCATACCTTCCGTAAGTGGCCGCTCAGTGGACACCGACAGCGCGTTCCAACTCTCGCAAACTGGTGACGTTGTTGGTGCTGAGCAGCTTGACTCTACACAAGTAGCAAATACGCTCGGTCAATCAATTTCCTTCTGGATAAAAACTACGAGTGCAACTGGTGTTGGCCTTTTTGCACGAGCAACTACTTCAGCAGGGACAACGACGGAACTCTACCTCGACCAGGGTCGTATCCGCTTTGGCAACGCGCAGTCGCCGCAATACCACGTGTACACACCTTTCATTGCGGATGGCGCATGGCATAAAGTTGACTTAGTGATTACCAGCTCTCCGCTCATGACACTGCAGCCGTATGTAGATGCAATCGCAGGTGTTGCGTACACGCCACAATTCCGCATTGCATATCCAACAAACCCCTTTACAACATTAGATTTTGTTTCTAACACGCTAACCGCGCAGCTAGACTTTGCTGTCGATGAACTTTCATTTACCGCGGGCACGCTCGATAGCGTGCAAGTACGAACGCGCTTCGATGCTGAGCGGCTTGACTTTGGCCTAACGCAAAACTCCTACGCATCTTCAACCCTACTCACAACAGTTGCAACAACGACTCATCGCATCCAACTGCCGCTCTATACTTCCGACCTCTACTTCCTGCAAATAGACACCTTTACAACTTCAGACGGAACGACCACCTCAGCGCACATCCCCGTGCGAGGCACTGGGCTTGGTATAGTGTTTACCTATAGCACCTCGTCATTACCCACAGATGGATCGATACGCAGCACTCCGTTTGAGTACGGAGTCGGCGATTGGAATACGGAACGTAATAACAACGTTGGTGTCGTTGAAGAACCAGAGCCAGGCCTGCTAAATGTAGCCCTCGGCGTTTACCAAGGGGCCCCAAGCGCTTTTATGTCGCGTGTATATCTTGCATTTGACACTAGCGCAATCCCTACAAATGCAACTGTGCTTGGTGCAAACATATCACTTACTCCAAAATATATTGCAAACGAGCATGGTGGCGACCCAAAGAGCTACTTCGCTTTCTTCCCATCAACACACGCAGCAACAAGTACGCTTCAGCCAAATGACTGGACGAGGTGCGGCCCATCGCTAAACGGTGCTATGTCCGCCTCAAATATATTTAAAGCAGGCTGGGTGAGTGCAAACGTCGCGACCAGCGTCCCGCTTACTGCATACGGTCTTGCAAACATCAATCGCGGCGGTTACACAACGCTCTGTATACGAGAAGGTCACGATGTGGAAAATGTATTCCCAGACTTGCAGTACCGCACCGAACCGCCACCGTGGTCTGGAAATGCTATTCAGCCGTACGGTGCTGAACTAGGTGTTACAACTGCTCCAAAGTTGACCCTCACATACACCTTTGGTTCGGTGCGAACTCCGCCAACAATAACTCTCGCAACCTCGAGCAACATCACGCTTCCACAGTACTCTGAATTTATGCATGGTGTAACTGCGTACGATGTCGAAGACGGAAACCTAAATACAAAAATCAAAGTTTATGGTACGGTAGACCCTGCAACTCCTGGTATATATCGAATAAGCTACGAAGTCGTCGACTCTGACGGCATGCGCACCACGCTCGATCGCGCTGTGACCATCACACCTTCGACGAGTGTAGCCTATACCGCTCAGTTCAAGTTTGACGGCGCACTTGGCACTAGCACAAAGAATTTTGACTTTGTTGCAAACGCAGTGCGAGCTGCCGCGGTAAACACTGTTGCCTCACTGCCCGGCAGAGACGGGACTACAGATGGTTCATATGCGCTTGCAGGCGAGGGTAGCTCATCGGCCGACTCGCGGCTTGAAATTGCAACCACTTCCTTCAGCCCTGGGGCAAACTCATTCAGCCTCTCAGTGTGGGTACGCACGTCAGCAACTGCTGGTGGCAGCATCTTAGCTGCAACACAGCTTGGAACTCGCGGCTTCCTTAACTTTGCGATGAATGACGCTGGGCAGCCAAACATCGGCCTTGCATGGCCTGGGTATGAAATAGGAGCAACGAGTCCGTACCCAATTAACGACAACAAGTGGCACAAGCTTGATGCTACCTTTGCACAAGGCGCGCAACCTGTTGCGACTCTCTATGTAGACGGCGTGTGGCGCGCTGCTGCAACTGGCACCGCTTCGTTCGTCACCAACTACGCAACGCCACTCTATGTTGCTCAGAGCAAAAATTGGTCGTCGCTAGCTTTCGACTCCTTCCGTGCATTTAAGGGCAGAGTAGACGAGGTGGGAATTACTATGAGTGCATTATATAACTCGCAAATTCTTGCGCGCTTTCAACAAGAGTCCTTTGGCCTCGCTCTCTCGGCACTTAACGACTACGACTTAGCTGGCACTATCGATCTGCGCGCACTATATGTGCGAGCGGCCGCGTCGTCTACACCAAGTATATCGGTTGGAACTTCAACTGCAACTTCAGCAACACCAATTTTCCTGCCTCAACCATCACCAAACACTCAAACACCAGTCAATAGCGGAAGCGATGTACAATAGTGATATGTTAACGAGGTTACCAAAGCTCAAACAGGCTCGTCAACCCTCTCATACTTCACTACAGACCACCTCGGATCGATCGTACTCGCTACAAACCAGACAG
>CAZQPW010000002.1:0-56413 GCA_964595305.1 uncultured Candidatus Saccharibacteria bacterium
GCATGAGATGCTCGAACGTGTCGAAAAAACAGTTTCTGAAGACCGATCGCTCTCTCCGTATGACACTCCGAGCACGAGGCCATTTGTTGGCACATTTCATGCGCTCTCACTTCACATAATAAAAACTTTTCATGCCGAACTAGAGCTACCCAAACGGTTTACCATCTACGACCGTGCGGACTCATTGCGCGCCGCACGCGAAGCGGTAAAAGAGTGTGGGTTTGACCCAAAAGAGCTCGAGCCGAGACGTGTTTTATCTGTAATGAGTCGCAACAAGGGCGCCGATATTGATGTCGAGCGTTTCCGGAACGAGATAGCAGAGAGCTACATCGACACTTCAATTGCTGAAGTGTGGGAAAAATACAATGCGATATTAAAAAAAGAGCACGCGCTCGACTTCGACGACATTCTTGTGCGGGCACTCGAGCTTATCCGCAACTCAAAGACAGCCCGTGAACACTTCCAAAACGCATGGGAGTATATCCATGTCGACGAATACCAAGACACAAACCACATTCAGTACGAATTAATTAAGCTGCTTGCGGACACGCACCGCAACATCGCGGTGATCGGAGACGCAGACCAAAACGTATATAGCTGGCGAGGGTCCTCTATCAAATACATTCTCAACTTCGAGCATGACTACCCAGACGCAACACTCATAACCCTCACACAAAACTACCGCTCGACCAAGACGATCATCGCTGCCGCAAACGAAGCAATTAAGAAAAACATCAACCGCAAAGAAAAAACGCTCGTTGCAAATGCCGAAGACGGCGAAAAGATAAAGGTGGGCGGATTCGCAGACGAGGTTGAAGAAGCGGAGTACGTAGCCAAGGAGGCGCGTCGCATTGTCAAAGCAGGCACGCCAGCGAATGATATTGCGGTGCTCTATCGCGCCAACTTTCAGTCTCGAACACTTGAAGAGGCATTCCTCCATGCGGACATTCCATACCAAGTGCTTGGCACGCGCTTTTTTGAACGCGCAGAGGTAAAGGATGCTCTTTCATACCTGCGTGCAGCATTTAACCCACGCTCAGTTGCAGACGTCACACGCACCATCAACATGCCTACACGAGGCATCGGTAAGGTAACACTACAAAAAGTAATCGATGGGAAAATAGACGACCTGCCCGACGCGCAACGAGGGAAAGTACATGCATACTTTACGCTACTTAACGCGATCCGCACTATGGTGGACACCGAACTCCCATCAGATGCGGTTAAAAAAATGCTCTCGATGACCGGCCTCATGCACCTGTACGAGTCGGGTGACTCGGAAATGCAGGAGCGGTTTGAAAACCTAAAGGAACTCGTATCGGTTGCAAGTAAATATAACCACATGAGCGGCGGGGAAGGTATTGAGAAGCTAATCGAGGAAGCCGCACTACAGTCCGACCAAGACGAACTCTCGGTCCGCGAAAAGGCAAAACAAAATGGAGTGAAACTAATGACGGTGCACGCAGCTAAAGGGCTTGAGTTTAACACCGTATTCATTGTCGGTCTCGAAGACGGACTTTTCCCGCACACACGCGACGATGATGACGGCGTTGACTCCGAAGAAGAACGAAGGCTCTTCTATGTCGCTATCACGCGTGCGGAAAAGAAAGCGTACATGACCTACGCACTAACGCGTAGGATCTTTGGTACCCGAGCTATGAATGCGCCAAGCGAGTTCATCACCGAACTCGACGCGGATATTTCAGAAATTATTTCTGCGCCAGCATACTTTGAACCACCAACGCGCTACATATTGTAAACTCTGACTATGGACGACTACGAAAACCCGCGCGACAGAAGACGCATCAAACGAACTGCGGCACCGCTCGGTCAACATCTGCTCACTAACCCAAAGTACGCAGCGATGCTCGCTGAAGCAGCGGGGATAAAACGCGGAACAAATGTGTTTGAAATTGGCCCCGGGAAGGGCATGCTCACGAGCGAGCTGTTGAAGCGCGGGGCAACTGTACTTGCGGTTGAGAAAGACCCCGCAATGATTGAAGCGCTCGAGGAAACACACCTCTCATATATACGGCGTGGACAGCTCGTTATACGATACGGAGACGCGCGCGAACTCACACCAGACCTCATGTTCCCACGTGGTGCATATACAATCGCGGCAAACATTCCTTACTACATAACTGGCGAGCTCCTTCGCACCGCACTCACCTCACGCAACCAGCCGCGCGCCCTCGCCTTTTTAATACAAAAAGAAGTTGCTGAGCGCATTGCGAGAAGTAAAAAAGAGTCGCTCCTCTCACTCTCAGTAAAAGCGTACGGGGAAGCCACGTACGTTACGACGGTAAAGCGTGGCAACTTTGCCCCTCCGCCAAAAGTAGACTCTGCGATCTTATCGGTCACCAACATTTCGCGCAAAAACTTCGCACACGTTGATGAAAACGAATTCTTTTTCTTGATCAAAACTGCGTTCGGCCAAAAACGTAAAGCATTCCTCGGAACACTTACTCGTGCAAGTAAGAAAGGCGACCTCACTTCACGCGAATTTTTTGTTGAAGTGCTCCCACGTGCCCACGCTGTACTAGAAAAACATTTCGGAACTGCCCGTGCAAAGAAAATGCGCGCGGAAGACGTTTCGCTCGAACAGTGGCTAGAAATGCTTGATTTCCGTAAGCGTTAGCAGCCGTGACCAGGTACGCATATATGGAAGTGCGGCCCCGTGTTGAAAGTTGAACTACACGAACCTTCGTCGTAAAACGTAGTGCCTGTAACAGTATCTATATACCTGCACCCACTATTACCGTATGGAGTAAAATTTTTCTTGATGCAATCATCTATACCGACCACATCTAAGGCGCCGCCACCGCCGTGCGTTGCATGCCCGGACTCACTCCCGCCAGAAATAGTAAAGTTTCCACAAATGTTCTTAAGCCGGTCTAGGTAATCAACTGTCGAACAGCTGAGCCCGCTCACGTCAGTGCAGCCACATGTTTTTGTGGTTGGACAATGAGCAGCAATATACTGTTGGAACGTTTGATTAAGTCCGCAACCGCTTGCACGGTTTACGGAAATTCCCTTTGCTGAAAGTGTGTCGCGGAGCGTCTGCTCTGCGGCACGCTTATCTACTGCGGAGCTAAAGCCGGACTCATTGGTCCCACACTGTGACGGAGGCGAACTCTTTTTTAACTTGGGTGGAGGAGTGGGTGGAATTGGACCAGAAGAGCCGTGCCCAGGAGTAGCGCCGATCATCATACAGGGAAGCTCTACGGTCCCGACCATGCACGCGCCGGGGCCGATATTGGTTCCAAGTAACCACTGCGATGGGTAGGAAGGAGGGCCGTATAGGTAACTCCTGCAGATTTCTGGAGTTTGACAGCACAACATCATCGGGGTTGGTGGCCCAATAGTGACATGTATCATCCCGGGAGGAGCAGTGCAAAGAACAATCTCGGTTATTGCACCGCCAAAAGGGATGCCCCCCGGAACTGCCGAGACACCAACACCACCAGTGCCCGAACCAGATCCTCCCGCCGAAGGTGACCCACCGGCTTGGGCAGGAGGTTGAGTGTTAGGAAATACCTGATCTATCTTTTTTTGCAAAAATCGCTCTAGTGCATTGGTAACGGTACTTTGGAAACGCCGAAAGAAGGAGCTGTCGAAAAGGGAAGCCTTCTTTTTTGACGCAGGGGCTGGTGTGCTGGTTGTAGTAGTGGTGGCTGCTGAAGTGGTCGTCGCGGTCGTCGTAGCAACAGCACCAACATACGCAGTTGGAACTACTAGAATTGCAGTTAGTGCAGCAGCAAATACGAATCGCGCAAACATACTCACACCTTAACTGTACTATACATAATCATGCCTTGAATCAAAGCTATACTAAACTCATGCAAGCCCGCAACAACTGGGTGCTCGTTTCGTTGGTCACTGCTTTGATGTCGGGAGTTGTCGGATATACCGCATATCAAACGTATGCCCCAGCAAAAAATACGCCTGGTGTTACCGTTGTTGCCAGACCGGAAATCGAAAGCAGTGAGTGGCAGAGCGCTGTGCGGTCGTTCACAAACGTAGGAACCAGCACCGATGCGCCCCGTGGGCCATATCGAGCCCCAAGCGGCATCAGCTCAGTCGATAAAATTTCACGCGAGCTCGTTGCAGGCTATTTTGAGCAGGCTCGAGATGGCTCATTTACACTCAAAGATCGTAACTCACTACTAAAAGACACTGTCGCTCGCAACGCGCCGCGCGTAGAGAAGCATCGTGTGTTTACGAATGCCGACTTTATAATTGATGACAAGGTTCCGCTAGACACGTACGCTGCGAATGTAGTCGCCGTGTTAAAAAAAGCCGAAAGTGTAAAATCGTTTGAGCTTGAGCTTTTTACACAAACCATCAATGCCAACAACGCGTTGGGAACTCCAAAACTTACTGAAGCTTCAAACGTATACGCGAGCATAGTCTCGGACCTAACCACCATGCGTGTACCCTCAACTTTTGCCGCGGACCACGTCGCGCTACTTAATTCTGTTGAATCACTTTCAGAAACAACAAAACTAATGGGTAACTGGGGAGGCGACCCGATCCTAGCGGTTGCATATATCGATGCGTTTGTAAAAGCGGACAGGGACACGAGCGTTGCTGTTGGTCGATTTTTCTACACAGTCAAAAAAACTCTAGCTAAACTATGAAAAAGAATTTATTTATTGCACTCTTCATGTTGGCCGTGCTCCCATTTGGAGCACACGCCCTTACTCCCATACAGCAACTTCCGGGGAGTGGCACACCATTTCTCCCAGTTGAAAACACGGAGGGCGGGGCCGCACCAATTCAACAGTACTCGAGCTCCGTTTCGCAGCTCACCGCACAAGGCGACATGTATGGATGCGAGGGCCAAGGAGGGCAAGGCGGCTCACTTTCAAACGCACTCAACAGTGGGATCGATGACCTGATTGGGCAAGGGAAGAACATCATTCGCAGCAAAGCGGGCGAAATATTAGGCAAGCTCGGTCCAGCAAGCGGCATCGCGCAGAAACTCTTGGACAAGGGGCTGAACATAGTTTCTGGAGAGCTTTCAAATGGCGCAAAGTCACTGCTAAGCTCGATCGGAATTGATGGCGCCCTCTCGGATGCGGCTTCTGCGCTCGGCTTAGGAAGTGGGGCGTTGGGCGAGGCGCTCGGGGCTGCAGGACTTGGTGGAGGACTAACTGCAGTTCCCACCGCGATCGTCTCAGACCTTAACACTCAAACCTTTAAAAACACGGAGCAGACAAACGCAGCTATTGACGCACAAACCCGCGCGCTCTATATAAAGGAGTGCTTCTCTGACAAGGCGATCAAGAAAGCAGCCGCCGCCGTGATCGCACAAGGAACACGCGCATCAATAGACTATCTTAACGGCACTTCAGACGGATACACTAAATACTTCCAGGGTTGGGAGCCTGGCGCCGTACGCGATGCACAGTTTGAACAAATTGTAGATGAACAACTCTCAGGACTCTGCTCTCCAACACGCGCAGAAACACAGCAGACTATTCTCACAAGCTACCAACGCAGCACCGACCTCGGCTCGCAAGTACAGTGCAACGTTGATGAAGGTGCGCTCGGCTCATTCATACAGGGCGAGCCGTCACAAAATGCGCTCGACAATCTTTTTTACATGGCGTTTAACACAGAGGGACTCGCGCAGCCGCTCGTAGCGCAACAAATCACAGACAAACAGATAGCCGCAAAGCAATATGAAATAGAGCGCACAAGATTCCTATCTGGAGATTTCAAAAACGAAGTTGACTGTCCTGTTGAAAAAGTTGGAGGTCTTTGCCCTACGCTTAACCCACATGTTACTGTTCCTGCGATTTTAAACTCCGAACTAGCAAAAAACAAAATTATTGTTGAACCAAGCCAACAGCAGCTAGCTGCAGACGAAATTGGCGAGATGATCAATGACCTTATGGCAACACTTACCCAGCAAGCGTTCCAAGGCCTCGGCGGCCTACTCGGGCTCAGCAAAAAGAGCAAAACCCAGGGCGGGTCTGGTTCGAGTTTTCTTGACCAGGTCGCAGGTGACGGTGGAAGCTTTACAGACCAGATTGGTGACACATCGAGCTCAGACGCACTTGCAACAGGGAAAGATGCGATGCTAAACGACATGGAAGGTACGCTCGGTATTGCAGACGACTACCTCGATATCCTGTATGCGATTACAGACAACCTTGAAAACACAAAAGCAGCATACCGCGATGTGAGTGCATGTTACGTCACCCTCACCACGAGCATTTCCAATAAAATTTCTACTGACACCGCACAAAAGCGCGCGGAAGAGGCCTCTACGACAATCAAAAACCTCCTCGACCCAGAAATTAAACGCATTGGTAACGTCATTATCGATACCAAAGATGCGATAGCCCAACTTGAAACTATAATGGCAGAGGTGCGTTCAGCCCAGACAACCGAAGACCTCGCGGCTGCAAGCGCGCAATACCAGAGCATGAAGCAAGAAGGGTTGGTTTACACGACAACCGACATCACGGCACTCACCAATGAACTCACCGCCGGAGCGCTTGCACTTAAAGTCCTGAACGTCGACGCCACCGATAAACTAAAAGAATGCCGCTCACTCTAAAATGAAAAAAGTATTATTCACACTTTTACTTGCAGCGACACTACTAGCAACGGCTCATACTGCAGCGGCCGCACCAAACTGTCCGACATTTGATGTACCCGGGGCAACGGGAGGAAAAGTTAAAATCGAAACCCAGTCCTTTGATGGAGTAACCTGCGTAGTAAGCACGTCTGACTACGGCAAAATCACCCCTTCAGTTCGAGCACAAATCGGAACGTGCCTTGCGACAGGATCAACAGCAGGCAAGTGTACCTTAACCGGCACTTTCCTTACTGCTAACCCATCAAAAGATCTTGTTGCTGGCGAAACGGGAGCTCCGGCAGACGGAAGCACCCCGAGCCCGCTCAACGGGGCGAGTAGAGATATGGCGGCACTTGGCAACCAAGCAAGCTCTGCATTAAACCTCGAGTGTCGTGGGAGCCTCTGCTTGCCAAAAGTAGTGGGTGACGCGATAGACAGTGTCGGCGACAGCACCACCAGCTGGTTCGGCCAAATCGGCATGGACTTTATTGTGTGGATTCTCGCAAACATTTTCGTAATTATCTTCAAAATTTCGCAATACGCACTGTGGTTCTCGGCAACAGTATTTGACTACGTGCTGTACTACACGGTGCTGCAGTTCGGTAACTTTGCTAATACCGACGCAACCGAGGTGCTGCGCACTACCTGGGCGCTCGTGCGCGACCTAGTGAACCTCATTATCTTGGGCGGCTTTGTATATATAGCTTTCGTGATGGCACTCAACATTGATGAAGTTTCAAAAAATACTGGGGCATCAAGCCAGGGTCTCATCAACCTCATCATCGCAGCGGTCCTCGTTAACTTCAGCTTCTTTTTTGCGGGCGCGATGATCGACGCATCAAACTTCGTTACATCCACCATTTTCCACAGCAATATATTCGCAAAGATCTGCGATCTTTCAAAAAATGGCAACACATTGAGCCTCGCTCCTCAAACTATTACAACACCAAGCATCATCCCCGGCCAAACTGGATCAATAAATACCCCAGGCATCAACCAGGCACTACGAGGCTGCTCAATAGGAAATGCATTTGTAAATGTAACCAAACTCCCAACTATCGACGGCAAGGGGCTCGCGAATCCTAGCCAGGCACCAAAGCAGGGTGCAACGTATATGTCGCTCCTCGTGCTTTCTCTCCTCGGTTTTATCATGTACTTTACAGCGGCAGGCGTGTTCCTTGGCGCGTCGTTCCTCTTCGTGGGCAGGTTTGTGGGGCTACTCATCCTCCTCGTGATGTCTCCTATCGGCATAGTGGGAAGCTGGGTACCAATCCCACAGGTGAAGGACCTAGCGAAGAATTGGTGGAAGGCAATGCGAGAGTACCTTACGTTCCCGCCGCTCTTCATGATCTACATCATGGTCGGCTTTATGCTGCTTGAGCAGGTTGCTCGCCAGCTCTCCGCACTCGACAACGGCCAGTCGATAGCAACGATCATAAATGCCGAAGCTCTCGCGAGTGGCAAAATCGTTTCGCAAAGCATTTCACTCATTCTCGTATACTTCATTGGCATCACGGTGCTCACACTTGCGCTCAGCCAGGCTCGCGACTCTGCAAAGGAGGCCGCTTCTGTAAAGTCGCTCGGGATGGACAAGGTGTGGGGCTTCACTAACCGCCTTGCAGACTACGGAAACGCGGCAATGACTATTCCATCCAGGGTTTACGACAATACTCTTGGTCAAATACTTGCCCGTATTCCTGGAGTCGCAATGATAGAACGCAACACCATCAACCCAATTTTGCGCCAACCCCGTGACAAAGGCTTCTTTAAAACTGACGTCCCTGATGACAAGCAAAAGACCGGCGACCAGGCTGCAAAAGACATGCGCAAGTCTGTTGAGAAGTTCCTTGATCCTACCGAAGCGCGCGCAAAGCGCGAAGAGCAGCTCAAGATCGGTACAGCAGGCAGAGTTGCAGCCGAGGAAGAGCGCCGCCGAGATAAGGCAGCTGAGGATAGTAGGATCGGAATGTACCAAGCTCAAACAGTTATTGCTGAGCTGCCACCAGAACTTCAGAAACAACACCGCGCAGAGCTTGATGAACTGCAGCGTATCGTTGAGTTTGAGCGCAAGCGCGAGCTAACAGAAGCAGAAAAGGCTCGTAAACAACAACTCCTAAAGAACCTTGAAGACCGTGAGGCACAAGTTCTTGGTAAGATTGATGAAAGAATTAAAGGCCTTGGAGCAAACCTGAAGAGGTTGCGAGATGACCGTCAAAAACTTATTGAACGATACAACGACCCATCAATTGCAAACAACGAGACCGAAAGGGAGCGGCTCCGAATCGAGATCGGTAAAAAGAATAATGAAATAGAGGCCGAAGAAAAGAGAAATAAAAACGAGGAAGATAAAATACTGAAGAAAGATGCTAAGGGCCGCACGATAGTAGAAAGGGTAGGTGACGCACAGAAGAAACGCAAAGAAGGTGCAGAGAAAGCAGCGGCAGCCCGCCCACCTAAAAAAGATGAAGCAAAGCCTGAAGTGAAGAAGTAATATGGACGCAACCGCAAAGCAACCCATCCCATTCGATGAGCTACCGAAGGTGGTGCAAGACTATTTGTACTCACCTGAACTTTCTGCGTCTGTAGAGTCATTGGGCAAAAAATACAAGCTGCACCTCGACATCGTCGGAATGATAGAACGCGACATTAACCTAGTGCTCGCAGGCTCTATCACGCTATCAGAATTTGCAGACGATATAGCTCGTGACGTAGGCGGAAAGGATAAGGCCGTGCCAATAATTACGGACATACAATCAACTATCTTCAACGTCATCCGTGAAAGGGAGCGCGCTGAAATAGAGAAAAAGAAAACCGAGCAAGAAGTGAGCACGGTACACGTCGAAGCTACTACACCCCCACCGTTTGTATCAACACCAAACCCGATTAAAAAACCCGAACATCCTGCGGCGCCGGTTAGTGTCCGAGTGGCAGTACAAAAGGTGCCCACACTTCAAGAAAAAATGGATTCTATCACGACGAGCCGTGCGAGTGTAGTTAAAGTAGACGAGGTGGTGTCTACTCCGACCATAAGCGAAGAAAAAGCGGCAGCACCAAAGCAGGCCCTTGATACCGTTATTAAGCTCCCGCCGCACAGCGAGGATCACCCGGACTTCGTCTCCTCATCGTTAAAAGAGACCCCATTCCCAGCCTCTTCATCTAAAAACGACAAACTCAACGTATCTTTTGAAGCCGCTCCGCCGCCTCCACCTCCGCCACCTCCAAAACCCGTCGAAACGCCAGTACCCGAGGTTCCCACCGCACCAACTATCCCGACCATCCCTATCATCCCTTCAATCCGCACCATGCCAAAAAACGCCGCCGAAGCAGCTAAGGCTATCGACCCGTACCGAGAGCTCCTCAATCAAAAATAGTGGCATACTAAAGGGGTGAGGTACCAAGTCCCGCAATTTATTGAAGTAGAGGACAAAATTATAGGTCCGCTTACCTTCGTGCAGTTTATTTACCTGGTGGGAGGACTCGGGTTTATGCTTGGGTGCTACTTGCTTACCAACTCTTACATCGTAGCCATAATACTTGGTGGTCCGTTTGCGGTCCTTGGACTAGGGCTTGCGTTTTACAGAGTCAACGATCGACCTCTCATAGACGTTCTTGAGCACGCGATTACGTTTTACCTGAACTCCCGCGACTATCGCTGGAACAAGGTGGAGCAAAACCCCTCAGATATAGCAAAACAAAAAGCGCTCCAACAAATTGACCACAACCAGTTTATACCGGCAGCAACGTCGAATAAAATTAAAGACCTTGCGTGGTCGCTCGACATCAAAGAGTCTATGTATTCTACCAGAGACCAAAAATAGAACAGACAGCGCAAATACTAACGGTATACTGTAGTAATGGCGGCACCATCACCTGCTAAACCTTCGCGCGCGGCCCAAGACTTCGTACCCGTTAAAGAGGTGCGCGGCGGGGTCATGGTGCTCAAAGACGGCACATTAGTGGGAGTACTTCTTGCCTCTTCACTCAATTTTGCACTTAAAAGTGGCGACGAGCAGTCTGCTATCCTCGCCCAATTCCAAGCATTTTTAAACTCGCTAGATTTTTCAGTCCAATTTTTCGTCCGTTCGAGAAAACTCGACATACGTCCGTACGTTGCCTTGCTTGAAGAGCGTGGCGCTGCCCAAACAGAAGATCTGCTCCAAATCCAAATTCGTGAGTATATTGACTTCGTCAAGACGTTCACACATCGCGCCAATATTATGTCTAAAACATTTTTTATTGTCGTTCCCTATACACCGGCATACATAAACATCAACAAAACACTTAACATTAACCTGTTCCCAAAGAAAGCGGGGGACAAGCGAACGGAATCTGAGATAGGTTTTGACGAAAACAGAACGCAACTTGAACAGCGAATGGCAGTTGTCGAGCAGGGGCTTATCCGTTGCGGGATCCGAACAGCTCCACTTGGCACCGAGGAAGTGATAGAGCTTTTATATAAAGAGTTTAATCCGGGTGACTTAGAGAAACCAATTAGTGTGGGCACCCAATCTAATACGTAACATGGCACTGTTTGACTTCATCACAGGAAAAAGTTCTGAGAAAAAGGCGGAGCTCACTCCGTTTCTTCCGAAAGATATCTACGAAGCAGCAAAGCTCGACTTTGCAGACATCATTGCTCCTACCGCACTTTCTGTAAGCTCAAAAGAGCTCGACTTTGGTGTTAAGCTCGTGCGCACGTTCTACGTGATATCGTATCCAAGATACCTGAACGACTCGTGGTTTTCGCCGATCATCAACCTCGACAGAATGTTTGACGTTTCAATCTTTGTGCACCCAATTGACACGGCGTCCGTGCTCAGAAAATTTCAGAAAAAAGTTGCAGAAATCCAGTCGCAGATCATGGTGCGAGAGGAAAAGGGAATGGTCCGCGACCCTATACTCGACACCGCATACCGCGACATAGAGGAGCTCCGCGACAAACTCCAGCAGGCACAAGAGCGTGTGTTTGAGGTTGGACTCTATATCTCGCTCTATGGCTCAGACGAAGAAGAGCTCGACAAGGCGGAGGCGGAGGTGCGCTCAATACTGGACGCAAAGCTCGTATATATAAAGCCCGCGCTTTTCCAACAAGAGCAAGGGTTTAAAAGTGTGATCCCAACAGGATCAGATTTGCTTTCAGTAAGCTCCAAACTAAACTCCTCGCCACTCTCCTCGCTCTTCCCATTCCTCTCATTCGACCTTACCTCTGATCGCGGGATTCTGTACGGAATTAACCGCCACAACTCTTCACTCGTCCTCTTTGATCGTTTTAGTCTCGAGAACTATAACTCAGTTACATTTGCAAAATCTGGTTCTGGTAAGTCTTACGCGACTAAGCTCGAGATTTTGCGTTCACTGATGTTTGACTCAGAGGTGTTGGTGATCGACCCAGAAAACGAATACGAGTATCTTGCCAATGCAGTAGGTGGGCGCTTTTTCCAAATATCGCTTTCTTCAGACCACCACATCAACCCCTTTGACTTACCTAAGATTCGTGAAGACGAGTCTCCGGCAGACGTACTACGCTCAAACATCATTAACTTGGTAGGCCTCTTCCGCATCATGCTCGGCGGCCTTACTCCAGAAGAAGATGCGATTATCGACCGTGCGATCACCGAAACTTACGCGCTCAAAGACATCACCCCATCTACCGACTTTAGCGAGATGGAACCACCACTACTGTCTGACTTTGAACTTGTGCTCGCAGGAATGGAGGGCTCTGAATCGCTAGTACAACGCATCACCAAGTACACAAAAGGAACGTGGGCGGGCTTTATCAATCGCCCAACAAACGTAGACATCAACAAAAAGCTCGTGGTCTTTTCTGTGCGCGACATGGAGGACGAGCTGAAACCGGTGGCAATGTACATCGTTACGCATTACATTTGGAACGCAGTCAGAAGGGAGCTGAAGAAGCGCCTTTTGGTGGTAGACGAGGCGTGGTGGATGATGAAGTACGAGGACACCGCATCGTTCCTCTTCTCAATGGCAAAACGAGGAAGAAAGTATTTCCTCGGTCTTGCAACGATCACGCAAGACGTAGAAGACTTCCTAAAGAGCCCGTATGGTCTGCCGATGCTCACCAACTCTTCAATCCAGCTACTGCTGAAACAGTCTCCAACAGCAATCGATGCGGTACAGAAGACATTTAACCTTACTGAGGAGGAAAAATATTTACTGTTGGAAAGTGATGTGGGGGAGGGAATATTCTTTGCTGGCCTTAAACATGTCGCGATAAAGATTATTGCCTCATACACCGAGGACCAGATCATTACCTCGGACCCATCCCAGCTTCTTGCGATAGCCCGTGCAAAGAAAGATGGCGAAGGCAAATAACAAAGTCACGTTCAGCACATACGTCATTATGCTCTCGGTGGTTGGAGCCATCGACTTGGCGCGCACCATTACCTGGGTTGGGTTAACAGCCGCGGGCCTTGTAATAACCGCAACAGCACTCACCGCCACCCAGCTACTAAACTTTATTCCGTTTATGGGTGTTGCTGTGGGTCTTGCTCAGCAGTCAGTTGGAATTGCCTTGTGGGTTACCGGGATGGTTATCGCAATTATGTTTTCCGTAATCCAGTTTATATTTACTACCCTGTATTACCAACACCTTGGAGCTTCGTTTCTTGACCGCGGAATGCTTACTCGCCTTGGCAAGGCTCTTGGTCTCGGCTTTTTACCTTTCTCAGGAATAGTCACCACATACTTCACACTCAAGCACATAGAGAAGCACGGAAGGGAGTACAATGAGGAGAGCGTATGAAACGCCTCGTCATATTCTGTACCTGCCTACTTTTGATACCCGCGTTTTCACATGCGGCGGCGCGCTCTATTGAGCTTGTAACCGAGCCGGAATACCCAAAACCAAACCAGGCGCTCGTTGTTCGTGCGCACCTCAAGCAAGGAACACCTTCTGCAACACTTTTTACCTGGAGCGTTGACGGAAAACAGGTGAGCGCGGGAACAGGGATAGACAGTGTTATCACAACAGCCCCAGCAGCAGGCAAAACGCAGACAGTGAGCGTTACTACCGAAAACGGATCATACTCGGAAACTGTACACACGATCATCCGACCCGGATCAGTAATTCTTTCTTGGAACGCTCTTACCCTAACACCACCGCTCTACCGTGGCCGAGCGTTGCCGACACCCAAAAGCAGCGTCATACTCTCGGCTACCCCTCGTATCGTTGATAACGAAGGCGGACTAGTGCCTTCCCGGTCAGTAAACTACACCTGGTATGTCAACAATGTCCCTGACATAGCTGCAAGCGGCAAAGGAAAACAGAGCTACGTATACACGTTTGGTCTTCTTGCTCGACCAGTCACTATAAGTGTCATCGCGGGGTCGCCAGACGGCACCGTTACCGCGAGCGATAGTACACCAATTACAACTACGAAACCTAGGTTAGTTTTGTACGAAAAGCGACCGCTTGAGGGGCTCCTCCTCAACAAGGCGGTAGCAGGAACATACGCATTTACAGAAAACGAGCTAGATTTACGTGCATATCCAGTCTTTGCGTCAGACGTAAGTCGCATTAAACCAAAATGGACTATCGATGGCGCTCCGTTTGAGATCACAGGGGAGCCGTGGTTAGCAGTGTTTAAAAAGACCGGCTCAGGTGCTGGATCAAAAAACGTTTCCGTAACCACCTCTCACCCTACAGACTTTCTCTCGACAATGAGCACTAATTTGCTGCTACAATTTTAGTATGACAGCACTTCGTGTTCTACTAGTTTTTGTACTTTCGATACCATACGTTGCGAGTGCGGCAAGCGAATTCGTTCCGATAGCGCCTATACCTGTGGCTGGTGGAGAGCTGAACAGCAATACGACTCTCGGCGAATATGTAAACGCCCTTTTCCAGATCGGCATTGGCATTGCAGCTGTCTCTGCAGTGATTCAAATCGCATATGGTGGGTATGAATATCTCCTTAAGGATTCGGGCTTTACAAAGAAAGACGGCCGGGAAAGAATTTTAAAGGCGTTCCAAAGTCTCCTCATTCTCCTTTTGGTATACATCATCTTGTATGTAATCAACCCCGACCTGGTGAAGCTAAATGTTTTAAACCCGAGCTCTTTTAGGTAACATGTTGCCACGCCAATACATCATCCCAGCAATTTTTGTCGGAGCAATCGTGGTTCTCTTGTTAGGCTTAGCGCTGTTCCGCAGCGCATCATCGACCACCAACACCACCGCTACAAAAACTAGCTATTTTTCTTCTTTATTTCCTTTTGGAAGTGGTGACGTCACACCAAACGAGCCGGGTAACACTGGGGCAGGGAACAACATACCAGACGGTGGAGTTTTGCCCGCGCTGCGGAAGGTCACTGACAGCAAGGTGCTTGCTGCCGAATTTGGTTACAACAAAAACGGCTTGGTGGTGCGCTACGTAGAACGTGGAGCTGGCCACATCTACGAGGCGCGTGTCGACGTCCCAGGATCAGAACGGCTCACCAACACAACGATTCCTGGGGCAGAAGAGGTTTTGTTTGTTGGGGCATCTTCAACTTTGTATAGATTTTCTACAGATAACGAATCGGTAGAAAACTACTTGGGGTACCTGCCTCTTGGGACCTCAACCCAGCTTTTAACAGGAGACACACTCCCTCCATACTCTCGAGTATCAGTTTCGCCGTCAGGGAAAACAGCTGTTGGGCTACTCTTCGCTGGTACAAACGCCGTGCTTGATACAATAAACCCAAAAAAAATATCTGAAAGAAAGTCGCTGCTTTCTCTCCCCACAAACGCTTGGTTGCCTTATGCCACAGACAACGGAGTATTCCTTGCTGACCTACCTAGCTCTGCTGCCGCTGGCTCATTGCAGAAGGTGGTCAACGGATCGCTCGTACCCGTCATAACTAACATACCGGGCCTCCAAGCATCACTGAACCCAACTGGCCAGTACGCGATTATCTCTTCAGCAGAGGGGGCAAGCGTTTCTACGTTTATATTTGGTGTTGACGACCGCTCGGTTCACTCTCTTCCGTTTTCAACCATTGCAGATAAGTGTGCGTGGTCAATGTACGAACCAACTAGTTTTATATGTGCTGTACCCACCTCGCTCCCACGCGCAACGTACCCAGACGACTGGCTGCTAGGAAGCGTCTCTTTTGCAGATACCTTGTGGTTCGGTGACGCGGTTACACAAAAAGTTGAGGAGCGCAGCCACATTAGCGACGACCAGGCGATCGACGCGGTCAACATTTCTATCGATCAAACAAAAAACTATTTGATATTTAAAAACAAGTCGGACGAATCACTCTGGATCCTAGACCTTTTCCGCTAGGCTGACTCTTTATACGAAACAACAATGTGTCTAAGGGGACCTTCGCCTTCAGAGCGTGTAGTAATGCCTGGTATTTCTTTGAGCGCAGAGTGCACAATCATGCGTTCGTATGCACTCATTGCGGGCATATCAATGTCATATTTAAATGTCTTTGCCCGCTCAGCAACAACGCGAGCCTGGTCTTCCAACGAACGAACCTTTTGAGAGTTGTATCCATTTACATCTATCATTATCCGGACATCTTGTGGAACCTTGCGCTCTAGAAGCCGCTTAATGAGCGTATTAAACGCATGTAGGGACTCACCATTCGATCCTATGAGTTTAGCTGAATCTTTCGTTTGAATGGCAAACACACGCGTCCCATGAAGGTCTGCTGCCTTGATTTCCGTGTACTCAAGACCCATCAGGGAAAGAACCTGACCTACAAGCTCAATCACCTGGGGGTCATATGTTGATTCGTTCATACCGGATAATATTTTTTAGATACGTACTCTTGCATAATGCCAAAAATATTCGATGTTAGGAAGTAGAGGGCAGTGAACGATCCAAGAGCATAAGAAATGCCGCCTATCATTACGGGGAGCACGTAGCGAACCTGGATATGCATACTGGCAGCCAAATCATCCTGAAAGCCCGACCCTGTCTGTTGCGGGGCGACGGGCATCATCGCCTTAGCGAGAACAAATTGAGTTACCGCAACCAAAACCGAAAGGACTATCGACGACTCATGTAAAGGCAATAAACCGAGGAATATGTAATTAACGGTTTCAGGGTGCGGAGTTATCGAGTAGAGGTAAGACGGGTTAAAGGCGCCCATTTTTTCAGCGGAAACCGCAAAATAAAGCCCTAAAATGACCGGTATTTGAATAAGTACGAGCAATATTGAAGAGAATGGGTTTACTCCGTTCTTTTTATAAACCTCTAGTGTCTTTTTGGCGAGCTCTTCAGTTTTGTCCTTTAGTTTTTCTCTGATTTCCTTCAACTGTGGCTCGAGCGTCTTCATTTTCCGCTGAGTGTAAGAGGCTTTTAGGGCGATTGGCAACAAAACGAGCTTAACGAGGATAGTGATTATTACCACAGCAATGCCAACGTCAGCAGTAGGAATGAGGGCTGTGAGCGCGGCTAGGGCGTTATATATTGGGTAGAATATGACGTCACGAAATGCTTCTAGGAACACCTACTTAGTGTACCTCGAGTTCAATAATTCCGCGAGAGCAGCGACAATTTGTGGGAACGTGGCTTCTCGTATACCTTTTGTCGGGTAAACAACAACCGACTCACTCCAATTTTGTCCCTTAAGGGCATGACGGACACGTCGGCGAATTTTATTTCTGTCCGTTGCCCTTATTGCAACTTTTTTTGAAACTACAACAGCTGCTCCTCTCTCTCCACCAAAAAAGGCGATTTGAAGCAGGGGGCTTGCTCTCCGCGCTACGGGTTTTTGTGAAAAAACGCTTCTTTTGAGCCGTATTTTACGGCTTAACATAACAATTAGCGAGAAGAAACTGTAAGAGCTTTTCTTCCTTTTTGGCGACGTCGCTTCAGCACTCGTTTGCCAGTTTTTGTTTTGCTTCTAGATCGGAAGCCGTGTGTTTTTGCGCGCTTTCGTTTTTTTGGCTGATATGTTCTTTTCATATATTAATTATACACATGGTTATACACAATTAGTACCATATTCACACCCTAAACGCAATCTTGCCGAATTATCAACATGCGCGATAATAGATGAGACACATGGAGCTTGATACAAAACAACTTTGGGAAAACGTACTTACTAATATTGAACTTTCGATATCTCCTGCTAGCTTTAAAATGTGGTTCTCAGAAACACATATCTTGAGGATAGAGGATGGCGCACTTGTGGTTGGGGTTCCAAACCAACTTACAAAAGACTGGTTGAATGAAAAGTTTGGAAAAATGATACTAAAGACAGTGCGTGGATTTGTAGACACTATTCGTGCAGTTGAATTTATTGTTTCGCGCGATGCTTCACGTCGGGCGCCAGAAAAGATAGTATTAGAGCCACAAAATAGTGAATTACCTATCAACGACTACTTGGTGAACCGCTCAGACAACCTAAATCCTCGTTATACCTTTGACTCATTTGTGGTTGGTCCGTTCAACGAACTTGCCTACACTGCGGGACTTGCAGTGGCCCAAAATCCAGGAATTGCATATAATCCGCTCTTTATTTATGGAGAAACCGGACGAGGCAAAACTCACCTCATTCAATCAATCGGTACACATATAAAACGAAATGGGCCAGGGAAAAAGGTTTTTTATCTTACCGCTGAGCGGTTCGGTTTTGAGTTTATGACTGCCATGAACACCAGATCGATACCGCAATTTAAAGAAAAGTATCGGTCATATGATGTCCTTATTGTTGATGACATGCAGTTCTTTTCTAAAAAAGGAACATTGCAAGAAGAGTTTTTTCATCTTTTCAACACACTACACGACTCAAACAAGCAGATTATATGTTCGTCAGACAGACACCCTAACCTAATTCAAGATATTACCGACCGTCTTAAGAGTCGATTTATTGCCGGGATGACCGTTGCTATACAGGAACCAGACCACGAGTCTAGAATGGCTATAATCAAGGCTAAAGCTGAGTCAATGAAGCTTATTTTAAGCCACGAAATCATTGAGGCCTTGTCACTCGCTGTGCCTGGAAACATTAGAGAAATTGAGGGTATGTTGAACTCAATTCTATGCCAAGCACAACTACGAGGAGCCCTCACCGACGACCAAATTAAAGATTTAATTAAAAATACTGCGCGACCGAAGAGAATAATTTCTGTAAAACATGTAATTCAACGCATTTCTGAGTTCTACTCCATTGACGAGTCAAATATGTATGCAAAAACAAGAAGGCGTGAGGTGGTGAAGCCGCGTCAAATTGTAATGTATATACTTCGTGAAGACTTTCATATGTCCTATCCGGCCATAGGTGCTGTCTTTGGTGGCCGAGACCATACAACAGTCATACACGCGTATGAAAAGATAAAACAAGATATCAGCGACAGCTCGGAATTAAAAACTCAACTAGATGAGATACGTGGCATGTTGAAATAATGTGGACTACTATGTACAAAAAATCTACCAATCGCATGAATAAGTTTTGTACAAAAATCAGCCCGTACCAAAACCAAACATCAATAAACACTTACCCTCATAAACCTTCAACAAAATCCACACTTAAAATTATCTCTGCTTCTAAAAAAACCTTTAAATTAGGCACAAAAAAGTTTTCCCCCTATTCCACATACAATAAATATAATAACTTTC
This sequence comes from uncultured Candidatus Saccharibacteria bacterium, assembly GCA_964595305.1. Classification (GTDB taxonomy): domain Bacteria; phylum Patescibacteriota; class Minisyncoccia; order Phycocordibacterales; family Phycocordibacteraceae; genus Phycocordibacter. The sequence goes on from CAZQPW010000002.1 coordinate 19,177, forward strand.
TTAAAATTTAAAAAATATTTAATTCTTTATGAAAATAGAAATCCTTAAAGATCAGTTAGAGAAAGTTTCTGGAACGGTTTCGAGGGTAACGAACAAAAACCTCTCCCTTCCTGTCCTGGGTTGTGCTGTTTTTGTAGTTGCGAGTGACAGGGCGGTACTACGCTCCACAAATCTTGATGTAAGTGTTGAGCTTGTCTTAAAGGCGAAAATTTTCGAGGAAGGTGTTGTTGCGGTACCGGCACACATTCTCTATCAGACAGTCAGTGCTTTCTCAGACACAAAACTTACGCTGGAATTAAAAGACAACACTCTTCATATAAAAGGTGAAAGGGGTGTGAGTACGATAGCGGTGGTTGATGCTTCTGACTTTCCAACTCTACCTTATGTTAAACAGGGCGAAGGTGTGACGGTGATGATAGATACCCAAACCTTAATATCTTCAATCAAAACAGTATCATTTGCTGCAGCTTCGAGTGGAATGAAGCCAGAGTTGAACAGTATCTCGTTGTCATTGGAGGAGGGGATACTTATTGGAGCAGCAACAGACTCATTTCGTTTGGCAGAAATGAAGAATGTGTCAAAGAATAAAGGTTCCTTTGGACCGACGCTTCTTCCAGCAAGAAATGTTTCAGATATTATTCGCATGTTAGATGGATCCTCGACCGTAGAGGTCCGTGTATCAGAGAATCAATGTACATTCATTAATGATGGTGGATACATTACTTCACGAATTATAGATGGTGCATTTCCTGTGTATAGTGCAATTATCCCTAAGGAGTACGCGACACAGGTTACGGTGCTTCGTGAGGATGTTGTGAGGGCGTTTAAAAAAGTATCAATTTTTTCAGACTCATTTCATCAAGTTAAATTAATTATTCACCCATCTAAAAAGGTTTTTTCAATTCAATCTTCAAATACTGGTGTTGGTAGTACTGATGAATCCATTCCTGCAGCCATAGAGGGTGACCCGCTTGAGATTAATTTCAATGCAAAATATATTACCGACGCACTCGGCGCATTAACTGCAGACTCTATAACATTTTCAATTGCAGGTCCTGGAAAGCCGATGGTAATAGAAGATTCTCCAAGGAGAGGATTCTTGTACCTCGTGATGCCTATGAATAGGTAGTATGCAAAAGGCAGGATCGTTTTTGCAAAAATTTAAATCACTCACACCTCCAGACGATGCGGTTAGAGCGTCTTTGTCTAAAATAATCAGTCGCGTCCTTGATGCTCCGGTTTCAAAGGCCCAAATAAAAATATCAAACAACACCGCGTTTGTTTCTGGTTCGTCTGTGTTAAAAAATAGAATCCGTATGTCACGTAGGGAAATTCTCGAAACCTTGTTTGAGGAGCACCCAAAACTTAAAGAGCAGGTGCGAGACGTGCGTTAGTTGTTGATATATAACACTGTTCCGTCGATGTACCCATTAGCTTGTGCCCATCTTCGTACGCCATACTCCCAACGCTCAAACTGTGGGTCGTTTGCTGGGTTTGTTGGTGGTGGCCCTAATGGGTCAGATTTGTTTACCGAATAGAGGATGCTGTGGACGTTTGAAGTTATTTTTGTTCTAGTTTGACCAGTATAGTCTTGACTAACAGGGTTTCCGTTGATGTCAGTGATAATTGGGTCAAACCCCTGCCAAATACCCGAAAGAACGGGTTTTGTGGTTGCGGGCTTTGTGTAGTCTGGGAAAGGTTGTTCGGGGTATTTTGTAAGTGCGTACTGCATAAACTCGTTCCAAAGTGGTGCTACCACAAAACCGGCGATTTTTTTGTCGATTGGAGTGTTGTCATTGTTGCCGGCCCACGCGCCAGCAGCGAGCGAGGTTGAGTATCCTAGTATCCAAGTGTCTTTAAAATCGTTTGTAGTGCCTGTTTTTGACGCTACGTGGTGTCCAGACACATTTAACGCAGAGTTCACACCAAACTCAGGTATACGCGCCGCATCGTCGGAAAGTATGTCAGAAATCATTAACGCGGCGTTTTGGTCTATCGCTTGAGTAGGGGTTGTGTCAAAGGTGTGGATTGTCTGACCATTCTTATCTTGGATTTGAAGTATTGCTCTATAGGGGTTACGTACACCCTCATCTGCTAAAACGCTATATGCCGAAACCATTTCGAGGAGAGAAACCTCACCGCCACCAAGAACAAGAGTTAGTCCGTACTGTTCTGGACCAAGAAGGGTGGTGATACCAAGCGAGCGTGCAACCCTAAGTGCATCTGTGAGGCCGACCAAATAAAGGGCCTTAATGGCAGGAATGTTGATGGACTGGGCAAGGGCCTCACGTATAGTCATTGGGCCGCGATACTTCCCGTCATAGTTTTCAGGGTAGTAACATGGAGACTCGTCTTTGGTAGACTCAACAGGACATACGGTTGAAAACTGTGTTGGTGAGTCAAATAAAACAGTGTCAGGTGTGTAACCTTTGAGGAACGCTGCGGCATATACGAACGGCTTAAACGACGAACCTGGTTGGCGGTGTGCGAGTGCGATATTAAAATTACCGTCAATGTTTGTGTCAAAGTAGTCGCGGCTTCCCACCATGGTTAACACGTCACCAGTTTTTGGGTCAATTGCTACAAGGGCAGCATTTTTAGCGTTAAACCGCTTTTCATTTTCAAGTGCGTGGCTTTTTACTATCTCTTCAGCCTTACCTTGAAGATCTGCGTCTAGAGTGGTTATTACTCGCCACCCGTTTTCCTCAAGTGCCGCTGGTCCATACTGGCGCTCTAGTTCGTCACGCACAAAAAACACAAAATGCGGCGCACGGATGCCACCCTTTTTTGTAAGAACAAAAACAACTTTTTCAGACTTTGCGCTTTCAAATTCATTGTCTGTAATCATTCCAAGCGTGTGCATCCTGGTGAGCACTAGATTTTTGCGCTCATCGAGCTTGTCTTTGTGGTTTCCGTATGGTGAATAGTAGGTGGGGGCTTGAGGAATTGCAGCAAGGTAAGCAGCTTCGGCGAGTGTTACGTCTTTTGCCGGCTTACCAAAAAAGGTTTCAGAAGCCTCCTCGATTCCATACAAAGAGCCACCGTAAGGGTTTTCATTTAGATATATTTCGAGTATTTTGTCCTTCGGTAGCGACGCATCGAGCTTCACTGCAAGTACCCACTCCTTTAATTTCCTAGCGATGGTCTTATCTTGAGTGAGGATCGAGTTTTTTACCACTTGTTGTGTGATGGTTGATCCGCCCTGCGTGTAGCCAACATAGAGCGCGTTATACACAAGCGAGCGTATGATCGACATCACGCGTATACCACGGTGTGTATAAAACTGATCATCTTCAATCGCTATCGTAGCGTTTTTTATATTCTGAGAAATGTCTTCGAACGGAACTAGAGTACGAGTAACATCGTCGCCCAAATCATCGAGCAGTATTTTGCCGGTGCGGTCATAAATCTTCGCTGACTGCACTATTTTTCTGTCGTGGAGCGTTTCGATGTCTGGAATGGTTAGTGATGCAGCCCACACAAGGAGAAATCCGCCCAAAAGGGCACACAAGGAAAGAACAAGAAGTGCGCGCTCGTACCATGAGGACGGCACTCGAGCTGCTCGGCTAAGGTGCCGCATATGGCGTTTCATATAAATGTATCGTATCATGATGGGGTGATTGATACTGACGAGACAAAGATTAATGAGCTTTTAACTCGAGGGGTAGAGAACGTGATCCCACGAGAGCTCGCGATAAAAAAACTACAATCAGGCGAACGGTTGCGCATTTATCACGGCATTGATCCAACTGGGTCCAAGTTACATATTGGACACACGGTGACCTTACGAAAGCTCCGCCAATTTTCCGACCTTGGCCACGAAATTATACTAGTCGTAGGCAGCTTTACTGCGATGATAGGTGATCCAACCGGGCGAGATGCCGCGCGCAGTGTGCTTACCAAAGAGCAGATTGAAGAAAACTTTAAGGATTACGTGGCTCAGGTTTCAAAAGTAATTGACCTCACAAAATTTGAAGTCAGGTATAACCACGAGTGGCTAGATAAGATAAATTTTGAAAAAATAGTTGACCTCGCGAGCAGGTTTACCGTCCAGCAGATGCTGCAGCGAGACATGTTCGAAAAAAGAATATCCGAAGGTAAGCCGATCTCAGTTCACGAGTTTATGTACCCACTAATGGTCGGCTATGACTCAGTTGTATTGGATGTGGACTGCGAACTTGGCGGTTCTGACCAAGAGTTCAATATGCTCGCAGGCAGGCACCTACAGTCGGTATATGGTAAGCGAGAAAAATTTGTTTTGACCACAAAGCTGATTGAGGGGACCGATGGAAGGAAGATGAGCAAGTCTTTCAACAACTGTATCTATATCACCGACGAACCTAACGACATGTTTGGAAAAACAATGTCAACTAAGGACGAGCTGGTGGCACTGTATTTTGACGTGTGTACAGACGTACCAAAAGAAGAGCAGGCGCAAATACTTGCTGGCCACCCAAAGGACGCAAAGATGGCGCTTGCACACGAGCTCGTGCGCATGTATCACGGTACTGAGGCAGCAGACGCAGCGCAGGAAAATTTCGAAAAGACCTTCAGTAAGGGCGAAGTCCCAGAAGATGTAACAGAAATCAAATACACAGGACTACTAAAACACACGCTTGTAAGGAGCGGCATAGTTTCTTCGAATTCCGAGTTTGTGCGCCTGGTGATGCAGGAGGCAATAGTTGACATGACGACCGGAAACAAAATCAGATCAGGAGATGCCCCTGCGGCCATTGATCACGTGTTTCGCATCGGTAAACACCGGTTTGTGAAGATAGTTCGGTAGATTACTCTTCTTCGTCGAAACCTTTCCAAGAGCCGCCAACATCTTCTCCCATGAAGTCTTCCTCGTCTGTTTCGTCGCCCTCGTCCACGTCCATTTCAAGCAAGTCGGGGTTAATCTCCTCCTCAGATTCTTCGGTTTTTGATCTTTGTTTGTTATTTGACATACGTATCGGCTGGGCCGACGTTACATTTGTATCAAATTGTAGAAAGAGTGCAAGTCGTTTAATGCTCCTTGTGTGTGGATATCGTGTTGGTGTGTGCAATTCCGAGGGCAATAGCATCGTATTCGTCGTCAAGCCGCTTGCCGGGTTGGAGCGCAACTAGTTTTTGAACCATCCTAATTACAGCTTCTTTTGGGGCGCTACCCGAACCCGTCACAGCTATCTTGACTGCCTGCGGAGAATACTCAACAACTGGTATATCTGCCGCGCCAGCTGCGAGCTGCACAATTCCTCGTGCCTCCGCTACCTTAATAGCCGTCTTTACGTTTGTAGAAAAGAATAGTGTTTCGAGTGCGAGCGACTTTGGTTTGTGTTCGGCCAGTAGTTTTTCAATACGTTTGTGCACAGCAGCGAGTCGCTCCGGGAATGCAAGCTTTTTATCAGTTTCAAAGCACTCAGAATAAACGAGGTTTTTATTTTCAAACACTGCAATACCCACACGATCATAGCCAGGGTCTACTGCTATTGAGGTGCTCATACTAATGAGCTTTGTTTTGGTTCGAGTTTTAAATGTGTACGCGCCCTGTCTGTGGCTACTCGCCCTCTTGGCGTGCGCTCAATGAATCCTTCCTGCAGAAGATACGGCTCATAAACCGCCTCTATGGTGTCCTCCTCTTCTGCTGCAGCTGCAGCAAGTGTGCCGAGACCAACCGGCCCGCCGCCAAACTTAATGAGGATCGCCTCGAGTATGCGCCTGTCGCTCGGCGTTAGTCCAGCCGCATCAATACCGATCATGGCAAGCGTTTTTTCGGCCACCTCAGTGGTGATCTCTGAGCGCGCGAGCTGTGCGACGTCGCGCGCACGCTTGAGTAGGAAGTTTGCGGTGCGCGGCGTCCTCCTTGAGCGCTTAGCGATGTCTGCCGTTGCGTCTGGAGCGATTTCTACACCAAGAATTTTAGCCGAGCGCTCAATAATTTTTTGAATTTCCTTGTCAGAATAAAAATCCAACTGGAATACACCTCCAGAAAAGCGCGAGCGAAGCGGGGAAGATATCAGGCCGATACGCGTGGTTGCGCCGATCAATGTAAATGGCGGGAGCGCAAGTTCGATCGTACGTGCTGAGGGGCCTTTGCCAATTATGATGTCGAGTTTGCCAGCTTCCATTGCAGGGTAGAGCACCTCCTCGACTGTTTTGTTGAGGCGGTGGATTTCGTCAATGAATAAAACAGAGTTTGGTTCCAAGTTTGTGAGTACTGCCGCTAGGTCGCCCACACGCTCAATAACGGGGCCCGCGGTAACCTTGAGCGGGCTACCAAGCTCCTCGGCAACAAGGTGAGCTAGTGTTGTTTTGCCTAAGCCTGGTGGACCATAAAGTAGTGTGTGCTCTGGTGCATGCTCGCGCTCTTTGGCAGCGGTAAGTAGGACACGCAGGTTTTCTTTTATCTGCTCTTGGCCAACGTACTCGTCCCAACGATGTGGTCGCAGTGTTTGGTCGAGGGAGGTGTCCGGTTTTTGGTTTTGAGTTTGAGGTTGGGTAGCCATACCCTATAATCTTATCAGGTATGGTACGTCGTGCACCACGAGGAAAACAGTTCGATCCGCGCTTCAAGCCACAGCTGACACCAAAACAAATGTTAAAGCTGGGGGTCTTTGGTGGCAGCTATTTTAGTAATGCGCCGTATGACAAGAGTAAAAACTTTTTTAAAGTGAAGGCCTCTCAACCGCTTAGTGTGTGGCAAAAGAAAGGTTGGATACACCCCAAGGACCCAAAAGGTTGGTTTGAGTGGTACTGTCGATACTATGATGGCAGGAGGCTCGGGAAGGAAGACGAGAGGCAGATCAAGCGCTGGCTAATGATCCGTAGACATATCATTCAGCTTCAGCGTCACTGCTCAAAGGGCGACATAAACTGCAGGCCAGTACAACGCCAAGCCCTTCTCCACTGGGCATACGACAGCCGGAAGCTATAAACTTGACCACCCGCCCCGGCGGGTGTAGGCTCAGGCGATGGAGTCAGTCGAGAAGAAACAAAGGCAACACCCCATCCTAAGTAATCGTGAGTTAGACGTCATACGTCTCGTTGCCCTTGGTAAAAGTGATATCGAGGCAGGTATAATTTTGGGCATATCACCGCGCACTGTCCGCTACCACTACGACAACTTAAAAAGGAAGGCGAACTTTGGTCTTCAATCGCGCGCGGCCGTCATTGCACACTTTGCGTCTGAAAAAGTTGACGAGCCGATAGTTATTCCAGAAGAGCCGGCAAGTCCAATCCTAAAACTGCGTCCAAGAGAAATTGAGATACTCGAACTACTGCGTGGCGGGAAGCTAGACGGACAGATCGCAAACTTACTCGGCATTGGCACCAGAACCGTCCGCTTCCACGTTGATAATGCAAAATTTCGAAATAAAATTTCAACACGAAACCTACTTCTACTCCGATTTATTAAACAGCAGACAAAAAAGTAAGGAAGGAGAAGAGCTTGACTTTTGTGGTGTAGTATGATACGATACTTTCAGTGAGAAGGGACCACTCCCATCTCAGCGACGCCGTGGCTTTGCGGTAAGGACGGGCCGGTTCCATCTTAAGTGGTGGTCGACTCGCCCTATCCTCAACTACTTTTCCACCATTCTTGCAAAGCGTCGTTGAGAGGGGAGCGGTCCTTTTCACTACCTTCCTGTCAGATAAGTCCTTATCTGACAGGAAGGGGGGCGATTTTAGTTCCCATCAAGGAGCACAACACGCTCAAGTTCTTCAAGAGACGTGATACCACTTAGCGCTTTCACGATTCCGTCCTCATGCATAAGCATGAGGTCGTACGTTTTTTGTACAGCGCGAATTTCTCGCTCAGAGGGGAGTGTGCGCAGGAGTTCATCGATCTTTTTATCGAGTACAAGCGCTTCAAAAATACCTATTCTCCCTTTGTAGCCGGTGTTGTGGCACTCTGCGCAGCCGGGTGCTTCATAAACGTGGCTCACGTCGGGAGGAATCATACTCTTGTCGCGTAGGCCTGCGAGCGCAGAGTCGATAAGTGCCTTTTTCCCTTCTGGGATGGCGACCTGTTTTTTACATTTTTCACAAAGGACACGAACAAGGCGCTGAGCCATCGCGATGTTAATCGCAGAGCTGAATACTTTGGCGTCAATGCCCAAATCGATGAGTCGCGGGAACGTGCCCGCAGCATTGTTGGTGTGAAGCGTCGAGAACACAAAGTGCCCAGTCAGAGCCGCGTCGATGGCGGTTTGTGCAACTTCAGCGTCACGGATCTCGCCCACCATAATTACGTCTGGGTCCTGGCGCAGGGCAGAGCGGAGGCCTTGGAGGAATGAGTAGTTTTTTTCAACTTGTGTTTGGACTAGTCCGGCAACGTGATATTCAATAGGGTCTTCAATGGTGATTGATTTAACTTCGGGGGTCGAGATTCTTTTCAAACATGCATACAGTGTTGTTGATTTCCCACTTCCGGTCGGGCCAGTGTTAAGGAGCATACCGTTGGGGCGCGAGATTTCTTTTTCAATGAGAGCTTTCATTTTCGGTTCCATGCCAAGCTTTTCAAACGGAACTGAAATTGTTTTCGGGTCTAGAAGACGCATCACAATAGACTCGCCATATGCGCCCGGGATAATACTGGTTCGCACCTCGATCTCCGAGCTTTGTAATTTAATACTAAAGCGGCCGTCTTGCGCGTGGTCGTGAATATTAAGCTTAAGGCCAGACAGAAGTTTGACGCGCGAAAGCAGTAGCTGGTGTGTGTCTGACGGAAAGCGAGCAACTTCATGCAGTACGCCGTCGAGGCGGTACCGCAGGCGCACGCTTGTCTCTTCAGGTTCAATGTGTACGTCAGATGCGCCGGTTCCAAATGCGCCCGCCATCACCACTTCCACGATGCGACTGATGCGGTACGCGCGCTTTAGCGACTCTACTTCAGCTATTTGTTTTTGGATGTCCTCAATGCCTTTGATAGCGGCAATAGTTTTGGTGAGATCTTCGCTCGAGACATCGATCACGCCCTCTTTAGTGTTAGTTGCAAAAGAAAGGTCGCTGTATCTGCTCCAAGCGACCTCAAGGCTGGCTTTGGAGACCATGAAGAGGATTATTTCGTACCCGCGCTCAGTAAGTGCGTTTCGAATTGCCTCTGCAGCGCGCGCGTTAGGCGCGCGCGCTGCAAAAGAAACTCTTTTCCCCACGAGGTCAAAAGCACAAACTTCCGCGTCTCGTGCGTCTTTCTCAGGAATGAGGCGGATAGCATCAGAGTTAATTGTTACGCGAGAAAGGTCAATATATTTTGCGCTGTATTTTTGACTCAAAATCATTGCGAGCTCCTCTTCTTCGCGCCGCCTGAGCTCATTCAGCTTATCATCCGCAACTAGGTCCTTCATAGTGAAAATGGTACCATGCGGGTATGCGGTTCACGCTTAAGGATTTGCCACAAGTCGTTCGCGATTTTCTAGCGACACTACCTAAAGACGCCGCTCAGCATGCATATGTTGTCGGAATTTCAGGCGAACTTGGTAGTGGGAAAACGGCGTTTGTACAAGAACTTGCACGCCAACTTGGAGTGGTTGAAGTGGTGACCAGCCCAACGTACGTCATACAATCGTCATACGTGCTTGAAGATAGTCCATTTCTAAAACTTGTCCATGTCGACGCATATAGAATAACAAAAGAGGAGAGTGGTACGATCGACTGGGAAAAAACTCTTGGCGAGCCGCGATCGTTGGTGGTCGTTGAGTGGCCGGAAATGTTGGGCACCGCGTTTCCACAAGGCGCACACAAAATTAAGCTCACAGTGATTAATGACACTGAAAGAGAAATCACTTATGAAGCGTAAACCCCTCCTCGTTGTCCTCGACTCACACGCAATCATCCACCGCGCGTACCATGCGCTCCCGCCGCTTACCTCGCCGTCAGGAAAGCCAGTTCAGGCGGTGTACGGCCTGCTAACAATGCTGCTCCGTATTATTAACGAACTCAAACCGGACGTAGTTGCGGCGGCGTACGACTTGCCCGGTGGCACACACAGGCACCAAGTATACAAAGAGTATAAAGGGAAGCGCGCCGAGATAGATGAGTCACTCGTAGAACAGCTCTCGCTTTCACGCGACGCGCTCACTGCACTCGGCATCCCCATTTACGACGCGCCCGGCTTTGAGGCAGATGATGTGATCGGAACAATAGTAGAAAAAAAGAAAAAGAAATACGACATCATCATTGCGTCGGGCGACATGGACACACTCCAACTTGTTGAAGGAAAAAGCGTGCGCGTGTTTACTTTGAGGAAGGGGCTAACCGATACTGTTCTCTATGACGAGGCAGCGGTAGAGTCGCGCTTCGGTTTTTCACCAGAGCAAGTGCGCGACTATAAAGGACTTGCGGGTGACACCTCGGATAATATTGTTGGTATTCCAGGTATAGGCGAGAAGTCGGCAACAGAGTTGATTAAAAAGTTTGGCACGGTAGAAAAAATGTACTCCGCGTTAAAGAAGAATAAGAATGCGCTTGTCATAGCTGGGTTTAGAGAACGGATCCAAAATTTGGTCACCGAACATGAGGATGAGGCACTTTTCTCTAAAATGCTTGCCACAATTAGAAAAGATGCGCCGGTGACATTTGACGATAGTGCGGGGGTGATCGAAACCTTTTCCGTTGAGCGGGCGGTTGCATATGCAAACGAGATGGGATTCCGTTCGCTCGTGCCGCGATTCAAAAAACTTGGTGGCGTCGATGAGCAACCAAAGACTGAATTTAACTATACGCAAAAAGAGGAGGGTAGGGCGAAGGCGGCAAACCCCTCTGCACAGCTGTTTGATACCGGAGCAAAAGACCCTCTCTTTCCAGAGTGTGCCGTTCTTACGTGGCTACTAAACCCGGAAACAACCGATCCAACTCCTGACGATGTGTATGCTGCGGCAGGTACTGGCGATATGACCGAGGCGCACAGAATTTTGTTAGAGAAAGTAAAAAAAGAAAATCTCGACAAAGTGTTCTTTGATATTGAAAAACCCCTCATCCCCGTAGTAGCCGAAATGTCGAAGACGGGCGTACTTATAGATCGGTCGCGCCTCGACGTGCTCTCGAAGGAGTTCAATGCCGAGCTGAAAGAGCTTGAGCGGATGATCCACAAAGACGCTGGAGTGGAGTTTAATGTTGCCTCACCAAAACAACTTGGAGATGTTCTTTTTAACAAAATGAAACTCGGGGGAACGAAACAAAAGAAGACTGCCGGCGGACAACTTTCGACTAAAGAATCTGAGCTTCAAAAAATTGTAGATCAGCACCCAATCATCAACAAGGTACTTCGTTACCGAGAGCTCGCAAAACTTTTGGGTACATACGTTGACGCGATCCCGCCGTACCTCGATGCCGAGTCCAGACTCCACTCAACGTTTATTCAAACCGGGGCAGCAACGGGACGCATGGCGAGTAAAGATCCCGGTGTTCAAAATATTCCTGTCAAAACAGAGGATGGGCGAAAAATAAGAAGCGCATTCGTTGCGGGGAAAGGCAAGGTGCTGCTTGCGCTCGACTACTCACAAATCGAATTGCGACTCGCGGCAATACTTTCGGGTGATGAAAAGCTTTGTGAGGTGTTTCGGAGGGGAGGAGACGTGCATGCAGCCGTTGCTGCAAGTGTTTTTGGTGTTGAAGAAAGCGAGGTGAACAAGGAAATGCGTAGACGAGCGAAAGTGATTAATTTCGGGATCCTCTATGGAATGGGGGTGAACGCGCTTAGGGAGCAGCTCGGTGGCGATCGTAAAGAAGCACAGGAGTTCATGAATACCTATTTTGCGACCTTCACTACACTCTCAGCATATTTAGATAAGAGTATAGAGACTGCAAAGAAGCTCGGGTATACAACAACGCTCTATGGACGCAAGCGTTACTTCCCAGGCTTTAAGTCGCCACTACCATTTATCCGCGCATCTGCAGAGCGCATGGCGATCAATGCGCCAATCCAGGGCTCCCAGTCGGACATCATGAAGCTAGCGATGGTGAAAGTTTCTGAGTTAATAAAAGATAAATTCCCCGGCGCATGCGCGCTCATTTTGCAAATCCACGACGAACTTATATTTGAGTGTGACAAGAAGCAGGCGGAAGCGGTTGTGGCGGAAATCCGCGCGCTCATGGAGCACGTCCTCGACGAAAAGGTGGCGCGCGGGGTCCCAACTACGGTAGTTGCATCTACGGGCACGTCGTGGGACGATATGCGAGAGCTATGAGGATATTAGAAGGGCAGGAAAAAATCGAGGCGCATACGTATTTGAGTCGCGCCGCTGAGGTTGCAAAGAGCGCGCTTTGCAAGCGAGGGAAGCGGGGTGCGATCATTACAAATAAAATCGGTGTCATCGGCTACGGCTATAACGCACCACCGCTCAACAATGTAAAAAAGTTGCGTTGCCCAGAGAGTGACCCGTGCTGTGTCCACGCGGAGCAGCGCGCTATCATGTCGGCACTTTCTACTTACAAAAGGTTTGTGCCCGGCTCCACGATGTACTACGCAAAAATTGATGACGTTAACGAGCATGTGTGTTCCGGTGAGCCGAGCTGTACTGTCTGTAGTCGCCTTGTCCTTGATGTTGGTATCAAAGATTTCGTGATGAAGAAAAAGGAGGGAATAGTGGCGTACGACGCAGAAGAGTTTAACGACCTTTCGATGCTACACTCAAAGAATGCTCGTCGTATTTGAAGGCGGTGATGTGGTGCGCGCAAAGGCTGAGGCAGCTAGGCGTGCAAAAGGAGCGGAGATTGTTCGCGTGGGTGAAGGAGGGGTCGCTTTTGGCGAGGCGTTGGGGTACATGGGACAGGCAGGAATGTTCGCTTCCGTAGTCACGATTATACTAGAGCGCCCACTTGAGAGTGCGGAAGGGAAAGAGTTTCTTTTCTCAAATATGGATGCACTCATTTCAGCGAGCGAATTGGTAATTGCTATACAACCAGAAGTTGGCGCGCTAGATAGAAAAAAGTTTCCCAAGAAAGTAGTGTTCGAGTCATTTGATCTTAAAAATATGCAAGCGACTGAGTCTCGAGCAACGGCGTTCGGTTTGCTCGACGCCTATCAGGCGGGAGACAGGAAGAGTTTGTGGGTTGAGTATCGTTCCCTGATTGCAGGAGGGCTCGAGGCAGAGGAGATACACGGCACTCTCGCCTGGGGCCTAAGGGGAATGGTGCTTGCTGGTAAGGTTGGGAGCGCAGCAGAAGCTGGCATGAAGGACTACCCATTTAGAAAAGCCAAGGCAGCCGTCGCAAAGCGTGGTTTGGCGGCAACAGAAACAGCGCTTGGAGAACTAACCGAGTTGTACCATAGAGCGCGGTTGGGGTACGGGTCGCTCGAACTGTTGCTCGAATCTTTTTTGTTAAAAAAATAATTACTTAAAATACAAGGCAAAAAAGTCTTCGATCGGAGCCGAGGTTTTAAACATTTTTACTGGGAAGACGAGCGAAGGGTTTGAAAGGTCTAGTTTTTTAAGATTTTTTATAAACTGCTTTGCAAGTTCAGAGTTTACAGAACCATCGCTTGTGACGAACTGGCCCCAGTATCCTTGGCCGGTAAAATACGATGATTTTTTAATAGGCATGATGTTTCTTTGGTATGAAAGAGGGAAGAGTGTTCGATACTCTTCTCGGCTGTACAGCCACGAACGTCCATTCACCGTGGTTATTTTTGGGTGATTAGTTTGGATCTCTTCAAACATTTCTCTAAGTTCTTGCAAACGGGCTGCCCGGCGTTTTTTACTCAGGGGGCCTTTGCGTGATGCATCGGTATTGCGGAAATGAATTTGAACCGAGCGGTCGCTTGTTAGTTCATAACCAAAACAACCGTGCCAGTAAACTCCTGGGACGTGTCGCTCAGGTGCCTGAGCTATGCGCTCCGTGATATATTCAAGGCGGATAGCGTTGTTGGGCAGAGCAGTTACGTTTGCTACAAATGCTGCCCAGTGTGCGTCGTGTGCCGGGGTTGGGTCGTATGGCAAGCCTATGTCTGCATAGAGTGTCGTGCATTCAGCGAGTGCCTCGGCAAGCGGTTTGTTGCGCAGCTCGGATATCTTTTGTGCGAAGAGAAGCTGCAGCTCGTAAAACGGCCTTAACCTCTCCAACTTTTCTTGGCGGCTTTGCATTCTTTTCTCGCCCTCCATATGAATATATTATACTGTATAATTCGAATCGAGTCAAATTTGTTGTGATTGACACCCGTCACCCAAGGAGGGATACTTTAATTATGAGAAGTGAGCTACCCAAGCCGTTGCCATACAAACTTGAGCGAGATTCAAAAACAAATCTTTACACGCTGGCCCGAAGACATTTTGAGAGTGAGAAGGACGTAAGAGCAAGTCGCGCACATTTTGAGCAGATTGCAGAGGGTGCTGACTTGTACCCTGAGCTGAAGAACCCTCATCGCAGATATATTGCATTAACTGAAGATGGGATGGCAGACGGAAGAGTGTCGCTCTACCCAACGCTTACTTGGCAGCGTTATTCAAACAGGTTTAGTATAGGGAGCATCGCTTCGCACGCAATACTTAAACCAAACGAATTTATTTTTGTTCCATTAGAAGGAGATGGGGTTGTTAATAAAACAAGTGAGTTCCGAAATATACAACTCCCCGTTAGTGCAACCCGAGTAAGCGCGCGAGTCGAGTCAGAGATTAGTTCTGACGAGCTAGTTGTTTGCTATTATCTCCCCAAGGACCCGAAGTTTTCTGAGGTGACTGTGCTTAGGGAAGAGCGTTTGAAAATTCCGAAAGGTCTGAAATCAAAAGCGGTCCGCGCTGTAGGTCTTGATCCCAAAAACCCTCACAGAAGAATGTATGAGATATTGCTCTCGAGTCGTGGGAGAAACTAAATACAGACACTAGAATAAATTTTAAAAATCTGTATAATAGATCGGAAGAGTCAGCGCCCGTAAGCAAAGCTTTCGGACGCTCTCTCGAACATCATGTGAGCCAAAGGCTCCCACGATCGTTCTCGTTCGCGCCCGTAGCTCAGTCGGTAGAGCAGCTCCCTTTTAAGGAGACGGTCCTTGGTTCGATTCCAAGCGGGCGCACAAATGCATTTAGTTCTCGACAATATACGCAGCGCGGAAAACGTAGGAAACATTTTACGGAGCGCAGATGCGTTTGGTGTAGAGAAGGTCTACTTGTGCGGTATTACCCCTGCGCCGATCGATAGGTTTGGTCGCGAGTTTGCAAAAGTAACTAAAGCTGCTCTTGGTGCGGAAAAGACTGTTGCCTGGGAGCAGGCGAAAGATGTATCAGCAGTGACGCAGTTGCTAAAGGGGGAAGGTTTTGTCATAGCGGCACTTGAGCAACACGCAAACTCGGTTCCACTCAACAGGCTAAATAATATTAAAAAACTTGCCCTCGTGGTTGGCAACGAAGTTGGGGGAGTTGATGGGAACGTTCTCGCTAAAGCAGATATGATTTTTGAAATACCAATGGGCGGAAAAAAAGAGTCGCTCAACGTTGCAGTCGCAACGGGTATTGCGCTTTTCGTACTTAGTACGCGATAACGTCGACGGTTAAATTATTTTCATCAAGAAGACGGATCCGTTCTCCGCGTGCACGAAAGAGCGGTGAAGTGCGACCCAAGTAGAGATACCACTCATTGTTTTTAAATCCAGGCTCTGCTTTATGAGCAGTGACACAGCCCGAGTAGGTGAGTCGCTCGGTGATGAGGGCGTTGCACGCATTTGAGATCCCCCCAGGTAACCCTTTAAGGTTTACCGTGCATGTGTGTGTGTCGCGAAGCGCAATGTCGCACGACTCATTTTCGTCAGAAGGGGAAAGCACGGCGCGCGCCTCCTCTCTTGGCGACGGGCAGCTACGAGAAATGCCTGGCGCAAAATCATAATACTGAGTAAAGTAGCCTGTGCACAGATTAGCGCGGAACGAAGAACCTGTTGGTGCGCGCTTCGAGATTACATGCACGGTACTTTGCGCGGGTGCGATTACAGGGGTTACAGAATTTACGCCGCCAAGGAACGGAATATCAGCCGCTTCCCCAAGCTGCACACGCGCTCCGGTTACCGTTGACTCGAGTTTCCAACCAGTAATGGTTACCGGCTTCGGTGCGCTGCCTGATATTGAGATCGTCACATACTCGTCTTCAATAGATTTGCCTGCATTTTGCTTGCGCAACGATACATACTCACTATAAGGAGATGTTTTGTCGACAAAGGTGCCGAAGCTGTTGGTGAAAGAGCCGAAGGTAGACTCGTCAGTGCTCGACGCATCAAAGCTCCCAGGAGTTCCAATCACACTTGGTATCGGTAGAGGAATTCGGTTAACCCTGCCAGGGTTTTGAAAAAGTATTCCCTCGTGCGAAAGGGTGCGATTTGGTCCGCCAGAGAAATACCACAGGAGTCCAAATAGTAAGAAAATCCCCAAAATAAGCAACAGTCCTTGCAAGAGTCCCTTTACCATGCGCGCATTGTATCACGTGCGCGAGGTAAAACTTTTGCTAACTCTTCGCGCACTACCGTTGCGTCGTCCCATGGAATTTTTGATCCTCCGGGACCCATGATCCAAGGGTCTGTGCCTTTGCCGCTGATTAAAACCGCATCGCCGTCTTTCGCGTGGGAAAGTGCCACATGGATAGCATCGCGACGATTTAAAATAACGAGCGGTGGGCGCTTCATGCCGCGAACCATCTCCTCGATTATTTTTTCAGGGTCTTCATCGTACGGATCCTCGTTTGTCAAGATTACTTCCGAGCAGTATGTTTCAGCGATGGCAGCCATCTCGCCGCGCTTCCAAGTGTCGCGTCCACCGCCTGTGTTGCCGAGCACACAGATGAGTTTCCTGCTCGAGTTCGGTTTCGTATATGAAGTGTAGAGCGCTTTTAATGAGTCGGGAGTGTGTGCGTAATCTACTACTGCGAGGAAATCCTGGCCAGCATCAACATGTTCTGATCGGCCGCGAACGGGCGGCATACTTGCGAGAGCACGAGCTACCTCCTTAAGAGAGATACCAATGTGCTCGCACACTTTAATGCACGCAAGAGCATTTGATGCGTTGTGTATGCCAGGCAGTGGGAGGGTAAACGTTACGTTTTTGTATTCGAACGACGTCGCGTTATCTTCAGATTTTATATTTGAAAGCTCTGCGATGCTGTACGGAGTTTGCGTCGGTACTTTCGCGTTCACGAACTTTGCGTTCCATTCGTCGTCTGTGCATGCGATGATCGTGCGGTCGCCTTTCGAACTCTGCTCAAGCTTATGCACAATGTCCCATTTGCGCTCAACATACTTTTCAAATGAACCGTGGCTCTCGATGTGCTCCTTCTGCACATTTGTCATAACTAAAATGTTTGGGTAAAGATAGTTTGTGCGAGCTTGACGTTCTCCTTCCGTAGTAACTTCAATAACGGCGTGCGTCGCTCCTGCCGTAATGGCGCGCCTCAGAAAAAATTGAATAAAACCTCTTCCAGGCATAGTCATCTTTTTTAAATTCTTCTCGCTCTTTTCGCCGATTGCGAACCTGATGGTCCCAACGAGTGCAGTTTTTTTGCCAGCATGAGCTAGGCATGCGAATACCATTTCTGATGTTGTTGACTTTCCTTTGGTCCCGCCTATTTCTATCACATACAATTTTTTTGCGGGGAAGCGCGTGTATACCGCAGCGCCAAAAGAAAGGGCTTGGTGGTACAGCGGAAGTAGTGAACTGATAAGGCTCGCGGGGAGTATGCGTTTTATTAAGTCTTTCATTTTAGGAACGGGACGAAATTTTAATTGCTTCGCGGATGCGGCCTTCCGTGTCAGTAATAGAGCGGGGGATCAGTTTGAGCGTAGCTTGCGCTTCCTTGAGCGTGTAGCCCAGGTGCTGGAGTGCGTCGACAACATCAGCGTCAGGAGAGTCGTCGCTGTCCGTACCAAGCTCTGCCACTTTGTCGCGCAACTCCAGAACTAATTTCTCGGCAGTTTTTTTACTGAGACCAAATGCTGCAACCAGGCGGCCGGCGTCGCCTGAGGCGACGCCGGCCTTGAGTGAACCCACATCCGCACTATTCATTATCTGCATCGCAGATTTTGGACCAATGCCCGAAACAGTAAGCAGGAGCTGAAACCACATCAGTTCGTCGCGCGTTGCAAAGCCAAAAAGGTCGCTCGCGGTTTCTCGCACCGCATGGTGAGTAAACAGGGTAACCGGAGTGCCCTCTGGACACTTACTCAGCATTTCGCCGGTCACTACCACTTCGTATCCAACGCCTCCAACCGCCACTATGAGACTCGTGCGTATACTGCCTACCACCGTCCCGTCGAGCCAGCTAATCATGTTTGCATTGTAGCAGAGCGTGCGGTATAATGCAGCTATGGCACTCATTAAATCAGCGAAGAAGGCAATCCGTTCGAGCGAGCGCAAGTACGTCTTAAACGTACGCCGCAAGCGTGCTCTCCATGCAACAATGAAGGATGCGCGAGCAACTGCTGGTAAGTCGATGAAGGATCAAAAGGTAGAACTCGCAGCAGCGTACCAAGCAATCGACAAAGCACTCAAGCGCGGCATTATTAAGAAGAACACTGCAGCAAGAAAGAAGTCTCGGCTTGCAAAATTCCTCAAACGCTCGGCAAAATAAGCGAGCTTAAAAGGCCCTCAGTTGAGGGCCTTTTTCTTTTTTCTTCTGAGCCAAAAAATCGCACCAACACCTACAGCCAAAGTGAGAATAAAAACGATGGATTCGATCGACTCCAGTATTTTGTGCAAATATTTTCCTACGTACCACCCAACGATCCCCAAAATAAATGCTCGCAAAAAACCGCCGATTAAAGTAGTAATCAAGAATTGTCTGATTGGGTAGCGGACTACACCGCAGGCAAGGTTGATCAGTATTGACGGGACAAAAGGGGTTGCTCGTAGGCCAATCAGTACATACTCATCAGTATGCGATTGGGAAAGAAGCTTGGTGTACGACTCTACGTCGCTCCAGCTCACGCCGATCCAAGGGCCGAACCGTACTATCACCGGCTTACCGAAATAGTAGATGATCCCGTACATCACCGCTGAGCCTAGTGCAAAGCCGAACGCGGCTGGCAGTGCAACCAAAAAAAGAATTGTAGCTATGAGCGGAACGCCGAACTGTATGCCTTGTGTTAGTATGCTGCTCGCGCCGATCACTATTGCCGCTGAGGGGAGAGGGGCGAAAACTTCTTCGGCAAACGTTGCAATGAATACGCCGAGCGCACCCATACTGTGCACGAGCGCAATCAGCTCCATTCCATACTGCTCAAACATTGTTTAAGTATAGCAGGGCATGCAGAAACGATTGCTAATGTCTACAATGAACAGTATCAGTGAAGCAACTTACTCTCGTCTACGCTTGCCCCATGGTTTTCTTGTAAAGAGCTTTAGTCTGAGCTGCAACCTGCTCGTCTTTAACGAGGGCATCAATAAATTCTGGCAAACGCATGTACATAAGTTTTGTCATTACGGGCGGCATCCCTTCGGTATAGTCATGGATCGCAAGTGAAAGCATCAATATAATACCCTCTGGCACACGCTCCTCACCTGCACTTTTTAGTAACAGCGGGAAAAATCTTTCGCGTAAGTGAGGCTCATCGATAACTCCGATAAGACGACGCAGCATCTCTTCTCGGCTGGGGAGCGTAATTAAGTTTTTATCTTTCGGGCCCCCCTCTCTTTCCGCACCAACCTTTTCGGACATAAAATTATTTTTTCAGGTAGAATAATAGTTCTAATTGTATCACGCTTTTAAATTTTTACAAACGAGATTGACTTCACTTGCTATGCGAGGTATATGTTCTTTATGTCCAACAAGGAAGGCAAAAAAGAGGTGTTTGACTTAACGCCAGTTTCGGTTGAACGGA
Source organism: uncultured Candidatus Saccharibacteria bacterium (assembly GCA_964595305.1). Lineage (GTDB taxonomy): Bacteria > Patescibacteriota > Minisyncoccia > Phycocordibacterales > Phycocordibacteraceae > Phycocordibacter. Next base: position 38,945 of record CAZQPW010000002.1, read on the forward strand.
TGACTGTTAAATTGGCGCTCGCTAAAGCAGCACAAAAAGCAGGAAGGGCATCTCTCGAAGTTGTTGACGACCGAGTCTCGGAGCACATTATTCTCAACCCAGAGCTATATAAAAAAATCCTATCGCTTGAGAAAATTAACATTTTGCCGGGGCGTATTTCAGAGTCAACCGTAGAGGGTGTACGTTTTAGTCTTAGGGATGACAAATTTATTCCTTGTAGTGTAAAACTTAATGCTGTCTGGAATCCAGACGAATACCAAATCGTCCGAATCGGAGGAAGAAAGGTTCTTCAAATACGAAGAGAAACAAAATAAGGAAGCGTTTTAATTATTACGCTGTTGTGATATAATTTGTTTTACTGCTCCCGTCGTTCAATGGATAGGACGCCTCCTTGCGGAGGAGGCAATGTGGGTTCGATTCCTGCCGGGAGCACCAGTATTTACGCCAAGCCGACCCAGTCGGCAACACGCAAAGAAAGCGAGTCGAGTGTATCGGCGCGCTCGATTTTTTTTGACTTTAATATTGCCTCCACTCGTTCGCCGGGTGTGTGCTCGAGAGGGATCATGTGTACCGGTACGAGCCCCACGTTTACACGGAAGAGAAAATACTCACGGTCGTTTCTTTTGCTAAGCGCAAACGACAAAATGTTTTGGTATGGGTGGAATATTCCGCCGACTACGATGCCCTCTTCTCGCAACTCTACTTTATGGCGGACTGACTTTCGGCCTGCGACTAGTGCAATGCATATACCCGCACATAAAAGAATGAGTGCAAATAGTATGTTGCCCGCGATGAGCGAGGAGAGCGCAGAGCCTACCGTGATTATAGTGAGCGCTATATACCAGCTCGCGGGCTTCGGCGTGTACTCGGCTTCGTATGTTTCCCAGGAAAGTAGGGGAGCTGTCATGCCCCTTTAGTATATCGCTACTTTTTTGCTTGGAAGACGGCTGCTATTTCTGGAGAGGTAAAAATGGTCTGTGCGATCTCTCCGTACGTGTAGGATGTCCCGCCAACCTCAATTACTGCGCCGCCAACTTCCGGGGTTGCGTTTGGTTTCGAACGGGCGAGGCCGATGTTGTAGAGCGTTGCTACGACGCCAGGGTTATTTTGGATCGGGAAGCCGGCCGCATTCCACTCGTCTTCAACGATACGTATGTAGAGTGCAGTGTAGAGCCATTGATAATAGTGGTCGTGCGCGTCTGTGAGTCTTAGATAGCGAGCGTCGTTTGGCTTTTCGTCTGGCTTATATGCAAGTAATGGCTTGAGCGAGTTCGGTGCGCGGCGCTCAATATCTATTGCAGCGTCTGGCTTGATCCCTGAGATGCCGAGCGAGAACTGTGACATCGCGCCAAGGATTTTAAGTGGTTCAAACACGCGCTTAAACACCTCGCGCTCACTGGTAAAGAATCTAAGCTGTTCGGGGAGTGCTACCGCCGCAATCATTTCAGGAGGTACGCCTGTTTCAGTGCTGACTCGTTTGACCACTGCTGCGTCTTTACTAAGCCCTGCAAGAACCGTTGCCCACTCGCTTGTTGATTCGATCGGGCAAGGTATCGTGCACTTCATTGCGTCACTTTGTATTGCTGAGGCAAAAAACGCATTACGCTCCGCAATGGAACCGCGGACCGTAAACCACTCGAACTCCATTCCCACAAACACGAGCACGAATGCTACCCCAACGAGGGCAAGTGCGTGCACCACTGCATGGTAAAAAAGTCTGAGGTAGTCTTGAGGCATGGGCATACTATAGCAGTTGTGTAAAAAAAATGCATTCGATATGCTTACTATGTGTCACACATTTTCCCTCCGGAGTCCTTGGTCTATCGCGCACTCGAACTCACTCCCATTGAGCGTGTGCGCGTAGTTATTCTTGGCCAAGATCCGTACCACGGCCCAGGGCAGGCAAACGGTCTTGCCTTTTCTGTTAACAAGGGTGTCCGGCTTCCTCCGTCGCTTCAAAATATTTACAAAGAAATTGAACGCGACCTCAACACTAAAAAAGATTTTACAAATGGTGACCTGGAGTTGTGGGCAACGCAAGGGGTCCTGCTACTTAACTCCGCGCTCACTGTTGAGGAAGGGAAGCCCGGGAGCCACAAAGCAAAGTGGGAGCGTGCGACTGATCATATAATCAAAAAGGTTTCAGACCAAGCGTCGCATGTGGTGTTCATGCTCTGGGGCGCGTTTGCGCAAAGTAAGAAACCGCTCATCGATGCGTCAAAACATTTGATACTAGAAGCACCGCACCCATCGCCGCTTTCTGCACACCGCGGCTTCCTTGGTTGCGCGCACTTTTCAAAATGTAATGCGTATCTTGAGACGCACAACTTAAAACCGATCGAGTGGTGATTACTCGTGGTCGATAATTATTGGAGTTTTTTGTTTTTTCTCGATCTGCTTCTTTTTTTCAGGAAGAATTATTTCACCCTCAAGTGGCTTTGGCGGTGGGAGTTCCTTTACCGCAGGCTTTTTTGCCTCTTTTTTTGAGGGAGCCTTTTCAGTCGGTTTTTCACGCTCGGTTGGTTCATCGTGATCCCTCCAAATTATCGGGTCAGCAGGGCGTGGCATGTTGGAGGGCATCCCGCGCCTCCGGTAGTCGAGTACGGCGTCTACGAGGTGCTCCTGTCTCGGTGAATGTTCCATGAGGTAGCCGACCACGCGCGGCGCTGCTTCGCGCATGCTGATGTCCCGTTCATAAACGTCAGTGAGGTGTGCCTCAACTACTATCGCGTCTCTAAGCATGTTGTGGTCGTATCGCCACGCATTTGACGCGTATGCGAAAGCAAGTTTTTGATCGACGCCCATGCGCATTGCGTTGTCCATAAGCTCAACATATTTTTGTGCGTATTTTTCTGACAAAAGTTCCGCAGGCATGGAACCGAACATCTTTCGAGTGTGGTGGATGTTATTAATGATGTGTAGCTGGAGGCCATGCATAAAGCTGTTCTGGAGTAGCTCGGCATCATCCCCAATATATTTATTGAGGTAGCTCATCTGCTTTGCGATCGTTCCTAATGTTCCGTGGAACCCAGTTGCCATGAATTTTTCAGTCGCAGCTGTTGCAAAACGTAGGTCCTCCTCTTCGTGTGCAACTTGGCGCTTCTCTTTGCTTCGGAAGAGGAAGAGTACGGGGAAGAGAGGCAAAACATGCGGCAGATGTGAAAAGATGTCCATAGAAGTATTATACAACTACAAAAGACATTATGCAAGTTTCCGAACATACGATATAAAGAGGGAGTGAGGGTGGAGCAGTTAAAATTTGTACCAAGAAAGAGCTTTTATGGGGATACCCCGCGAGGGGTTTCGAACGTAGATTGGTTTCGGGCAGGAACGAACTATGCGCTCTCGAAAATTGACGGAACTCCGAAGGCGTCACATGGATACTATCAGTGTATGGGCGTCGCAGTGGTTGGAGAGAGCGAAGACCAAAAACCGGTTTCCTTCTTGTCGCACCAGTCTCCTGGTGTTACTCGAGATGAAAATCGAGAACATTTCGAACCCAATATGCGTGCGCATCTCAGGCATATTAAAAAGATTTCAAGACCGGGGAGCATAAGAGCAGTCATTTTTGGTGGTGTGGCCAACGACAAACACAATCTGCGCGGCCTACTGCAACGTATCGTTCGCACATCGCTTGGGGTTGAGCCAGCGATAATTAAAGCTTCCAAAGAAGATCTCGATCCGCCCATTCACGCAGCGCTAAACACGAGGAAACAAAAGCTCACACTACTACAGGAGGTGTGGTAAGAATTAAATTTTTACACCTTCTTTTTTAAGCAGCTTGATCTTAGTTTTAACTCCGCCTTTGCCAGAGTACCCGCCGAGCGTGCCGTCAGCACGCACGACTCTGTGGCAGGGCACAGCGGGAGCAAATGGGTTTGCGCCGACAGCATTAGCAACTGCGCGCACAGCGCGCGGCGCTCCAGCCATTTTTGCAAGCTCGGTGTACGTTACCGTTTTGCCTCGCGGAATTTTAACAAGCGCGTGCCAAACATCTTTCTGAAATTTTGTTCCTCGTGATGCGGCGATCTTTTTTTGCAGACGCAGGGTATTCATATTACACACTGAGAGCAACTAAAAGGTTGAGTGCAATGAATACCAAAATACAGCCGACAAACGCACCCAAGGATTTAAAAATGAACGGCAACACCTCATCCTTCTGGCCATCAAAGTATAGTCGGGCAGGTTGGTAGAAAAAGAGTACTCCCATAAGTGCGACCGAAAGCACGAGGAGGGAAAGCATAGTGAGTGGAAGGAGAAGCGTTTCGGGGAAGTCTTGCCCGTATTTAATAATGTTTTGCAGGCCAAATATTAGCAGCGTGATGTATCCGGCCGCATAAACGGCGTTCATGTATGGGTTTTTAAGCATAGCAATAGTACCACTCTACTACATTCTTTGGTTGCTGGCTTGCACGCCCAGCGTGTACGCGCTATTGTGACCGCATACACTTAAAATCTATCCTATGGCAAACAATGAGAGCTGTTTTATGAAAAAAACCTGTGGCATAAAAGAAGGGTGCGGCCACGGGTCAAAAGTTAAAAATGGAAAAGTCGTCAGTGGGCCGTGCAAAAACTTTGGGGGTTGCCTTGAAGCAGAAAGAGAACAGCAGCATTATCGTAGAAAAGAGGGGATGGAGAAGCCCGACGGCAGCGTACGGAAAGGTTATAAGCCGTTTGTCCCCATCAACCATAGTGTAATCATGGTACTTAGTAACGGAGCCGTAATAGATATCGGGAGTTAGTTAAAAAATTTATTTCTTAACTACGTGAGTTGCGTAGTGTTCGCGGAGCTCTTTTATTAATCCGTCTTCAAACTCAAGCGCCATCATTCCGCGCATCTGCTTTTGTTCTCCATTTGGTTTTCCGTAATCACACTGCCACTCTACGAGGGCGCTCTCGTCGTCAACGAGCATCTTAATAACGCTTGGCCTTGGGCGCACTTGTTTTGCAATAGTATTGTCTTTCCAATATTGAACGATCGCATCGATACCTCGGTACTCTTCGATACTAAACGGTTTGACAGCGTACAGTGCTCCAGCCGCAAAGATTTTATCTAAATTGCTCGCGTCTTGTCTCTCCCATGCGGAGAAGTATCTTGCTATCGTTTCTTTATTTCTTTCCATGGCGGAGGCGGAGCGATTCGAACGCTCGGTGGGTTGCCCCACGCCTGTTTTCAAGACAGGTGCACTAGACCACTATGCGACGCCTCCATTTGAAGTATGCTCTAAAATGGCCTTTTTTTCAAGGAAGCCTGCGGGATGTTTAAGGTGCCACTCTCTTTTTGTCGCCGCTCCTTTCTCATCAAACGATTCTTTATATATCAATTTCCACGGTGTATACGGACGAGTTGATCTTGTTCCTCCAGAATTATGTTGGTGCAGCCTCTTTTCAATATTTGTAGTGCAACCAATGTAGTGCCTGTTAAAGCGAACACTCTTTATTATGTATACAAAATGCATGTGCCAGACCACTACCCCAACGGGGACCCTTCGGGTTGCGACGCCTCCGCTATAGAGTATGCGCTATTTTTGGTGTTTTTTCAAGATTTTATCTTTTCCGGCTGAGCGGTATACTGGTGCTATGGCCAAGTACCTTGGGCTCGACTACGGCACTAAACGGGTGGGGGTTGCACTAACAGACGAAAGCGCGAGCGTCGGCTTCCCACGCGAAGCGCTCGACAACAACAGCAAGCTTATGCCTACGTTGATCAAGCTTATTCGAGCTGAACACGTTGACGAGGTGGTGATCGGCAAGTCAACCGACAAAGACGGCAAAGAAAATTCGCTGATGAAGGCCGTCCGAGACTTTGCGAACGAACTAGAGGCGAAGGCTAATCTCACTGTTCATTTTGAGCCAGAGTTTTATTCGAGTCAGGAGGTCCGCGCACACACCAAAAAGAAAATGCACGTCGACTCTCAAGCCGCTGCTATTATTCTGAATAGCTTCCTTACTAAAATGAAAAGCTCAAAACACCCACATGATTAACATCGACCAGTTTAAGGAAGTGGAAATCCGCGTAGGTACGATACTTACCGCAGAGCCGGTAGAGGGAGCAGACAAGCTTTTGAAGTTGAGCGTGGACTTTGGAGAAGCAGAGCCAAGGCAAATCCTTTCAGGAATCCGAGAGTTTGTATCTCCCGAAAGTATGATTGGCAAGCAGTTTCCGTTCGTCACTAATCTTGAGCCACGCACCATCAGGGGGCACGTTTCAAACGGAATGATCTTGGCGGTAGGAGAGGGGGAAAGCTTTTCGCTCCTTTCGCCCACCAACTCTGTTCCTCCAGGTAGTCGCGCGAGGTAACCCTCGATAAGCAAAAAAACAATTTATAATAAGTGCAGTATGTCTGCACATGTCCTTTCGCGTTGGGGCTGGGCTCCGCCGCAGTATCTGCTCATGCCGGCTTTTGGCGTCGACATTTCTCGTGGCTCAATAAAGTTTGTGAGTGTTGGTGCGTACCGTACTGAACTTCGACCAAAAAAGTTTGGTGAAGTGGCACTCGAGCCGGGGGTTTTTGCAGAAGGGGAGATCGAAAAGCCCGACGTAATACGGGGACATTTAAAAAGCCTTCGCACGCACCATGGCCTGAAGTTTGCTCACGCCTCGCTTTCAGAGAAGAAGGCGTTTATATACCAAACCGCAATTCCAAACAGTACTAAGGATATTAAGAGTGCTGTTGAGTACGAACTTGAGGCGCACGTGCCGTTGCCGCCGCAGGAGACTGTCTTTGACTATGAGTTGGTACGTAGAGGTGGAGCGACGAGTGTGTATGCGGTCACTGCATATGCAAAGCGTGTGGTTGAAATGTACGAAACTGTTTTCCGCGAAGCAGGGGTCACACTCTCATCTCTTGAAGTCGAGGCACATGCTGTGGCGCGAGCGGTATTACCTAAAAATAAAAGGGATGCGGTTACGCTCGTAGTCGACATGGGGTCGCACACCACAAGGATCACTGTTGTAGATGGTAGTGCGGTTTCGTACACAGCAACAATGGATTTTGGAACTGAAGTTTTGCTTGACTCGATTATGCGGCACCTCGGTATTACTCGAGAGGAGGCGCTGGTTGTAAAAGATACTCGCGGCTTCCTTCTTGGCGAGCACAATAGGAATGTGATTGAGGCGGTGATCAACCCCATCTCAGTTTTTAGAGACGAACTTAAGCGGCACATCGAGTACTGGAACCATGCGCCGGCAGACGACATTCCGCGACCGCCGATTACCTCAGTAGTTCTTTCTGGTGGTAACGCTAACATGCGCGGGCTCGTAGAATATATTTCAGACAATACGGGGCTGATAGTAGAGCCTGCAAACGTGTGGCGCAACCTCTTTTCGCTCGATACGTATGTGCCCCCAATGTTGAAAGCAGAGTCGCTCGAGTTTTCAACCGCAGTCGGACTCGCAATAAAAAAGTAACATGGTGAACTTAATAGATGAAAAGTCGCAGAAGGAACAGCGTGCACGCTACTATCGCGCACTTGCCAACTCACTACTGTCTTTGCTTTCGTTTGCACTTGCTGTTGCGCTTGCGCTCCATGTACCGCTGTACCTTAGTGCGATAGGGGAAGAGACAGACGTGCTTCAAAATCTCGGCATCGTGCGCGAGCGCGCAGACACCTTAACAAAACAGACCTCTGCAACGTCGAGCGCAGCGGCCAAGGAAGAGGTGCGCTTCGGAATTCAGCTGCAGCGTGAGCCGGTGGTAGAGCGCGCGGTCGGCGCACTCGTCGTTTCCTTGCCGAAGGGTGTAAGTATTTCAAAAATAGACGTGAAGCTGCTTTCGCTCGGCGGGGTCGAGGTTTCTGCGCGAGGTAGGGCACCGTCACGCGACTCGCTCACCAAACTCGAAACAGACATACGCGCAGTTGCTGGTGTAAAAGACGAGCGAATTCCTGTTGCAGCGTTCGTTGAGGAGCGGGACAGAGACTTTACGATTACCTATTCGTACCTCCCGCCAAAAAAGTAACATGAGCAACACATCTCTCATCATCCGCGCGCTTATCTTCCTCGGGCTCTTGGGCGGTTTTTGTTTTGTTGTGTACGACATTTCTCGCGCGCGCGAGTCTGCGGACTCAGCGCGCGCGAGCATCGTTTCCGAGGAGTCTCGTGGCGCGAACGCGCAGGTTACCAAGCAGTTCCTTGAAAGCACTGAGCAGCAGCGAGCCCAGGCGCACTCGTTTTACGTTCCTGCAAACGGAACTGCAGATGCACTTTCTTTGGTAGAGCAGCTCGCTCGTGCCGCAAAGGTTGAGGCCCGAGTAACGGGTGCTGACCTCACGAAAATACAGGCTCAATACCTGGAAGAACTTTCAGTTACGCTTAATGTCCGCGGGCCGTTTACCAACGTACTCTCGTTGGTCACCATGCTTGAGTCGTTGCCGCGAGTCTCGAACGTGCGCAGCGTATCAATAGAGGTAACAGAGGGCGGTGTGTGGAGCGGATCCATCGTAGCGGTGTTCACTAAATCAAAACTCCAATGATCAGCTCACTACTTAAAAGAATCACTACACTCTTTTCTTCGCGCGATGCAGAGCGCGACTACGGAGTGGTAACTGCAATCGCTGGCGTCTTTTTTGTAGCGCTTGTATTGATCACTATCGGCAACTATTTGCCGCAGGCAGCGCCTGAGGCGGTCGTGGTCCCGCCGCCGCCAGTACCCGTTACGGACGCAGATTTTCAAAAAATGATCAATATTTATAGTGCGAGAGTGGAAGCTTTCCAGGCAGGCTCGTTTCCTTTCCTTAAACTACCAGACCCTTCGCGCGCGACAGCACCTAAAAAATAGTGGCGTTTTGTGGTAAAGTTCCTGTGTCGGCCCTGTAGTTAAATGGATATAACTGCGGACTTCTAAGCCGCTATTCGTGGTTCGATTCCACGCGGGGCCACTCGATAGAAAAAGCAACGGGGTTTGCTTTTTCGATACGAGGGGCGGCCGGAGCGAGCGTAGGCGAGTGAGGCGGGGCAGCGGCATTGGCCAGCAGGGCAATAGCTGTGGCCACTAAACTAGAAACGCCAAACGTTTTTTACCCAGCCGTGGTACGCGTTTAAAATCTCCTCCCGCCCACACTCAGCACAAGTGCGGTGGTTGCTGTCAATATTATTCCAAACATGGCCAGCCATAAAGCAGGCAAAGATCTCCCTGAGGCCAACGAGCCTAAGCTCGCTAGTGTGTGGCTTTGCCGCTTGTGTACTCGGAGCTTCTTTCATGCAACTGATAGTACAGTATGTGCCAACCCTATGCAACCGTTACTATACATGCACCCTGTAGGGTATACTACATGTATGAAAAAATTTGATGCACTTAAAACACGAACGAGGAGAGCAAAAGCTCTACTCGAGTCACGGATAGTTCGAAAGGTGGCTACAGGGAAGGGAGAGAAGGACCGCTGCCCAGTTTCTGGCGCGTATACCTACAGGGAGGTTGAAGAAAATCCAGAGACCTAAATACCCCTTCGAGCTAGATCTTCGGCGGACTCGAACTCAAGATAGTTTTGAGTAAGTTCCTCACCTTTCTGTATATCTCGTGTAGCTATGAGATAAGCATCTTTTTGCTCGGCGTCCTGTGTGACGGTTGGCTCATATGAATGATTGATAAACTTCGAGACGTCGAAGTCTACATGCCAAACTCCCTCACTTTCAATCTTAAATCCCCACCAGCGTATCTCATCCTTTTCTTTATCATTCAAAGAGTCGAATTGTGCTTGGGTGATATTTACATCCAGAAGTGGACTAGCAGTATATATCAGCTGTCCTTGTTTTAAATCCTCATCAGCAAACAAGCCAATCCCATGATTCGGTGATTTATCGAGTTTATATTTGATATGAATCATAGCTTTATTATACTCCTCGGAGTCCGAACTTATCTCAAACTGGTACCCGCCGCCTGCTGGCGCAGGGCACTGCGTTCGCCTGCGCTCACTTGCTGGCCTCCTCGGATTCGGACCGGTGACACCATTTTAGTTCAAATGTTGCAGTAAGTACAACCCTGCTTGGTTAGTGCTCGCTTGCTGACTAGGTGGAGGCCTAAGTGTCCCGAGGTTGACTTTTGTTCTCGAACGAGTAGTATGGTCTCTATATAAAATAATACAGTGTATGAAGGAGGGTGCACCAAAAGTAGAGGGGAGTGAAGCAATGGCAACGGAGTTTGTCGGAAGGCCTATAGGCATTTACGATTCAAGAAACGGGAAAAGTCTTCACACAATGAAGGCTGTCGACATCACTAAGAAATGCTCAAAGTTTGCTATCCGAGCTTTGCTACAGTACACCGTTTCGTCAGAAGGTACGATCGTTGCGATGACTGACTGTATTGAGTTTGAAAATCCGACACTAGGAAAGAGGGTTCATTACTTTGTTGGCAAAATCCCAACCTCACGTGAGAGTGTGTTTGCGCAGTTTGCAGAAAACTGGGGCATCCCAGTCGCTGAGCTCAAGGAGATTGTTGAGCGAAATGCGGCAGGTTTAAAGTAGTTGAGGTTGCACTTGAAGTGCGGTATACTCACGAAGAGCGGGCGATTAGCTCAGTTGGTAGAGCAGCGCTTTTACACAGCGAAGGTCACAGGTTCGAGTCCTGTATCGCCCACCTCTTTATAATTTCCAAAAACTCTTTCGGCGCGTCAGTTGCGTGCGCTAGGATTTCCTTCGCATGCGGCTTTAGGTCGACTTGTGAGCGCGCTTTCGGAACCATGAGCCCGCGCCTAATGAGGTATTCGTCCGAGTATCCTGGGAGGTGCCAGGAAATATCCCATGGCGCTGAACCGGGCCGAACCTTGTTGAGGATAGGGCAGAGCACGGTCGTGCAGTTTGCAAACACGGTGTTGTAAAATTGCGGCCGCTGATAGAGCGCGTGCGTACCCTCGACGAGTGCAATGAAAAGTTTTTGCGACTCTTCGGGCGTGAGCGTCAGCTCGAATAAGTAAAGCGCTACGCACCCGACCGAAAGCGGCATCGAGAGGCAGTCGTTAACGCTCATCCATACGTACCCGAGCTCGTATGCATTCAGCATTCCTTTTATGCCCGAGTACGGCTCGTTGTGTAAACGCTTGCCTTCAATAGAAAAGGCGATTGGCTCAGAGTTTTTTGTTTCAAAAATAATGTACGGGTGTGCAATGCCAGCAAAGTTGGTGAACGGTTCAAGTACGTACCACACGCGCACTATGTCGCCGACCACTACACGCTGTGGCCGCCATTCATTGGTGCGCTGGCCGGTTCCGTCGTACACAAAGTTGCGCGCAGCGTCGATGTGCGCAATACCATTTACGATCCGCGCGTCGCTTTGCATGCCGTGCTTTTTCATCCACGGCCTGTCGTGTTGTGGCACGCTACGTATCCAACTCATATAAAGTTTAGTATAGTACGATGACGTACGCATATGAGTGGCCTCAGTGTCGGAATCATAATGGATGGCAACAGGCGCTGGGCAAAGGCGCAGGGGCTAAACCCGTGGGACGGTCATCGCGAGGGAGGAAAAAAGTTGCAGGAGGTCGTTGAGTGGTCTCGAGACCACGGCGCCATCAAGCACGTCGCGGTGTACACATTCTCGACGGAAAATTGGAAGCGCGACCCAGGCGAGGTCGCACACCTCATGTCACTCATAGAAGAGTTTTTTACAAACTACGCACCAGAGGCAAAAAAGACTGGCGTCCGCATTCGCATTATTGGCGAGCGAGAAAAGTTTGATGCAAAAACCCAAACTATTTTTAACGAGATCGAGCAGCTTACTGAGGAGTGTTGCGATTTAACACTCTGGTTCGCACTCTCGTATGGTGGCAGGGCAGAGCTCTTGCACGCAGCGCGTTCGTGCTCGCCCGAGAGTGAAGGAGATTTTCAAAAGCATTTGTGGGCGGCAGAGCTGCCAGACTTAGACATCGTGCTTCGGACCGGCGGTGAAAAAAGGCTTTCCAACTTTTTCCCGTGGCACTCAACGTACAGCGAGCTCTTTTTCGTTGACACCTTTTGGCCTGCGTTTAGCAAGGAGGAATATGTGGCAGTGCTCGACGAGTTTGCCCAGAGGCAGCGTAGAATGGGAGCATGAGTGAGTCGCCCACAGTACTATACGAAGACGAAGATGTGCTGGTGATCAATAAGCCGGCGGGGCTGATAGTACACTCAGACGGCAGGACGGTTGAGCCGAGTGTGTGCGACTGGTTAGTTGAAAAGTTTCCGAGCATCAAGGATGTCGGTGAGCCGTGGCTCTCGCCGCAAGGCGAAGTGGTACCACGGCCGGGCATCGTGCACCGGCTCGACCGCACAACGAGCGGCGTGATGATAATTGCGAAAACAAATGAGGCACACTCACTTTTAAAGTCTCAATTTCAAGCACGCTCAGTGAGCAAAGAGTACTTGGCGCTCGTCTACGGGCACATTAAAAATGATTCGGGAGTAATCGAGCGCGAGATCGTGCGCGTTAAGAGCACGCCGCCAAGGTGGGGCGTGAGTCATGGGAAGGAAAATAAAAGGCGAGCAGCAATTACCGAGTGGAAGGTGGAGAAGCGCTTGGAGATCGACGGTGCGCCATACACGTTGGTGCGCGCGATGCCGAAGACTGGGCGTACGCACCAAATACGCGTACATCTTAAGGAGCTCGGTAACCCTATAGCGTGTGACCATTTGTACGCAGCAGGGAAAGTGTGTCCAGCTGGGCTCACTCGCCCTGCGCTCCACGCCGCAAAACTTTCACTCACGCTTCCCTCGGGCGAGGCAAAAACGTTCGAGGCTGCCTTGCCAAGTGACTTCTCTCGTGCTATTTTAGAATAACTATGCGAGTAAAGGCAGACACTAAAAAATTGACCACCGTTAAGGTAGACGAACGAAAGGCGCTTGGCCTTAGGGCTGGTGACACTGTGCGCGTGCACCAGAAGATTGTTGAAAAAGGGAAGACCCGTATCCAGGTCTTTGAGGGTCTCGTTATTGCTACCAAGCACGGGTCAGAAATCGGCGCTACGTTTACCGTCCGCGCGGTGATGTCTAGTGTTGGTGTTGAAAAGACCTTCCCACTTTACACTCCAATGATCGACAAGATAGAGATCATCCGCCGCGCTACCATGCGCCGTGCGAAGCTCTACTTCATCCGCGACAAGGCGAGCCGCGAGATCCGCCGCCAGCTCCGCAACATGGTCAACGTTAATATCTCAACGGGTAACGCAAAAGACGAGGCACCTATTGAGGTCGCTGCTGCAGCTGAGTAATTGAGTTTTGAAGGGAAATAATGTAAGATAAATACGTTGCGGCTGTGAGCCTAGCTCCCAGCCGCTGCACTCAGCGATGATGAAAGCTGCGCTTTCGTCATCCGCTTCGCTTGCGGCTGTAGCTCAACGGTAGAGCACCCGCCTGTCACGTGGGAGGTCGTGGGGTCAGCACCCATCAGCCGCGCAAAATCAGAAAATCCCGAAAGGGATTTTTTGTTTTTGCCGGACTGAAGAAATGTCTGGGAGACATTTTGTTGGGTGTTGACGGGCGAAGCCCTGGCCCGAAGGGAGCACCCATCAGCCGCGCAAAATCAGAAAATCTAGAAAGCAGTTTTTACTTATTTACGTTGTATACTGGAGGTGTGCACTATAAAGCGTACTTAGTATTGGCCGTAGCACTGGTTGTCATTGGGGGAGCGTATTTTTACGACGATTTAAAGAAAACTAATGTATCAGATGGCGGGGTTAACGAAATAAGGCTTGGCGAACAGCCGGTGGGTGCGGTCAACACAGCAGTAAAATATGTACACCTTCTACAGCCTGGGTTTGTGGTGCTCACAACTCCGGATACATACGAGACCAATTACAGCTTGGGGGTCAGCAACTTGTTAAGCGCCGGAGCGCACAGTAATGTGATCATTGTTCACCGTGATCCAAGTGTAGACGCCTTCCGAGTGGGCCAACAGGTTACGGCATCTTTATATTTTGATGACGGAGGCGTTGAGGGGGAGTTAGACATGAATGATAGTAGGGTCGTTGGTCCAGACGGTAAGCCACTCGCGGACACAATAACAATTCAAAAGGTAGTACCCAAACAAGAAGTGGCCTCTGTCGGCACCTCGACCGCATACAAAATTGCAGGGAGGACAGTTACTGTGTTGCAAAACGGTTTATCTTTTAACCTTCCAGAAGGATGGTCAGCGACAATTGAGGGGAGCCAAGCTCTGCACCTACTGCTCCCGCAGGGGCAGAAAGTGGCAACTATTATTTGCCCTGCTATGGGAGAAGGTCCTTACGAGTCTGCAACCACAACCCCAACTATTTCGCGAACGTTTAGTCACAGTAATTTTACCTACGAGGTTAACTTTGAAGAGTGGGGAGAGAATCGGGTCGAGTTTGTTAAGACCGAGACTGGTCTTCAGGGTCGTTACGTTGGTCCGCCTACAAAAACTGACGTAGTTAAATCTGTTGTGCATCCAGTTGGTACGCCAGCGTATGAACGAGGGTGCATACTTAGTACGCAAGGGGCTACCGTTCCACTTGATCGCGAAATTATTGGCGAGCTCAAAAATATTTATCTATCTTGGCACTAATCACAGGCAACGTCTTGTGCGCAGCAACTTGACTGTGTTACAAAAAACGTATGGCGTCTGCTATTTTTAAATCGTTCCTGTTTGCACTTGAATGGCGCGCGTATGCGTTTCTGATCACGCTCGCATTTTTTTGGGTTACTACAGGCACGCTCGTTGTTGCGGCACTCCAATCGCTTGGCCTCCAAATACTGCTGCTCATTGGCCACACAGCGTGGTACTACCTGCGCGCACATCGCCCCGCGCACAGTGTTGAATAGTTCCTGTAACCATATATAGTGAGTGCATGGGCGCACAAAAGATGCTCGCATTAGGTCGCGTACTTGTGGGGATCGCCTCAATGCTATCTGTTCTTGCGTTTGGTATGGTGGTCGTCCCACAGAACGATCCGCTCCCTGACGGAATTGTGCCAATACACATCGAATATGGAACTCCAATTAAGGTGCGCGAAGTGGTTGATGGAGACACTGTAGTGTTAGAGAACGGCGCGACCGTTCGTTACATCGGTATCGACACCCCAGAGACACACCACCCAACTAAACAGAGGCAGTGTTACGGGGAAGAGGCGGCAGCATTTAACAAAAAAATGGTTGAGGGCAAAATGGTAACGCTGCAAAGGGATGTGAGCGAGCGTGACAAGTACGGCAGGTTTCTTGCGTACGTGTACCTCGAAGATGACACTTTTGTCGAAAAAGAACTCGTGCAAAACGGATACGCGTTTGCTTATAAATATTATCCAGACGTTGCGAAGTCTGCCGACCTTAAAGCCGCGCAAGTGAGCGCAAAATCGCTCGGCGTTGGACTTTGGAGCGCGTGCACTGTCTCGAAACTTTCGTCTGGTCGCTACCAAACCAACGCGGTACAATAGCCGTATGCAGCTGGTGCGCTTTCTCGTGCGGCACTACCACACTATCTCGATAGCCTCGTTTGTCGTTGGTTTCACTGTCGACTCAATTTTCCTCAAACGAATTGACACGCTTACTTCGCTTGGCGTGCTTTCACTCTACTTAGCGCTTGCCGGTGTATCAATACTTGCAATGCAAAAAGTAATTCACCTAGAGTGGTACCGCGTGTACGCGCTCCCGCTGTTGCCGTTCGTGGCCCAGTATGCCTTCGGAGGTCTCTTTTCGGGTTTCCTCATATTTTATACACAGGCGGGGTCGCTCTCGGGGAGCTGGCCGTATCTTGGCATTACTCTCACGCTCATTATCATCAACGAATTTTATTCCTCGTTTCATTCAAGACTTTCGTTTCAGCTTGGACTGTATTATTTCTGTATTTTTTCAGTTTCTATATTCGCGGTGCCAATGGTCTTAGGTTCGATAGGTGAAAAGGAGTTTGTAATTTCCGGCCTCGTGTCGCTCGGCGTGTTTGGAGCATTTTTGTTACTCGTGTTTGCAACGAACCGCGCGAGATTCTTTGCGACACTTCGTGAGTCGCTCCTTAGCGTGCTCACTCTGTACGTCGGGCTTCATGCACTTTATTTTCTCAACTACCTCCCCCCAATCCCACTTGCACTCAAGGAGGGCGCGGTGGTCCACTCTGTTGAAAAGGTTGGCACGGAGTATTTAGTTAGTGCATTTACGCCAAGCATTTACGAAAAGCTTTTCGGACTCACGTTGACAGGCGTGCGTAGCGAGGAGCTCTTTTATTACAGCGCAGCGTTTGCGCCGACGAACATCAAAACTCCTATCCAACATCTATGGGAGTGGTATGACGAAGGGTCGGGTGTGTGGGTGCAGAAAAGCACCATCAGTTTTCCCATTGTCGGAGGGCGAGATTCTGGGTATCGCGGGTACAGCTCCAGGCCGATCGACGAGTTCGGACTTTGGCGCGTGACTGTGCAAACAGCCGACGGGCGTATCCTTGGTCGTACGCGGTTTTGGTTTGAAGAGCAGCCTGTGATACGATAGCTAAGAAATGCAGCAGGTGCAGTATATTGTTAAACATTTCTGGCTCTCAATCACAGCCTTTATCCTCGGCCTCTTTTTTGTTTTTTTCTATGGAGCGTGGGCTGCTGTCGGACTCACGTTACTACTCATAATGCTTGAGGTCACGCTCTCGTTTGATAACGCGGTTGTTAATGCGCGCGTGCTTACTCGCATGAACGACGTTTGGCAGCATCGGTTCCTTACCTGGGGGATACTTGTTGCAGTGTTTGGCACACGTTTAGTGCTCCCCATTCTCATCGTGTCGGTGGTTGTGTGGATGAATCCATGGGCAGTTACCATGCTCGCGTTTTTTGATCCGGCACATTACGGCGAACTGCTGGAGAAGGCAAAATATGCAATCCATGCGTTTGGTGCCGCTTTCCTCATTATGGTATCGCTCAAATATTTTCTTGACGCGAAGAAAGAGCTGCATTGGATAAAGAGCATTGAGGCCCGTATCAGCCGCTGGGGGAACGTTGAGTCGATTGAGATTGCTCTCGCACTCGCTGTCGTTGCGCTCGTTTCGTACTTCGTGCCTGCCGAGGCACAATTCACTGCTCTGCTTTCCGGAGTCATCGGCGTGGTGCTATATCTCTGTATGCAAGGAATAACTAATGCGTTCGAGGGCGGGGCAGAGGATCTTGCTAAAGGTAGCGCCGCTATGTTTGTGTATCTTGAAGTCCTTGATGCAGCATTTTCACTCGACGGAGTGATCGGTGCATTTGCGCTCACTAGCGAGATCCCGATCATTGCAGTTGGCCTCGGCGTCGGTGCTTTTTTTGTGCGTTCGCTCACGGTGTATATGGTGCACGAGCGCACGCTCGACACGCTCAAATACCTGGAGCACGGTGCGCACTGGGCGATCTTTGGCCTCGCTGTTTCAATGTTCGTTTCACTTTTAACTGAAGTGCCGGAAGCTGTTACCGGAACTATCGGCATTGTTTTTGTTGCCGCTGCGTATTGGTCGTCACTCAAGTCGCAGGGTAAAATGATGTAGATGGATCAGTTGCCCGCGTTTAATTTTTTTGAGTCGATACCCATGCACTTGT
>CAZQPW010000003.1:0-43476 GCA_964595305.1 uncultured Candidatus Saccharibacteria bacterium
TACCTCACAAGGCTCATAACCTTGGGACCCAGGTTCGAATCCTGGCTCCGCAACAAGCGAACGAAGGTGAGCGCAGTGCCCTGCGGCAGCAGCCGGCGGGCACAAGTGAATTTTTTTTGCTGTACAATATATGTATGGCAAAAGTTAAAGTTGGCATCAACGGGTTTGGTCGGATAGGTCGTGCTTTTTTTCGACTCACTCTGTCTTCGCCGTACGCAGAGGTTGTCGCTATCAATGACCTTGGTTCGATCGATAATCTCGCATATTTATTGCGCCGCGACAGTGTGTATGGCATTTTACCTCAGCCGGTTTCTGTAGAAAACGGTGCCCTAGTTGTTGGCGGTAAACGCATCGAAGTATTGGCGGAAAAGGATCCCGCATTGATACCGTGGGGGCAAAAAAACGTTCAAACTGTAGTTGAGTCTACGGGAGTATTTGATAGCTACGAAAAGGCGAGCGCGCATTTAAAGGGGGGTGCACAGAGAGTTGTGATCAGTGCTCCTGCCAAAGATGCCGAAACGAGCGACCTCGGAGCTACAGTACTTATGGGGATCAATGACGCCAAGCTGAAAACATGCAAGGTCACTTCTAATGCTTCGTGCACTACGAATGCAGCGTCCCCACTTATGGCGATATTGGATGAAAAAATTGGCGTTGAGCACGCACTATTGAACACAACACACTCATACACCGCATCGCAGTCACTTGTAGATGGGCCGTCGAAAAAATTAATGCGAGAAGGTCGAGCTGCGGCGTTGAACATGGTGCCTTCGTCTACAGGCGCTGCCAAGGCAGTTGCGCTTGCCTTGCCAAGTTTGCAAAAGAAGTTTGATGGTGTCTCGGTTCGCGTTCCAACACCCGCAGGCTCGCTCGTCGACATCACGTTCGTCGCTAAGCGTGCTACTAATGCGGATGAGGTAAACGCTATCCTGCGTACTGCAGCTGCTGAAGAGAGGTGGGGAGGAGTTTTTACTACAACCGATGAGGATTTGGTATCAAGCGACATCGTTGGCAACACACACGCATCGATTGCAGACTTGACCTTAACGCGTGTTGTTGGTGGTACACTTGTAAAAGTTTTTGCATGGTACGACAACGAAATGGGGTACGCTAACGCACTTCTTAAACATGTCACTGCAGCATCAGCTTAACTTCACGGGAGTCATTTACCTTGCGAGCGACCACGCAGGGTATGAAATGAAAGAGTATATCCAGGACGAGCTGTCGAACCTTAATTTTAAAGTGCACGACCTTGGTGCGCACGAGGAAGTGGAGGGTGACGATTACCCAGAATTCATGAAGCTTGCTGCGCGAGCAGTTGCTGACGACGTGCATGCCCGAGCAGTAGTATTTGGCGGCTCAGGCATTGGTGAGGCGCTCGTGATGAATCGTCACAAGCATGTGCGGTGCGGAATTTTTTATGGCCCAGAGCAACCAGAGGGAGACATCCATATCGACGGCTCGGAGCGTATGCGAGACGGGTACGATATTGTGCGTGTTGCTCGCTCCCACAACAACATTAATGCGCTCTCTTTAGGCGCTCGTTTTATAACACGCGGTGAAGCACTTAAGGCGTGCAAAATTTTCCTCGGCACACCGTTCAGCGGCGCGCACAGGCACGAGCGACGCATTCAATCTATCGATGACTAACATCCGACCTGCACTACTCGAGCAATCATTTGCTGACATAGAGAGGCGTATTGAATATATATACTCCGAAACAAAGTCGGTGCAAATTGATGTGTGCGATGGAGTATACACAAAATTGCGGACCTGGCCCTATGTAGGAGAAAAGAGCAAGTTTCAGACCCTAGTTTCTGGAGCTGAAGGGCTTCCACATTGGGACGCGCTCGATTACGAAGTTGATTTGATGGTTACCCAACCTGAACGACTGCTACAGCACTATGTTTCAGCGGGTTTTGCATGCGCAGTAATACATTTTGCCTCGCATCATTCGATGCGTGAATGCAGGGAGGCGGTTGGTGATACGATGTTGCTCGGGCTCGCACTTACCGTAAACGACGACCCCGAGTCCGCTGCAGGTGATATCGCAATTGCAGATTATGTGCAGGTGATGGGGATAGAGCGTCCGGGCACTCAAGGTGCTGAGTTTACGCCCAAATCCATACAGCTTATTGAGACTTTGAGGAAAGAATATCCCGACCTCGAGTTGCAGGTTGATGGTGGAGTCAACAAAGAAAATGCCCAAAGCTTAATAGCCGCAGGAGCTACAACACTAGTTGCCGGGTCTGCGATTTTCAGATCCGGTAACCCACTAGTCGCACTTCGTGCGCTACAATCTATATAGTATGGCATTCCTTACCGAAGAAAAGGAAAAGTTTTTGATTGAGCGTGCGCGAGCTGTGCGTACAACGATTATTGAAATGCTTACAAGGGCCGGCTCCGGCCACACTGCAGGGCCATTAGGTATGACAGACATTTTTACAGCGCTGTACTTTCATATTTTGAATCACGACCCGAAGAAGCCAGATTGGCCTGAGCGTGACAGGCTCGTGCTGTCAAATGGACACATCGCGCCTGTACGCTATGCAGCTATGGCACATGCGGGGTATTTTTCGCTTGACGAGTGCATGACACTACGCCAGTTTGGTACGCGCCTGCAAGGCCACCCCGAACGTAGTAAGCTCTCGGGAGTTGAGACGACTTCGGGGCCGCTCGGCTCAGGACTCTCCCAAGCTGCAGGCATGGCGTATGCAGCGCGCATGGATGGGAAAAAGTGGCGCGCCATTTGCGCACTTTCAGACGGCGAGCATCAGTCTGGAAATATCTGGGAAGCCGTGATGTGGGCCGGTAACAACAAGTTGCATAATCTGACCGCAATTATCGACCGCAACAATATTCAGATCAATGGTATGACAGAGCAGGTAATGCCGCTTGAACCGCTACGCGACAAGTACGAGGCATTTAACTGGCACGTCATCGAGATCAATGGGCATAATATGGAAGAAATAGTAGACGCGTTTGAAACAGCGCGAACCATTTTCGAAAAACCAACTGTGATCATCGCACACACCATCCCTGGGAAAGGCATTCCGGACATAGAGTTTGACTTCCGCTGGCACGGCAAACCACCAAAGAAAGACGAGGCCGAGAAGTTTTTGAAAGAAATTAGAACTGGCGCTGGTAAAGTAACTGAAGAATATGCCTGAAGAAATAAAAAACATTGATAGGCCGACTCGAGATGGGTTTGGGGAAGGAGTTGTCGAGGCGGGGAATGCGGACGAGCGTGTCATCGTGCTGTGCGCCGATTTAGCCGAGAGTACGCGGGCTGATTGGTTTAGAAAAGAGTTTCCAGATCGATATGTAGAGGTTGGCGTCGCGGAACAAAATCTTGCAGCATTGGCAAGCGGTTTTGCAGCAGCAGGGAAGATACCGTTCATCACTTCATACGCAGCGTTTAATCCGGGTCGTAATTTCGAACAAATTCGCACCACAATAGCGCTTAATGATGTGCCGGTAATAGTGTGCGGTATGCACTCAGGAGTCAGCGTTGGGCCAGATGGCGCTACGCACCAGGCGCTTGAGGACGCGGGGCTCATGCGAATGCTGCCCAACATGACGGTAGTCGTGCCGTGCGATTCGGTCGAAGCAAAGAAAGCGACCCTTGCACTTGCAAAGCTCGGGAAGCCAGGGTACTTACGTCTAACACGCGAAAAGTCGCCTATCATGACAAGCGAGCAAACACACTTTGAGATTGGACACGCACATTACTTGCACGAAGTAGAGTCGCCGCAAGTAACCATTATCGGCATGGGGCCGTTACTTGCTGAAGCTCTTGCTGCTGCGAAGAAGTTGAACGAAGAGGGAACGAGAGTCTCTGTACTAAACTCGCACACCCTTAAGCCTCTTGATACAAAAGCAATTTTTGATGCCGCACAGCATTCCGGGGCTGTCGTTACTGTTGAAGAGCACCAAGTTGCAGGCGGCCTTGGGAGCGCTGTTGCAGAATTTCTTGCAGAAAACCTCCCCACACCAATTGAGATGGTTGGCGTACGCAACCGCTTTGGCCAGTCTGGTACGGTAAGCGAGCTCTACAAAGAGTATGGGCTCACTGCCGATGCAATTTATGGTGCAGCTCAGAAAGTACTAAAGCGTAAATAGGTTCATGGTTGAGACACTTATTAGTCTGCTCGCGTCTCTCATCCTTTTCTCGTTCATTGAGTATTACGTACACGGATACATTTTGCATCAGAAGAACGCGCTTCCAGCTTTACTTTATAGATTGTTCCCAGCGATCGAGATGGAACGGCATGAACATAGCGAGCTACATCATGAAAAATACTACAAAGTGTTTAACCACGAGCCTGACCCGGTAGGAAGGGATTTGGCGCAGCGTATAGGATGGAAAACGACACTGGTCGGGCTAGGATTTTTTTTGCCGTGGCTTGCGCTAACCGCTCTACTGATTAGCAGCGTGTTCCCACTAGTCTTTATTGCTGTTGGTTTAGTATACGTACTCACCTGGAATACAATTCACCCCGAAATGCATCAGCCGAGACATCCATGGTGGTCAAAGTTGCCTCCATACAGATTCCTCGCGCAGTACCATTTCGTACACCACGACAATCACAGAAAGAAAATATTCGTTAACGAAAATCTAGTTCTCCCATTTGCAGACTTTGTCTTTAGGCGTCACAGAGATCCAACTCCAGAACAAAAAGTGGAGATGCAAAAGCTCGGAATAATTTAGGAAACAAATATTTTTTTGATGAAGTGGTATTGGTATTTTAACGTGAGTGTTATGAAGCCCTCGTTTATGAATCTACGGTACGACGTATCCATAATAAGGTTGCCTGAATAGGCTACTTTCCCAATCTTTGAGAGTTTCATCGCAGTATCTATGTCTTCCCCCCAAAACTCTATTGATGTGGTGTACCCTCCCGCCATCGAGAACACACTTTTCCTAATCAAGGTATTACCACCAATAGTAATTGCACCTTGTTTTGTAAGTCTTAAAAAAATATTCATCGCACTGTATAGGTATTTCATACAAATTAGTATAACCAGGCGTGGCAGAAGTGGCGCATCGTAATAATGATATGGCCCACTTACTCCAGATACGCCAGGATCTTTGAAAAACTTCACCCCCCTAGAGACCCAATTTTTGGCGGGCAAGCAGTCCGCATCAACGTTAGCGACGATCTCGCCTGTTGCATGGTCGAGCCCACATTGGCGCGCCCACAAGAGACCCTTCCTCTCCTCACGAATAACACGCACTGGGAATTTAGATGCAACCTCTGATGTGTTGTCACTCGATGCATTATCAACGACGATTACCTCGAGGTTGGGGTAGTCTTGGTTTAAGCACGCTTCGATGCACGGTGTAATTACTTTGGCTTCGTTATAGGCAGGGATCACGATAGTCACCTTAGGATTATCCATATATTTTTGCGGCGATGTTGTTTTTCAAGTATACAAGAAATACAGCAACAACAATGACAACACCTATCAGCCCGAGTTTAGAAAACTCGTTCTCTATCTGTGTGTAGTAATTGCCAAAGTAGTAACCTACGGCAAGTAGTGCACATGACCACAGTGTTTCTCCGAGCAAGTTCATTAAAATGTATTTCCGAAAATTCATTCTGTACATGCCTGATGCAAAGAGGATTGGAATAAGAAGTCCAAAGCCGTTGGTTAGTTTTGAGCCTATTAGGATTCGTGCACCGTGTCGGTCAAATATAGTTTTGCCACGAGCAATCTTTTCGTCCGAAAGGCTAAAATATTTTCCAAACCTCTGCACAAAATTTTCTCCCTGGTGTGCACCGATGTAGTACCATAGTATGTCACCCGCAAGGTTTGCCATAATAATAATTACGACCGCAATCAGTCCATTAATGTATCCGGTGCTCCAAAGGAATCCACAGAGCACAGTGATCATGTGCCCCTCAAAGAACGCAAGAGGGAAAAGGATTAGATATTTATATGTAATTAGCAAGGACAGGGCTGTTTCCATTATCGCTTTACAGCAATTTTTTCAAGCGCATCCTTGGTAAGGAGGCCGCGTTGGGCACCGATGTCTGCAACAACACTCGAGGCATTTATCATCCCGCGGAGCATCGCATCCTTTAGTGGCATGCCGCTTGAAAAATAAAGACAAGTGGTGGTAGTAAACGAGTCGCCAGCACCGGTCTTGTCAACCGGAGCTTTCTCTCCCTTGTACATAGGGAGGTGTATGGTTGAGGGTTCGCCTGGGGTTAATGCATACGCACCAGCCGCATCGTCACTCACGATTACAGTTTGCGCTCCAAGTTTATTAAGGCCCTTGAGAAGTGGTTCTATGTCGTCAGCTGTGTCAGGGAGCCCGAGGATACGCTGAGCCTCTTCTTTGTTTACTACAAGCATTGAAGTTCTTGCATACAGTCGTTTAAGACGTGCGGCACCAAGTTTGATCTGAAATGTACCCGGTTGGAAACAAAAGTATATAGAAGGGTGTGCTTCAAGATACTCAGCAATGCTGTCGTGGTACTCTGCAGCACCAGCAAGGGAAGAGAGGTAGAGTATCTTTGGGGTTGTTGTTGGAGCAATAAAATTGTACTCGTACGCGAAGTGGTTAACTAGAATGGTGCGCTCGTCACCATACCACAACACGTAGTGGTAGTTGCTCGGAGCCTTTTCGTGAGTTGTGATGTATGAGGTGTCAACCTTCTCGTCAGTAAAGTTGCGGATTATTTTATTGCCGTACTCGTCGCCACCAATGTTAGTCATTATGGCGCTCTTAAACCCTAGCCGCGCTGCAGCTACTGCAGCATTTGCACTGTTTCCTACACCGTAGATGATCGTTGAGGACTCAAACGGCACCTTATCACCAAAGCGTAGGCAGATCTCGCAGTCCTCTTTGTTCACCTTGCAGGTGACGTGGGCGTCTTTCAATTTAATAAAGTCGTCTACGACTGTGTCGCCGATCCCCAAAAAGTCGATTTCCATATACGCACAGTATAGCGCATCAGGGAGTAGAGTACACTATATATATGAGTCTCAAAGATGCACTACGAGCTGTTATTGCTGGAGAGGTAGACGACAGTAAAGAAACTCGCGACAAGTTTAGCCGCGATGCATCACTCTTCCGCGTTTTACCTGAACTGGTTGTTAAGCCTAAAAACGCACACGATGTTGCAGCGCTGGTAAAAAAGGTTACTGAACTAAAAGAAACAGATCCTTACGTATCTTTAACGCCACGTGCGGCCGGTACGGACATGTCTGGAGGGCCGCTCACCTCATCAATAGTTGTTGACATGCAGGCGCACATGAACCGTATGCTGGAAATTCATGCTGATACTGAGTCCGGCACTGCACTTGTAGAGCCGGGGATGTTTTTTAGAGATTTTGATAAAGAAACGAAGCGCTACGGGCTTGAGTTGCCGAGCTACACTGCCTCTCGTGAGCTGTGTGCTGTGGGAGGTATGGTAGGCAACAACGCAGGTGGAGAGAAAAATTTAAAATACGGAAAGACCGCACGGTACGTAGAGTCGCTTGACGTGGTGCTTTCAGATGGCAATATCCACACCATCACAAACTTAAGTGGTAAGGCGCTGAAAGAAAAGCTTCAGGAGCAATCATTCGAGGGCGATTTATACCGCGCCGTTGCAAAGTTGGTTTCCGAAAACGCGCAAGTGATTGAGGAGCATAAGCCTAAAGTTGAAAAGAACTCTTCAGGCTTCGCAATCTGGGATATTGGCGACGGTGTACGATCGCTCAACTTGGCGCGGCTTTTTGTTGGTGCGCAAGGTTCACTCGGTATTATTACAAAAATCAAATTTAAGTTGGTGCGACCAAAGCCCAAAAGCGCGATGGCGGTTGTGTTCGTTTCCGACTTAGCTGAGCTTGGTGACCTCGTACCGTTTATACTTGATGCGAAGCCAGATAGTTTTGAAAGTTATGACGACAACACCTTCCGTCTTGCTGCACGCTACTTCCCAGAGTTTGCATTGCAAATGAAAACATCGTTCTTCTCGGTAGGCATTCAGTTTTTACCGGAACTTTTTATGATGTTGGTGGGTGGGGTACCAAAACTAGTACTATTAGTTGAGTTTCGTGATGATGTGCAAGCTGCTGCAACAGGGAAGGCAGAGCAGTTAGTCAGTCAGCTTAAGGTAAAAGTTCCTGGCATTGGTGCGCGTGTGGCTCGCGACGAGCGCGCATCACGGAAGTACTGGGTGATCCGCCGAGAGTCTTTCTCACTTCTTCGTAAGAAGGTGCGAGGTAAGCGCACCGCACCTTTCATAGACGACTTTGTTGTCCCGCCAAACACACTCTCAGAGTTTTTACCAAAACTACAAACACTATTGAAGCCCTATCAACAAAAGCTTTTTTACACTATTGCAGGCCATGTGGGCGATGGAAACTTTCATATCATTCCACTCATAAACCCAAAAGACCCCGATATGCCAAAAGTTATTGAAGAGGTTTCTAAGAAAGTGTATGATCTCGTGCTCTCATACAATGGTTCTATTAGCGGTGAACACAACGACGGACTGGTCCGCACGCCGTTTGTCGAGCAGATGTTTGGACGCGAGATGTACGAGCTGTTTCGTAAAGTTGAGCATTTGTTTGACCCACTAGATATTTTCAACCCTGGGAAAAAGGTTGGCACTTCGTACGCCGAGGCTGCTTCCAAGCTCGACTTCGGGCATTAAAGGTGTTGTGTTAGGATAAGCGCATGACAAAGTTTGGGGATCAGCTGCGGGCGCAAATGCTAGGATCGAAAAGTGCTGGTGAGGCCGCAGCGCTTGCGGACGCAGGTTCGTGGGTAGAGGAGCACATAACACAGAAACTTGAGGAAAAAATGGCCCGTTTGGCGGAAACAGGGAAGGACACGCTCCAGCTCACCCATCCGTTTTTGCATAAGCTGTATTTCCGTGTTGACGATATTGAGGCGCTCCCACAGTTTCAACATCTAAAGGAGCGGTGTCACATGCTTGGGCTCGACATGATCACCCTTTGTCACAAAAAGCTAGAGGGCCGAAGCGAGAGCGAGTACCCGCAGGTTGAGGTTCGTATCAAGATTCCGCCAGCATGGAAACTCGCTGCAGGCGGGGCGCCCGTGTCTCCGTGGTAATTGCCTTTTTAGGTTAACTGGTTTATAATACAAATATATGACACACACGCTTGCTGCAGAGGCTCGCACAAAGACGGGCCACGGGCTTGACTCGCTTCGCGCTGCAGGGCAGATGCCTGCTGTAGTTTACGGCCCTAAACACGAGTCAGAGAGTATCGCTGTAAACGTACGCGAGTTCGGAAAGGTGCTTAAAGCTGCTGGAGAGTCTGCAGTCGTTACTTTAAACATCGGAGGCAAAGAGGTACCTACGCTCATCCACGAGGTAGATCTTGACCCGCTTACCCACGCCCCTCGTCATGCAGATTTTTATGCAATTGTTAAGGGCCAGAAGGTAAGTGTAAATATACCACTCGTCTTTACAGGTGAGTCGGCAGCTGTTAAGGCTGGCGCAAACTTGGTAAAAGTGCTCCATGAAATTGAAGTTGAGGCAGACCCGATGTCACTCCCGCACGAGCTTTCTGTAGACATTGCGGCGCTCGCAAATGTTGACGACCAGATACTCGCTAAAGATATTTCTCTTCCAGCAGGAGTTGAACTTAAAACTGGCGATGACGAAGTGATCGCGCTTGCCGCAGTAGCCGTCGAGGAAGATCTTTCAGCTCCAGTTGCAGGACCTGACATGGCAGCAATCGGTGATAGCGTAGAGAAGGGTAAGAAAGAAGATGAAGAGGGCGAAGCTGCAGCTGAGCCTGCCGCAGCACAATAAAGGGCTGGCGTTTTTAAGTGTCTCTAAAATAATTTCAGTTATACTGTAGGAATGAAGCGTGCACTCGTGCTCGTTGGGATTTTGTTTGCGCTGTGCACATCATTTACTGTTGTGTATGCAGAGACTCCTGCAGAACGTCGCGCACGCTTAGAGGCTGAGCTTCAAAACATTGAAGCAGACATAGCCGCTAGCAGGGGGAATCTTCAACAAAAGCAAAGTGAGCGAAAGTCGCTCGAGCGCGACATTTCTATAATCGACAGCGAAATTCAAGCAGCAAGGCTTTCAATTAAGGCACGCGACATCAACATCGCCACGCTTGGTGGAGATATTTCAGACAAGAATTCAGATATCATTAAATTGTCAGAGCGTTTGCGTGAAGACAGGCAGTCGCTCAGTGAGTTGTTGCGTAGGCGTAGAGTGTTTGACGAAGTTTCTGTTGTTGAGGTTGCGTTCCAGAGCGGATCGATTTCAAATTTCTTTAGCGACGCTGAGCGCTACGAATCATTGAAGCGGGCACTTAAAGATTCATATGAGCAAATTACAGTGAGCCACAAGGCGGTGAGTGAGGCAAAAGCTGTTCTCGAGGAAAAAAAGGATGACGAAGTAACCTTACGCCAAGCACAGATAAACGAGAAGCGCGTGATCGAGGCTCGGGAAAAAGAGCGAAAGAAATTGCTCGAAGTGACAAAAGGTGAAGAAAAAATTTATCAGGAGCAAATTACAGTGAAAGAGCGGAGCGCAGCCGAAGTTCGTGCACAGCTGTTCGACCTCCGTGACACAACTGCAATTTCATTCGGCACTGCGCTTGCGTATGCTGAAGCGGCGTCCAGAGTCACTGGTGTTCGTGCTGCAGTAATTCTCGGCGTTTTAAAACAAGAGACTGACTTGGGTCAAAACTTGGGAACAGGCTCGTATCTTACTGACATGCATCCCACGCGCGACGTTCCGGTGTATCTTGCTATAACTCGTACGCTTGGGCTAGACCCTGCTGCTATGCGTGTTTCAAAGCAACCTGGGTACGGCTGGGGAGGGGCGATGGGTCCTGGCCAGTTTATACCATCGACCTGGGCGTGTTATGGCGGGTTCATTAACACAACGACAGGTAAGTGTGGAAAAGGTTCGGACGGCACGTACGCTGGTCCGTGGGTTTACCAAGAGTCGCGCGACATCGTTCGCTCAAAGCTCGGTAAAAATTCGCCGTCAGACCCATGGAGTAATGCCGACGCATTTATGGCCACAGCGCTACTTATGGCTGAAAACGGAGCAGACGCTGGCACTCGTGCAGCTGAGCGTCTCGCTGCACTTCGCTATTTTGCCGGGTATGCCAATGCAGGTAAAAGCGCGTATGCTTTTTATGGAAACGGGGTAATGAGTCACGCTGACTACTTCCAGTCTCAGATCGATCTTCTGAAATAGTTCACAGTCTCAGCGAGGTAGGCGTGAGCACGGTGGTATCATTTTTGTATGGAGCAGCTACAACATTTTTGGCTTAAGTTATTCGGTATCATAATTTTAATAGTTGTATTTATCGCAGTTATTAGTCTCGGCTACTTCTTTAAGTTCGATTTTAACTTTGGAGGTAAGAGCGCTCAAGTAGAGGCGTCGCCAAGTACTGCAACCGCAGTACTCGTTTCAGAAGGGCGTCCATACGTTGTTTCCATATACGCTTTGAGTGGGGACATATCAACTACTACTGAAGCTGAGGACCCACAAATGTTGTTGACTTGGCGCTACCGAGCAGTGCTTTCAGACGGGTCAACAATTGTAGCAGACTCGACCGGTGTGATCTCGAGTGATGCAAAGGGAGCAACCTCTACAGTTGTTCGATCTGTATTGCCTGTCAAAAATAAAGTACCAATCGGTGTGTCTCGTACTGGTGAAATAGTTGCTTGGGTCTCACCCAGCGATAAGACCCTGCAGATTTTTAGAAAAGTCGAAAACAAATATATTCCCGCGGCAATTGAGCAGGTCCAAATGCCAACATCTCTTGCGGTTACGCACGACGGAGCCTACATACTACTTTCTATGCTTACCGAAGATGGAGGCACAAGTGTAAGCAGGTACTCAATCGAGACCAAGACCATCGAGCAGTTGCTGGTTACTGACAGCACTGTATTCTTCATAAACAAATAGTATGAAATCAAACTCTTACACGCACCTACTAATACTTGCAGCTGCGGTACTATTTGTGTTACCGCTTTACTTCTCAAACCCGCGTAGTGCGGAGGCTGTACTGTCTGGCGGCCTATCTCAATGCGTAGGCGGTACTCTTGTCGGTACGTACAGCGACCTCACCGATGCATCGTCAATCGGTCCGACCGACATCAATTCTTTGTGCGAGCAAGTGACTCCTCCGGGAGGGTGTTGTGCTGTTGAGCAAAGCCAAGTTGCACTTTTTGGTGAAACCGTGCCTGGAGGGTTTCCGACAAACAACATGATAAAGGTTCGGGGATACGATGGAGGCACAGTTCAGCCAGGAGGATCATGTCAAGGTACTAAAAATCTTCAAAAGCAGTGTATCGCCATACAAATGCCAGCAGCTCCTGCAGCCGGGCCGCTCATAGCTTCGCTCGTTGCAAATCCAACCTCCATTACTTCTGGCCAACAATCATTACTCTCTTGGGGGTCACAAGGCGCCCTTGAGTGTCAAGGAATCAACTTTTCAACCGGCGGCGCGCCAAGTGGTTCGATCATAGTTACACCCGCAACTACAACAACATACAAAGTTAACTGTAACGACGCCACCCGCAGTGCAACCGCGCAGGCAACAGTAACCGTAACCCAACCACCATCATGTAGTAATGTTTGCTCAGGACAGTCCTTAGTAAACAGCTGTTCTGGCGCAGTGGTAGAAGCATGTTCATCTCAGTGCTCAACATCTTGTGGCGGTGGTGACGGCGATGTAAACCCACCTCCTCCGCAGCAGTGCATTGCCGGTCTCATTTGTGTTGGCGCGGATCTATATCAACAAGACGCTTCGTGCAGACAAAACTTTGTGCAGGCTTGCGCGTTCGGCTGTTCACAGGGTGCATGCTACGATGATCCAAATCAAGTTCCATCTACGGCCCCTTCGTCATACATTGTTGCGCAACCTGCGTTCGTGAGAAAAGGCGCTGCATGCCAGCTACAGTTCTCTGCAAAGAACGTTACCTCGTGCCGTATCTCGGGCGCTAGTCTCACGACAACCGTGGGGGCTCTCAATAATCTTATTGCGACCACTACAGTCTCGACAGGGCCAATTCAGTCGACGCAGTCATATCAGTTCTCGTGTACCGGTACCGATCTTTCGGTGCTCGATAAGGAAGTGAGATGCAACATCTTGCCGACATTTAAAGAGATCTAAACTCATGCAGCCGCAGTCAGACACACTTCAATCGCTCACTTCGATAGGCACGGCGCTTATCTTAACCGGTGCAATACTTTTCGGTGCGTTCTACTTCTTGACTGGAGAAAATACTGCAAACGGAACTCTCTATGTTTCTGCGGCTGGCCAGAACCCGGTTCCTGCACTCTATACGTACTCAGTGCCAAACTTAACAGAGGAAGCGCCGCCGTTTAGTTCGTATACTGAAGTGGCCGGGATAAAGCAGCGCGAAATAATGCGCTCAATAGTTTCCTCAAACACCGGAGTAATTGCATACTTAGGAAAATCGGGGAGAGGCTGGGAAGTGTTTGTGGTGCGCAACTCAATTACTAACCAACTTACTTTTACGAACACTGTTAAAAGAGATTTACGCTGGAGCTCAGACTTTAAAACGCTACTTTACTCGGAACTTCCAATTGACAGTTCTCTGAATGGCCGTAACCGTCTTGAAGATTGGCAAGTCGTGCGCTTGGAGCTAACAGGCGAGCAGGATGAGCTCGGCAGCGGAATACGTCCATGGGGGCTTTCCAATGGATCAGTAATTTCACTTACATCAAGTGGGATTGGTATGCTCGGCAATAGTAGTAATGAAGTCTCAACACCACTTATTTCTTCGGCACTTTTCATTACTGACACGCCAGTTGCAATGAGTTTGGATGGTGCAAGAATTGCATGGGTGAACCCCTCCGACCGGTCGCTTCAGATATTCGAGCGATCGCTGCAGGGCACTTACACGCCGATACTAATCATTCCAGGTGTAAGTGCAACCTCCCTTGCGTTCAACAGAGCGGGGACACTCCTGATTACTGCAAGCGGTGGTGAAGGAGGAACAGACATTCGCGTGGTTGATATCCGTCGTAGTAATATGAAGCTTATAGGAACGATCCCCGGCATTGCAGAAATTACCGACTGGCTACCCAAAAACTAGTATGAAAAATTCACTACACAAAAGCAGGCCAGTACTACTTTTCGTCGGAGTCGTTTTTGCTTTCTTGGCGGCCACAACAAATGCCCAAGCTGGGATGGTTACATGGAGCGTCGCAACATCAACTACTCAAAATGCGGTATGTAGCGGCGGAAATACGCTTGGCGTTGTAGATTATCCAGATGGAACTGACAGTCAGTGTGTGTCATATTGCCAAGGCCTCACTGCGGCGTGCTGCACGATCGAAACATATTCTTCTAACCAGACAGCACCCACAAACGTGCAATACAACAATAAGCGGTGCACTGCGCGAGCTGGAACCGCTACTATCCCACAAGCTGCACAGTCAACGAGCACACCTATAACTATTGACTATAGTGAAGGGGAGGTTCGTACAAACAATGCTGTATATAACGATCTCGCAGCATTTTCTATCACTCCACTTAGATCAGCAGACGGCTTTTGGAGTGATCAAACTACTATGGATCGAGCGTGCTCAGACTTGCTCCCAGGCTCAGGGGCGCTGACATGGGGCTACGACGATTGGACTTCGCCAAGCAATAACTACCGTATTTACTTTAATGGTTCACAGTGGTTGCGTCAGCAAGCAGGGAACGCAACCAAATACCATCTTACTAACTATCTAACCTGTAGAGTTCCGAGCACAACTGTCAAAACAGATACCACTTCCTGGAAGGCAGTACTCTACAACTATGCTGGTGCTCAGCTAAACGTAGGCATAGTCGCAAATCCCTCAACAGTTTCTTCAGGACAGGCAGCAACTCTTACCTGGGCAGCGGTAAATGCTCCAACGGGTACCACATGCACGGGCACAAACTTTACTATCCCCGGTGGAGCTACGAATGGATCAGTAAACGTAAATCCCCTTACGTCTACTTCGTATACAGTTACGTGCTCCAACTCAAGCTATGCTGCCTCAAGCACCGTGAAAGTCAATGTTGCAAACGTACTCAGTGTTTCTTGTCAGCCGCTCGTTACTTCAACAACTGCCGGAACAAAAGTAGAGTGGATGAGTACAGTAAACGGTGGCCTCAGGCCTTATACGTATACATGGACAAACGCTACCGGCACACCTAGCTCGGGTAGCGCGCCAAACTTTTCTGCAACTTCACCAAGTACGGGAACGAGGAGACCAACTCTAAAGGTTGTTTCCGCCGCAGGCTCCGGAACTCCGGTTAAGGAAACTTTCAAAGATATTACTAACTTTGACACTACGGGCATGTGTTCCGGTAGCATGGTCGCATCAAATACTATTACGATACCTGCTACGCTTAGCAATAGCATTTCAGGTGATTACGCCAAACAACTTTGCGACGCAAATACCGTTTCAGGTCAATGTTGTGATGTTACAGTTGCTAGACACAATACACTTGCACAAACTCAATTCACCTACAGAATTTTTAGTGGCAACACCATTGTCAACAATACCCGTACGTGCCCCGCAAGTAACTCGTGCACGTTTTATGCCGGTAACGCACAGATGGTAAGCCAGAACACTAATCTTTCGAGCCCTTTTGCATCACAAACTGTCACTGCATCCTGCTCACCCCTCACAGTTGTTGAAGGTAGCAGCGTAGACGCAACCGCGCTCCAGCCGTCACTTTATTCTGGGAGCAATACCATTGGCTCCAACGTCACCTTCCGGGGGTACGTATATAACAATGGCAACAAAACGTTTGGTGTTCCGTTGGTGCACGACTTTTGGGTAGACAGAGGCAATAACGGAACTGTAGACTTGCACTTAACAGTCACAAACGGCGCACCAGACCTTAACATTCAACAAAATTATACTTGCGGTGGGACAGTTTTGAGTTCGGGGGTATATCCAACTGATCCGTACTGTACTGGTCAGCTACAGCCAGACCAGACTCCTATTTACGACCAAATTGCAAATGCGTGCCGTACTCAAGGTGTACAAAACGGACAGTGTTGTTCCGGAGTTTACACCTGCTATTGGAATGGAAATCAAGCTGAGCCGATTGAACACGCATCCATAGCTATAAAAATTACAAGCGGATCGGTTTCGCAAGCAAGTCCTGCTTGCTACACTTCATCTTCTGGCCCTAGCGGTGTGACGGAGTCTGATTGCTATGCAGGAGTGAGGCAACCACCACAGCTCGCGCCCGGCGAAGCCTTCCCAGAATATTCCCCTGTGTGGTCAAACCTCCCACAAGGGAAACACCGCATCTGCTTTGTTGCAGATCAAAACGCAAGTGGTGTAGGAGCTCTTGCAGAAGTCGACGAAACTAACAATGTGAGCCCTTGCCTCATCCTTTCAGTCGGTCCGCCGCCAATTACAGGCATAATCTTTACTGCTGGAGTGGGTTCACGCACTGTTTCAACTGCAAACGAGGGTATTAAAATAATCAACGTTCGTAAGGGCGACAACACTGTCTTTACTTGGAACTGTGGTTCGGGTGCAACCGCGTGTACACTAAAAGGTCCTAATGGACTAAGCAAATCTATTAGCGGAGGCACCATGACTGCTTCTGGGAACCAGACTATATCGATAACAGCAGGTGGTAACTACATACTTACTACAAGTACTGCGGATTATACTGAAGTGCGCACCATCCAAGTCAAGATCGTCCCCGCATACCTAAACATATAAACGGTTGCAACAAGAACCGCTGTCTGGTATAGTAGCTGTATGAAAAAGGGAACACACCCAACGAATTTGCGACCAGTCATCTTTGATGACGTGGGGGCAGGCGTGCGCTTCCTCATCCTTTCTACCGTAGCTACCAAGGGCACGAGTAAGTGGGACGACGGCAAAGAGTACGACACGTACACGGTCGAAATCTCTTCAGCGTCGCACCAATTCTTTACCGGAAAAAAGACTACGCTCGACAAAACGGGTATGCTCGAGAGATTTAATGCCCGCAAGGCAAAGAGCGTCGCAGCAAAGAAGCAGCGAGCAAAATAGCTGCTTGGTAGTCGGCAAGGCCGACTATAAATATGGAAGACGAAATAAAAAAATTTAGGGCTGACCCACGCACACAATATGTCGTGCCAGAGTATGACCGCTTGCAGAGAGAGCGTGAGAAAAACGCCGCTCTAATGAGCGAGCCGGGTATGGAAGAGTTAGCAAAAGAGGAGGATGCACGCATAGCAGCTCAAGTTGATGCGTTGTTGAATGAGATGCGTGATATAGTTTCGGGCGGAGCTGAGGATGAGTCTGGGTCTGAACCTATTGCTGTAGTAATGGAGTTTCGAGCAGCTGCTGGAGGCGACGAAGCCGCGCTATTTGCCGAGGAGCTGGCACGGATGTATATGCGATTTGCAGAGGCGAAAGGTTGGGAAACTAAGCTGCTCGACGGTCTTTCAATGATCGAAATACGTGGCAAGGGTGTGTACGAACTACTTAGGTGGGAAACTGGCGTGCATCGAGTGCAGCGTATTCCACTTACAGAAAAGCAAGGGAGGATTCACACCTCGACTGCGTCAGTTGCGATCATGCCAATACGCAAACAGGTTAAGCATGAGCTAAATATGGCCGACATTGATATGGAGTTCAGTCGTTCTGGCGGTGCGGGAGGCCAAAATGTTAACAAAGTGGAGACCGCAGTAAGGCTTATACACCGTCCAACCGGAATTGACGTCCGTTCGCAATCTGAAAGGAGCCAGGCTGCCAACCGCGAAAAGGCGCTCCAAATCCTTGCGGCAAAGTTGGAAACAATAGAGGAAGAGAAGGCGGCAAAAGAGCATGCTGATGTGCGGAGGGCTCAAATTGGAACAGGTGACCGTTCAGAAAAGATACGCACATATAACTTCCCGCAAGACAGGCTCACCGACCACAGGATCAAGGAATCCTGGCACAATTTGCCAGGAATAATGGAGGGGAAAATTGACCCTATTCTAGAGACCTTGCGGAGCCGGGCTTTCGAGCCTGAGACGGTTGCTTAAAGGAGCCCGCCGTGGTATTCTACCTTTATGTCATCTTCAGACCAAAAAGACACCATTGAAGCGCTGTTTAATGCGGGTTCGCACTTTGGCTATACTCGCTCAAAGCGCCACGCAAGCATGCAAAAGTACATTTTTACCACTAAAAATGCTACTGACATCATCGATCTCGAGAAATCACTCCCTACTTTAACCTCGGCTCTCGAGTTCATTCGTGCGCTCGGATCGCAGAAGAAAAAAGTACTTTTTGTTGGCGGTAAACCAGAAATCGCTCCTACGGTCCGGGAGGCTGCAGCGCAGCTCGGAATGCCATATGTCGCAGGTAGGTGGCTTGGTGGTACCCTCTCAAACTTTCCTGAAATTAAGAAGAGAATGAACCGCATGAAGGAGCTACTTGATGCTCGTGAGGACGGTTCGCTCGCACAAAAGTACACGAAGAAGGAGCGTCTCATGATAGACCGAGAGATCGCTCGACTCGAGGAAAATTTTTCTGGACTCGTCAGTATGGACTCAGTTCCAGATGCACTTGTTGTAGTTGACACTCTTCGCGAGGACAACGCAGTTAAAGAGTCCCGCGGCCTTGGTATTCCTGTGGTTGGAATTGCAAATTCTGACTGCGACATAACTCTTGTGTCGCACCCAATTGTTGCAAACGATGCAACCAAAGAGAGCGTAGGACATATTCTGTCGCTCATTACGGCTGCATACGAGGCGGGCGCTCAGGCACAATAAGGTGCTATAATTTAGCCATAAGCGTTTAACGTCCTGTATATTCATTATGATTACGTCTGAACAAGTAAAAACTCTCCGAGATCAAACTGGAATTTCTGTTATGCAGTGCAAAGCGGCTCTTGAAGAGGCTGCAGGTGATATGGAAAAAGCTCTGATGCTTCTACGCAAGAAAGGCCAGTCGATTGCAGGCAAGAAGGGAGACCGTGAGCTCGGTTCTGGTGTGGTCCAGTCATATATCCACTCGACTAAGAAAGTTGGGGCTATGGTAGAGCTTCTTTGCGAAACCGATTTTGTTTCTAAGAATGAAGAGTTCGTATCCCTTGCTCGAGAAATAGCGCTCCATGCAGCAGCGACAAGGCCACAGTACGTACGCCGAAGTGAGATCCCGCAAGAAGAAATGGCAAAAATCGAAGAGATGTATGCAGGCGACGTAGCAGGTAAACCAGAAAACCTTAAGGCCACTATCCTCAGTGGGAAAATAGATTCATACCTGAAGGGACTAGTACTTGAAGAGCAGTCATATGTTAAAGACGACACTCAGACTATCAAGCAACTTGTTGATAGCGGTGTTCAGAAGTTCGGTGAACGAATGGAGATAGGTAAAGTCGTCTGTATTGTAACTAAATAATATGTTTGGTATCTATCTATTAAGCACCTCTCTTGGACTCTTTTGTTTGACGTATCTGGGCTTATGGATGGAGCGTGCAGCAGG
Source organism: uncultured Candidatus Saccharibacteria bacterium (assembly GCA_964595305.1). Classification (GTDB taxonomy): domain Bacteria; phylum Patescibacteriota; class Minisyncoccia; order Phycocordibacterales; family Phycocordibacteraceae; genus Phycocordibacter. The sequence goes on from CAZQPW010000003.1 coordinate 19,440, forward strand.
TAAGAAAGTTTTCTCAGAAACACGAGCAGGTTTTGACAATGCTATCGCTGCCTTCTTTAACAGTGCTGTTTTGGGCGGTGTGCCAAATGAGTGGAGAGACCAGTTCGTAAAATCTACTCACGATGTTATCCATCTCATGGTTCAGGTAGGGGTAAGTGTGCTACGGGCACTCGAGAGGCCGCTTTCAAGGCTCTCGTACCGCATGAGGATGCGGCAGCCGCAGGCAACCGCAACGGAGGTTTCAGAGTTCTTGAAAACAATCACCCCAGAGAGAAGGGGTGGCGATTTGGTCGAAAAGTCTGTATAATCCGAAGGTAGTGCCGCCTTAGCTCAGTTGGTAGAGCAACGCTTTTGTAAAGCGAAGGTCCCCAGTTCAAATCTGGGAGGCGGCTCCAAGGTTAATTTGTTGCCTGTGCTTTTATGCATCATTACACGGTGAGGGCCATGATGCCCACAATGAACAGCGCAATCGCTATCACTTTATATGTGGCAAGTTCCTCATTGAGGTAGATCAGTCCGTAAATTGATGTCATCAGGAAAGCGGTAGATCGTACTGCAACCACATAAGCTGTTGGGGCAAGCGAAAATGCGGTCATCGTCGCAATGAAGCCGATGCTGATAATCACACCGAAACCAAATAGGCGGGTTAGGCTTGGCGGTGTCCGCTGAAGTTCGCGGTGCCCACCGAAGAAAAGCATTATAACACCAATAACTACGGCGGACCCAACAACATTCACTGCTGCGTAGAACGTCGGCTCTGATACGAGTATGGCCATTTTGTCTAGTGTATTGCCAACAGCGACGCTCGCAGTTGATATGAGTGCATACAAGACTGGCCAGTTAAAATGTATTTTTCTAAATTTGCCACGAGTTACAAGCACAAGTGCACCGCACATGATACATAAGATGCCCGCAAGGCCGTATACGCTCGGCTGTTCCCCAAGAATCAAGTAAGAGCTCAGGGCGTTAAGTGCGGGGAAAACCGCCACGATGGGCGTTACGTCTGAAAGGTTTCCTTCACGAAGTGAACGATAGGTGAAATACGTTTGCAGCGGGTACAAAACAAGCCAGATAATAAATACTGGAATCCAAAACTGTAATGTGTCATAGCCCACAGCGCGTGACCATGGCGCAAATGTTGCGACGGCTATTAACGGGATTGCAGTAGCAGTTTGTGCTAAAAATCCAAGCGTGTAATTTGAGTACTGCAGTGAAATACTTTTTTCATAGATACGTCGCGTGGCAAGTACTGCCGCAGCTACGAGCGCAAGCGTGACCCAAATCATTTCCTTGTACTCGTTGCGGTTGAGGTAGCAAGGAGCTTCAGTGGTAATACTTTCTCAAACTCTTTGACTGAGGCGATGTTGTTTATGTTCTGCCCATTGATTACGTATGCAGGGAATGGGGGCGCGATCTTTAATGTCTTGTTAAGAGTTTTGAGTGCTCCTAAGTCGAGGTTGTAGTCAAAAGAGTACACGCGTAAGGTTGGGTACGTGTCGCGAAGGTAGGAAAGAGTGGCTGCAGCTTGCGAGCATTTTTCGCACGCACCAGTTTCGTTTGAATAGAAATAGAGGATAGAAACAGAGCGGATGCCGCATTCTTTCGCGAGCCGCTTCATCATTAGGTAGTCTTTAATCTCAAGGAGAGTATACTGTCGTTTTAGCTTTAGTACTTCAGCATTGTCACTACCGAGTCTTGCTTCAGTAAACGACAGACGCTCTGCCAAGTCGTTGAGCTCCCCAGAGAGAACAGTCCTATCCGCCAGCGCGCTACAGGGGGCGTCTGCAAGTAAATCAAATTGTGTTTCGAGTGAAAGTGTGTCGAGGGCGATTTTATCCTCAATGCTGCTCAGTTCTTGGACCCGAAGCCCATTCAAGTAGTCGACTGCTCCAATTACGCTGGCGAAAAGCACGACAGTAATTATAAGTGCGGTAACTGCGTTTTGTGTTACGGGTGACATATTATCGCCAAGATCGTTTAGTACCAACTATAACATCACGGAATGAGGTAAAGACCCAAAGTGGCGAGATGAGGCTGTAGAGGAGTATATACCAAAAGATGTCTTGTCCGAGCATACCATTGATGCCAGAGATTTTTTTTCCTACAAGCAGCGTAACTATAATTGAACCAACAGAGATGATGCCAAGTAAGGTGAGTGTTGTTATGGGTACATAAAAGAGGTCAAAACCAGGAGTTGGTATAAAGTGGCTGAGCGGGATGTCTCCAACGGACTGATAGGCCACGAAGGTGCCGCGAACCACGTTAACTATGTTCAATATAAATAGAATGACACCGAAGACGAGCGAAAGTAGGCCTAGCGGTAGAACCAGCAGGCCTAACACGCCGTAGTTATAGTTTCCGAATAGTGATCGATAATCGTAACTGTTCCTAAGAAAACCTGTGGTCCAGCGTGTGCGCTGTTTTATGAGTGCCCCAAGTGAGCGCGGGACCTTTGTATACACCTTTGCTCTTGCTGCGTTTTCAATTCTGTAGCCGTTTGACTGTAGACGAAGCGCCATCTCCATATCTTCAGTATTGTGCGCCTTGTGGAATCCGCCAAGCTTGAGCAAAACATCTCGTCGGTAAAACGAAAACGGCCCAGGAGTCACATGAAGCCCGTTTACTGAAGCCAGTATGTGCCTCATCGTAATTCCAGTGAGATACTCAGCATACTGCATTCGTTCAAGCGGATTTTTTGCTTCAAATACACCCATCGACGCAGTAACAGCCGCGATTTCTGGGGCATCGAAGTGGCTCACAATTTCCAAAAGTGCACCTGGGTCTACGAACGAGTCTGCGTCGAGGCATCCAATAAGCGATGCACTTGTGGATTCAATACCAAGATTCATTGCGGTGTGTTTACCGCCGTTTGTTTTATGAATAACAGTTATTCCTGGAACACCAGAGTATGAATCCATCACAGCTTTCGTGCCGTCAGTGGAACCGTCGTTTACGAGGATAATCTCAAGCAGGTGCTTAGGGTAGTTCAGTGATCGCAACGACTCAACGGTTCCGCCTATCGTAGTTTCCTCGTTGAAACAGGGAACGATAACAGCAACGCGCGGAAGTTCTGATGGCAATTGAGAGCTGGTACGGCGCTTTGACGCGTTTGGTGAGAGGTACGTGAGCAGCATAAAAATCTCAAAATAAAAAAATACAAAGACGGCCACGTATATTATTCCCTCGGTCATTATATTGTCAGTATAGCAAAAAAGCGGTAGAATTTAAAGATGTTACACCCAGTCACTGTAGCGCTTCGGGACATCACAGACATATACGCACGCATGGGTTTTGAGGTGGCGCATGGGCCAGAACTTGAGAGTGAGTGGCACACGTTTACTGGGCTTAACTTACCGCCAGACCATCCGGCTCGCGACATGCAAGATACTTTCTGGATTAAAGGCAGGGAGGGAGAGGTGATGCGCACACACACTACGAGCGTGACTATGCGCATGCTCGAACGAATGAAAAAAGAAAACCTTACCGAGCTTCGTACGTTTAATCCGGGCAAGGTTTTTCGAAATGAAGCAACTGACATGACACACGAGGCACAGTTTTATCAAATCGACGGCTTTGCGGTCGGTCCAGTTGGTGCTGTTACACTTGCACATCTTAAAGGCATGTTCGAGCATTTTTACCGTGAATATTTAGGGGAGACTGCTCAGGTACGGTTCCGTCCTTCTTTTTTCTCTTTTACTGAACCGAGTGTTGAAGTTGACTGCTGGTTCCAACCAGTTGGGAAAGAGGGGAAGTGGCTCGAGATGTCTGGAGCAGGTATGCTGCATCCAAAGGTAATAGAGAATGCAGGCCTCGATCCTAACAAGGTTGCAGGGTTTGCCTTTGGCGGTGGCCTTGAAAGGCTCCTAATGGTCAAATATGGAATCACAGATGTACGCTATTTCCACAACGGCGATCTGCGCTTCAACTACGCACTCACCAATAATAAATAGCATGAAAGTCTCACGCAAATGGTTGCAAAAATATTTTGATACCCCGCTTCCTGACATCAAGGCGATTTCAGACGCTTCAACATTCCATGCGTTTGAGGTCGAGGAAATTATTAGTGACGACGTTATAGACCTTAAGGTGTTGCCAGACAGAGCGGGTTACGCGCTAAGCCATCGTGGCATTGCCTCAGAGCTCTCTGCAATTCTCAACATCCCGTTTAAAGATCCGCTCAAAGAAGCACTCCCAGTGATGCCCGCATCAAAAGCTATTACTGTGAGCGTCGACACCAAAAAGTGCGCGCGTTACATTGGCGCGTACGTTACCGGGGTAACTGTTAAAGAGTCGCCTGAGTGGCTGAAGCAAGCGCTCGAGGCTGTTGGCCAGCGATCGATCAATAACGTCGTGGACGCGACTAACTACGTCATGCTCAACATTGGTCAGCCGCTTCATGCGTTCGACGCAGGAAAGTCTGGCATGCACATAACCGTGCGCGAGTCCCTGGGCGGAGAAAAGTTTACTGCTCTCGGCAACACGGTGTATGATGTGCCGGCCGGCGCACTCGTCATTTCTAATGGGAAAGATGTGCTAGGCCTTGCAGGAATAAAAGGTGGTACCGCTGCAGAGATTACTTCTGCTACCACAGATATAATAATTGAGTCAGCAAACTTTGACGGCACTGCAGTGCGTCGCACGGCTCAAGCTCTGAAACTCTTCACTGACTCGTCACTGAGATTCCAGAATCGCCCATCGCCCGAGGTGTGTGCCTACGGCATGCGAGATGTAGCCAATTTAATTTTGGAGATAGCAGGTGGGAGCGTAGAGGGAGTTGTTGACGTGCACACTAAGCTGTCGCCGGCATACAAAGTTGGCGTGTCCAGGACCGACATCGTTGATCGACTTGGATCTAACTATACCGACCAGCAAATCAAAGATATTTTAAATAAGTTGCAGCTACCGTTTGAGGAAGTTGAAAGCCCTGCTGTGCGGATGTGTGAGCGTGCTGAAACTATGATCGGGAAGCCATACAAGTTAGGAGCAAGTGTGCTGCGAGATGCTCCCGATACCTTTGACTGCTCGTCGTTCACTTCGTGGCTTTGCGTACAGGCTGGCATTACATCTCCACGTGTATCCGGCGACCAGTTTGTCTGGGGAATGCCAATTGAAGAGGGCGATCTCAAGCCTGGAGACCTAATATTTGCAAATACCAATCATGGTCACGTGTGGCACGAAACTCATGAGTACCTTGCCAAAACGCCAATCCCCGAAGGCGTTGACCATGTCGGGCTCTATGTTGGTGATGGGAATATTATTCATGCAACAGGAGGAGACATCGGTACGGTTGTAAAAGAAAATTTAAAATCATCTACGCGGTTTAATAATATTGTTGGGTACCGTCGTGTGCATGGAGCTGGCAGCCCTCGCTACGTGGTCACCGTACCGTTTTATAGGAGCGACATTCGTATTAAGGAAGATCTCGTTGAAGAGATTGGACGCATAGCTGATTACAAGTTTGTCGACTCGAAACTGCTTTCTGTGTTGAAGACTGTCGTTCCTACACTAGAAGACACGATGCGTGAGTCGCTGCGTGATGCACTAGTTGCAGACGGTTTTGATGAGGTGTCGACATACGTGTTTCAAGACGTAGGTGATGTTGAAATGGCACTGCCGTTAGCTGATGATAAAAAGTTTTTGCGTGCCAACCTTGCGCATGGTCACCGTAAGGCAGCTGCGCTAAACTTTGCGAACCTTCCACTCTTCGGAAAGAGCGAGCTTAAGATGTTTGAGGTAGGAAACGTATGGCCAAAAGGGAAGGAGGTTGAGGCTCTTGCCATCACTATTGTTGGGACTAAGAAGGGGTGGGAGAAGGAGCGCGACGCATACTTTGCTAAATTCACTGGCGGAGTAGTAACGGGCAACACGCTTGAGATAGAGCTTTCGAAAGTTACGAGCGATATGTTTGCGCACGTTGCAAGTGAGAAGATTGAGCTTGGTGCGTTCAAACCATTTTCTCAGTACCCGTTCGTGCTTCGCGACATCGCGCTGTGGGCACCACAAACAGTCTCGAGCGGCGATATATACAAAGTATTGCACGATGTAGGCGGTGAGATTTTTGTTCGTGCAGACCTCTTTGACACTTTTACTAAAGGTGATAAGACTTCTTACGCTTTCCACATCGTATTCCAATCGATGGAGAAGACGCTTACCGATGCAGAGGTAAGCGCAAAGATGGAAAGTATCTACGAGCGTGTCCGGGCGCTCGGCTGCGAGGTACGGTAACTATGGAGGCGCCATATTACTCGCAACATGCAGAGGAGGTTGAAGAGTCGTGGCGTCCGCGCGCATGCGGCATTGTCTCGCTCCGCATGGCGCTTGAGGCGGTAGGGGGAAAAGTTGAAAGCTCACAAGCGTTAATTAACGAAGGGGTTGATGCAGGGGCGTACATCCAAGGTATAGGGTGGAAGCACGCGGGCTTGGTGGCGCTCGCAGAAAAGCATGGAGCAAAGGCATATAGGAAAGAGTTTAGGAAGTGGTACTGGCACCTAAACCCGCTACTCATGCAATTCGCGCTCACCTTTCGCATGCGGCGCGGCGAGGTGCCAATCGTTTCGCTAACAGTTGAAGGGAAGAAGGACACACACCTCGTGCCTCTCGTCGCGTATGATGCAAAGGGTTTTTACTTTAACGAGCCTGCCGCAAAGAGCGCTGCTGAAGGTGCTCGGAAGTTTATTTCCTACAGCGACTTTGGGTTACGTTTTCGCAGACTTGCAATTTTTATTTCCGCTTAAGCTTTTCTAAAGCGAGGAACTTTTTCACCGTTCCACTCAACCTCTTCTATCCAGGTGCGCGCATGTCGTGCAAATGTAAGCTTAGCTCCATACTCCGCAACGTACGTAATCATCACTTCGTCAGTAGCTTCGTCTATCACGAAGTTTTGTGTTGTATACAACTTCGTAGGGTCCTTATAGTGAGTGTACTTGGTGCCGAGAGGTATATGCTGTGAGAAAAATGCAATGTCGTTCATTATCTGCCACTCTGGTTTGTGAGTATTCGATCCTTCCATTTGCTAAGTGTAACACAGGTTGCTAGTTGCGGGGGTGAGCAGTTGTGGTATAATAAAGGCATGGGAGTGCGGGAAAAGTTTAGTGAAGGGAATTACCAAGCGGTTGGTGCTACGGAACATTTTGTACATGTGCAACCGGAGAAGGTAACCAAAAAATGCAAAGTAGTTATAGCTCCAGGAATGGGAGAGACAGACGTGTTGTATAAAAAACCTGCTGAAGCGCTAGCAGAGCGCGGTTTTGACACTTATGCCTTTGCGCACACCGTTGAGATCCCCGACAGCGTGCTCCAACCGATCCTTGACCAAGAGCTCGCACGCGTTCGCAAAGAGTACGCAGGGAAATTGCCACCGAAACTTCTCGAAGGGTTGGTAGCAAATGTAAAACTCACTGAGTTTAGGAAAGCATTCGCGTTGAAAGAGTTTATTCGAACTAAAGTTCAGTCACATCCTGGAGAAAAGGTAGACGTCGTTGGTCACTCGCAGGGAGGTGCGTATGCAACTATCGCCGCATTCCTCTGGCCAGAAATGTTTGACCACGCAGTGTTGATGAACTCGGCAGGGCACAGCGGGAAAGAGGACTACCGCAAAATGCGTAGCAGGTTTACGTTCGGCTTGATTGGAGACACAGTCTCGCATCCACTCGAAATGACTAAGGCCGCATTTGCTACTATGATGCAGATTCTCCGGCACGGCTACTTTAGTGGCAAGCTTATTAATGAGGCTAAGTCGCTCGCACTTTTTAACGCATTCGCGTATATTGCGGCACTTAAAGGAGTGGGTCCGCATATTAAAGTGCTGCGTATGTACGATAAGCACGATGTGGTGTTCCCAGAGCGCGAAGTGCTAAAGGAGGAAGCAAGGGCAGAGAAGGAGCATGGTAAAGGATCACTAGGAAAAAGAATTATCACGAACTTGGCCGGTCACTATAGCTTCCTTACGCGACCAAAAGTAGTTGCACGGTTAATTGAAGAGCAGCTCGCTGCGTAATTATATTGTGAGATATAATTATAGGGCTTTAAAGTTCTTCACATTTTTAATATGACCAGTAAGAACCCACTAATTTTCCTGACCGCTATGCTATGGCGGTACTCTGCGGGTAACCGTTTTTACCTCACGCTCTATTTATTGATGAGTGTGGTGGCCGTAGCGATTTCGAGCCTTGAGCCGCTTGTGGTAGGGCAATTGTTAAACAGCATTCAAAGCGGCTCGTATGCCACTAATATTCAGTACATTTTCATTCTGCTATGCGCGCTAGTCGTTATCGATCTTGGCAACTGGTTCTTTCATGGTATCTCGAGAATACTAGAGGTTTCGAATGCATACAAAGCGTTCATTAATTTCAAATCCTATCTTCTTGACGGAGTGCTCCATCTGCCGCTTGAGTGGCATGCAGATCATCACTCTGGTGACACCATAGACAAAATCAGCAAAGGAGTTGACGCGCTGTACGGGTTTGGAGAAAACACATTTAACGTGATACGTGCATTCGTCACACTGCTTGTCGGGGTTGGAGTGCTGCTTGCATACGATCTCCGGGCATCGATAATTTTACTTGCGTTAATGATGCCGACGTTTTATATTCTTGCCTACTTCGATAAAATTTTAGTAGCTGGCTATAAAATTACCTCATTTCAAGAAAATGCTTCAGAGGCAAAAATATTTGACATCATTTCTAATGTAACTACCGTGATCACGCTGCGCATCGAGGCGCTCGTGCACCGCGCGCTCGTAGCAACCATTTGGCTTCCATATCCGCAGGCAATGAAGAACTCGGTTACCAACGAATGGAAGTGGTTTTCTGCGACTATTTTAGGACGAATCGTATCGGTAATTATTATCGGTATGTATGTGTGGCAGGGTTCACAGGGCGCAATTATGGTCGGTACCATTTACGTGCTGTACGGATACATCGACAGAGTGCGCGGCGTGTTTTTTGACTTTGCCGCTATGTATAACGACATTATCCGCTGGCGTGCGCGCGTGTCGAACGCTGAAGAGTTGTCAAAAGAGTTTACGTCCCATCGGCGCACGGGCGAATGCATGTTACCCGCGGACTGGAAAGAGTTAGAGTTTAGTAAACTTACATTCTCATACGGCTCTGACGATAGTGTGCAGCACCTAAAGAATGTACACATGAAGATTAGGCGCGGTGAACGAGTCGCTGTGATAGGAGAGTCGGGCGGGGGTAAGTCAACCCTACTTAAAGTTATGCGCGACTTGTATCACCCCAGGGCAGTTACCATTACCGTTGATGGTGTGCCTTATGCAAGCTTCGCTCACATTGCTGACTCCATTTCGCTCATCCCGCAGGACCCTGAAATATTTACGACGAGCATTCGTGAAAATATTACGGTCGGCGTCGACTATACCGACACCCACATTAAGGTGTTCACTGATACGGCAAAGTTTTCGAGCGTTGTGGATCGCCTACCACGCAAGCTGGAGTCTTCAATTGTTGAGAAAGGAGTTAACCTTAGTGGTGGAGAAAAGCAGCGCCTAGCGCTTGCGCGTGGACTTCTCGCTTCCGAAGACAAAAGCATTATTTTGCTTGACGAACCCACATCTTCAGTTGACTTTGACAATGAGCTTGAAATTTATCAAAACATTTTTGATGCTTTCCCCAATGCTGCGATAGTCTCCTCTGTGCACCGCCTACACTTACTTCAGAAATTTGACTCAATATACTTCTTCAAGCGGGGCGAAATAGTAGCCAAAGGTACGCTTGACGACATTAAAGAGCACCCAGATTTTAAAAGCTTGTGGGAGAGATATACTGAGGCTAACAATACGAGCGCATAATCTCCACCGAAGCGCCACTAGTTCTGTGATACGATATTTTCATGAGTGGCGGGAGCGAGAAAGCATCAAACCTGACTGAGCGAATTTTGTTGCGAATAGAGGAAGAGTCGTCGCTAGAGGATTTTCAAAAAATAGTCGTGGAGGCGCTCCAAAGCGGCTATTCGCGGCAGGAAATTGCAGTAGGCTCTGAGCTTGGGTCGATGTTTGTACCCGAGTGGGCAAATGGAATAATCGTTCCAAAGAAGAGACTTCGTGCTGAGATTATTTTGCACCTCAGGAGGCTCCGCGCATTGCGCTCACTAGAACGGCTTACCAAAGCAAAGCAAAAAGCAAGTAAAAAACAAAATGCCTGACCTTATCATCCGAGAATATACAGAAAAGGATTTTGAAACGCTCGTAGGTTTCGAATTGGCACTGCAGCAACATATTGCTGATCTAGACCAGCTCAAGAGAATTTTTGCTGACCGTGCGAACCAGGAAATTTATGTTAGGAATTTACTTAAAACCGCGGACAAATCCGGAGCGATATTTATTGCCGAAATCAATAATGCTCCAGTAGGCGTAATTGTCGGGACTGTCAAGGAGCAAGACGAAGAGGAAAAATTATGGACCATTTCGAGCCGCATTGGAAGAGTGGAGGAGCTATATGTTGCTCCAGAGGTTCGTAGCCATGGAGTTGGAGATGTTCTCATGAGCAAAATCGAGGAATTATTCAAATCGAGAGGATGTACAGTAATACAGCTCGGCGTGTTTGCTCCGAACGTTAGAGCAAAAGAATTTTATCTAAAACATGGGTTTGTTGAGCGTTATACTGATATGCTGAAAGTACTCTAGACATATTGCGAGTTTTCTATGGACGTGATATAATGAGAACTAAGCCCAAGGTTTCGGGCTCTTTTTTATGGAGATCAGGAATATTGCAATTATCGCCCACGTGGACCATGGCAAGACCACTCTTACCGACGCTATTTTGCGCGAGACAGGCGCTGTTAAAGAGGGAGTCTCTATGGACTCAAACAAGCTCGAGCAGGAGCGCGGTATTACGATATATGCAAAAAACACTTCGATCGAGTATAAGGGCACTAAGATAAATATTTTGGACACACCAGGTCACGCAGACTTCGGATCTGAGGTTGAACGTGTGCTCCGCTCTATTGACTGTGTTCTTCTAGTAGTGGACGCTCAGGAAGGACCAATGCCCCAAACACGTTTTGTGCTGAAAAAATCGCTCGAACTCGGACTTAAACCTATTGTAGTAATAAACAAGATAGACAAGCCTGCTGCAGACCCAGCACGTTGCGAGGAGCAAGTACTCGAACTTTTCCTTGAGCTCGGAGCAAGCGACGAACAGTCGAGTTTTCCAGTTGTGTATGCGATAGGCAGGGAAGGTGTAGCGATGAAGCAGCTTAATGATGAGCGCAAGAACATGGCGCCCCTACTCGACACCGTGCTTGAACATGTTCCTAATGTCGCAAAGTCAGGTGAAGGTGAGGCGCTCATGTTTCAACCATTTAACTTGGCGTACGACAATTTCCTCGGGCGCATGGCAGTTGGACGCGTGTATGCAGGCGCGCTCTCACCGAACCAAAACGTATTTATAAAAAATGTAGATGGCTCGACGCGAACTGGTAGGACCACGAAAGTTTTTACTTTCCGCGGCATGGAGCGCGTAGAAACAAATGCTGCAACGCCAGGAGACATCGTGATGCTCGCAGGGCTTCCTGATATTTTTATTGGTGAAACAATTACTACGAATGAAAGCGCAGAACCACTTCCTTCCATTCATGTCGATGAACCAACGATCTCATTAAACTTTTTGGTTAACAACTCACCGTTTGCAGGTAAGGAGGGCAAGTTTGTGACCGGTCGCCAGATCCGTGAGCGTCTTGAGAAGGAGCTTGAGGTAAATGTAGGATTAAAAGTAGATTTCTCGAACAACGATGCGTACCGCGTTTTTGGTCGCGGCGAGCTCCACGTTTCCATATTGCTTGAGACAATGAGGCGAGAAGGCTACGAGGTACAGGTGAGCCAGCCGCAAGTAATCATCAAGGAAGAAAATGGAGTGAAGACAGAGCCATATGAGGAAATAGTAATTGACACACCAAGTACTTTCCAGGGTGCAATTATTGAGCGCCTCGGTCTTCGTGCGATCCAAATGACAGATCTTAAGATTCATGGCGATACAGTGCGCATGACGTTCCTCGGCCCGACTCGTGGCCTCCTCGGCTACCGCAACCAGTTTGTCGTTGATACGAAAGGTGAGGGCATTCTTTCGTCGCGTTTCGTGGCGTTTAAAGAGTATGCGGGCGAAATTAAGAAGCGTGCGGTTGGCAGTATGATAAGCATGGCAAGTGGTAAAGCACTCGGTTTCTCACTCTTTAATTTGCAAGACAGAGGGACGTTGTACATTGGCCCTGCTGTAGAGGTGTATGAAGGCCAGGTTATCGGGAACACTAGTAAGGGCGAGGAGATGACAGTAAACCCAACGAAGGGTAAGCAGCTTACTAACATGCGCGCAAGCGGCTCAGACGACGCTATCATGCTGATCCCGCCGTATGAACTGACCATCGAGCGCGGACTTGAAGTGATGGGCGACGATGAGTACTTAGAAATTACCCCAAAGTCAGTGCGCCTCCGAAAGCAGTTCCTCACTGAGAACGATAGAGCAAAAGCAAAAAGGGTTGCTTAGCTGTCTTGGTGTTTTACCCAGTCCGCTGGTGTTGTTCTAGTTTCTTGATAAATATATTTAACGATAGTCGGTATGTCAGGAACTTCATCTAGCGATTGCATGCGAAGGCCAAACAGTGCCATGTCTTTTCTCATGGCGCTTGTACCATGCGTCAGCGTTGTCGCATTTCTGCCACCAGGGTGTTCTTCCTGGCTATCACCAGCTGCCGCGTAAGATGCATACAAAGTACTTATCGTGGTAGGCGTTAGTAGTCCATACTTTTCATGACCTACCCGCAGCAGCATGGCCGCCATACAATCTGCGTGTAGTTCAAATGCCACATTCACAATTTTGGGTGGGATGCCGTGTCTGTTTGTTATATACGGGAACCCCATCCCGAGTAAATTTTGTACATGATGGGAAACTTCATGGAAAATAACATGTGCAATCAAAGTTCGTAAATCTCCAAGTGGAATCGGCTTTGCTGTTTCTACTAGATCGCCAGGGTTTATATACAGTGTCGAACGTATACTATTGTAGTGTGGTCCCAAGTTTTTTTCATGGGCACCCAAACTCTTAGTTTCGCTGTCATAGAAAACAACTTTTACAGGTCTGTACCGTTTGCCCAATTTTTTGAACTCTTGCTGCAAGATGTCTTCCGTCAGGGCCAACATGACCTTTATTTCATGTTCGACCAAGCTAAGGTGTTCGGTGGTACCTCTTTGCTCACGAAATTTTTGTTGCTCGGTACGGCTTCGCTCGTTCATGTTTGAGTACAAAAATCTACCATATAGTACGTGTATAGTCAATCAAAATCTCGAGATGCTAAAGTAGTGTAATGACCCAAGGAGAGGCGCTCAATATTTTAAAAACCGGAGCAAATGTTTTTCTAACTGGTGAGCCCGGAAGTGGGAAGACGCACACACTTAATGCATACGTTGCATATCTGCGTGAACTTGGTGGGCGTGTCGCGGTTACAGCTTCAACAGGCATCGCGGCGACGCACATTGGAGGGATGACAATCCATTCATGGAGTGGGATTGGTATCAAAACCTCACTTTCCGCCGAAGACCTTGATGCGATATCTTCAAAAGAGTCGGTGGTTAAGCGCGTGCGTGAGGCTCAGGTGCTGATTATCGATGAAGTTTCAATGCTATCTCCTGAAACGCTAGATATGGTCGACGCCGTTTGTAAAACTATCAAAGGCTATTCGCAGCCGTTTGGGGGTATTCAGGTGGTCCTCGTTGGAGACTTTTTCCAGCTCCCGCCCGTAGTTAAGGAATTCAAAATTATGTCTGAACAACGTGGGCTGTTCAGCGAGCCGTCGCGTGCTCAGTTTTGCTACGACTCGCGCGCGTGGCGCGGAGCCCAGCTCGTAGTGTGTTACCTGACAGAGCAGCATCGTGCTGACGACGAAGCCCTCCTTACTATACTTTCAAATTTGCGCCGTGGTGAAATTGAAGACGAAGACACCTTCGCGCCGTTTCTGGAGCGCAGTTGTAAAAATGAAGATGTCCCAAGCGGTACACCAATGCTTTATACACACAACGCGGCTGTGGATGCACTCAATGACGCTGAGCTACATAAAGTTCGTGGCCCCGAAAGAGCATTCGTTATGAAAAGTGGCGGTTCAAAGACGCTCGTTGATCATCTTGAGCGAGGTTGCTTATCTCCACAAACTTTGACACTTAAGGCGGGTGCGCGTGTTATGTGCACAAAAAATAATATTCGAATCGGCGTTACTAATGGTGCGCTGGGAGTCGTCGAGAGGTTCACAGATTTTGACTCATACCCAGTAGTAAAACTTGATGATGGTAGAACCTTAACCATAGAGCCGGCGTCATGGTCAGTTGAGGAGGGAGGGAAAGTGCTTGCGTATATTGAGCAAATTCCACTTCGGTTAGCGTGGGCGATCACGGTTCACAAGAGTCAGGGTATGACGCTCGACGCGGCAGCGGTAGATCTTTCAAAAACATTTGAGTATGGCCAAGGGTACGTGGCGCTTTCCCGCGTGAGGTCGCTCGCTGGCCTATATGTGCTCGGGTATAACCGCCGCACCTTTGAAGTTCATCCTAGTGTACTCGAAAAAGATTCTTTTTTTAGATCTTACTCGGAAGCCGCCGCAGAACAGTTTGCTGACTTGGGGGAAGAGCTCGACGCACTCCATACTCAATTTGGGCGTTCTATTGCGCATTCCTAGCTTATACTAGAAGTATGGGTGAGATTTCTACACAGCTGCTCGTAACGCTCGGTGGAAACGCGATTTCAGGGGCAATTATTTTAATCGGTGGGCTTTTTGTCTTTACTCAAAACCCAACAAAGCGGCTTAACCAGCTTTTTACATTTCTCGCAGCATCGACGCTCCTTTACACAATATTTTTCATAATTTCTGGTTTGCAGACCGATAAGGAGTCCGCATATTTTTGGTGGCACCTAAATATTTTCGACGTATTCATAACCATGTCTGTAACTCATTTTCTTTTTGCGGTCGTAAACAAAGAGAAAGAGTGGAGGTATTTTATTTACCTTACGTATATTGTCGGGGTTGTGATTTTTGCGCTCGGGTTTATTTTCCCGCTGCAATTTTTGCCAGATGTGGTACCCAAAATGTACTTCCCGTTTTATCTTACTGCGGGTCCGATTTATTCGGCAATGCTATTTCATTTCTTGGTGTTTCCGTTCATAGCATTTTGTGTCTTACTCCGTGAGTTTGTTCGTTCAGGAGGTGTACAGAGAAAGAGATATGAATACGTTGTGCTCATGATGGTGGTTGGATACATAATTGGCTGCACCAACTTTCTTCTCGTATACGATATCCCAGTAGACCCATTTTTTGGGATGTTTATGGGGTTTTACTTTCTCCCCATTGCATATGGAATATTTGCTGACAACCTACTTGACATTCGCCTGGTCGTCAAACGAGCATTTTTTTACGGAGTTTGGATAGCCCTTATTGCAGCTTTTCTATCGTTGCTTTCTCTGTTGAATGGAACGCTGGTAGCAAATGTGCCGTACCTGCAATTTTGGACAGTGCCGCTCGGAGTTTCGATAGTGAGCGTGTTGGTAGGTAGGGCTGTATGGGCAGAAATCAAGGAAACCGAGCGGCTGAAATATGAGTTCATTACTATTGCGACGCATAAACTTCGAACTCCACTCACGCGTATTCGCTGGGAAGTTCCACCGCTTCTTGAGAAGACTAATTCACTCCCAGAGGTTCAAGAGGGCATACGACGTATAGATGCTGCTAATAACAGGCTAATCGAACTTACCAATGTGCTCATGGATTCTGCTCGTTCCGAAGATACGGCAAGCCAGTATACGAAAACTCGTGTCAACATGTCTTCGGGGGTTGATGTGGCTCTTCTTAGGTTTGATACGCTAATCGCCCAGAAAAAGATCCATGTCGATACGAGCAGAATAGTAGCGACAGATATGCCACTCGCAGATGCAGGTAGAATATACTCTGTAATTGATGTGCTCATTGAGAATGCAGTTATGTATACCCCAGACAATGGGACTGTCACAGTTTCCTCGCACAAAGTTGGTGATAGAATCCGCTTTGAAGTTACAGATACCGGTATCGGGCTTTCACCTGAGGACGCGACGAGAATATTTAGTGGGTTTTTCCGTGCTGACTCGGCAAAGCGAGTAGACACGGAGGGAGTAGGGATTGGCCTCACTATTGCGAAAAGTATCATCGAAAAGCACGGGGGTACTATAGGGGTAATAAGTGGCGGGGAAGGAAGCGGGGCAACTTTCTGGCTCGAGCTTCCAATAGACTAATAATGGTATACTGGGTATATGCCTAAGATGAAAGTTTTATACGTTGAAGACGAAAAATTTTTTGCAGACACAATTCAGACCGTTCTCTCGGCTGCGGGGTATGATGTCGTGTTGGTTGACGACGGCGCACGTGCACTTGAGATCATCCGCAAGGAGAGACCAAATATAGTGTTGCTTGACCTACTGCTTCCAAATATAGACGGCAGGGATATCCTAAAATCGATCAAGGAAGATAAAGAAGTGGGGAGTACGCCAGTAATCGTGTTTTCAAACTTAAGCACCGAAGACGATGTTGCAAAAACGACCCAGCTGGGCGCAGCGCTGTATTTCGTAAAAGCACTTACCATGCCACACGCAGTAGTTGACGCCATTAAGAACGTGCTCAAGCTTTAGAAAAATGTATGGGAGGTGAAAACACCCAGTTGTTCGTACTCGTACTCGGGCATGCGTTTTCAGCCGTCATTTTGTTTTTGCTTGCTTCGTTGGTATTTACACAAAATGCTAGGCGTTTTCAAAATGTACTTTTTGCATCGGTAGCATTTGTAAGTGCTTTGGTAAGTATTCACACTGCATTCGGAGTAGAGTTGCCACCGTCGGCCTCAGCTACTATTTGGTGGAGGCTCGGTATTATCCTTTACATTACGTTAGCGGCACTCATGGCGCACTTCGCGCTCACGATTGTGAAAAGGGAAGTCTCTTGGCGTTGGTATCTTGCATTGGTGTACGTAGCCGCAGTTCTGTTACTTGGCGTTGTAATCACTTACCCAAATCAAATCATTCCGCTCGCTCATTCAATAGCATACCTGAACACGTACTTTGTAGCGGGGCCACTTTTTTACTTAGTAGTGGCGTACTTTGTCATTGCACCTCTAGTTCCCTTCATAGAACTGCTCCGTCAGTATGCGTACAACATAATGGACCGCAAGCGAGCAGTCTACTTCATATTTGCTTTTTTAATTACGCTTACATTCAGCCAGACTCTTTTCCTTCTTGCATATGGTGTCCCTGTTGATCCGTTTTGGACTATCTTTTTTGGTTGGTACACCATTCCAATCGCATACGGCATTGTTTCAGAGAATCTGCTTGACGTTAACAGCGTGATACGTAAGGCATTTTTGTATGCTGCCGGGGTAGCGCTCGCAACCGGAGGGATTATGCTGATTGGTCTACTGAATGACTATATACGGCAAGTGATACCTGGTGCGCAGCTGTGGTTTGTACCACTAGTTGCGGGCACGATGGCCGTTTTCGTGGGGAGAGCATTTCTAGTTCAGTCCGTTGAGTCAGAAAGACTAAAATACGAATTTATAACTATCGCCACTCATAAATTACGAACCCCGCTCACGCGAATTAAGTGGGAAATAGCATCACTTTTAACGCTCGCAAAGGATAATCCAAAAATGTTTTCTGGGCTGCAGAATATTGATAATTCCAATAACCGACTGATCGAGCTCACCAGTGTGCTCCTTGAGTCTGCGCGTTCGCAAGATAACGCGTACGCATACTCGCACAATGAAGTTGATTTTAGAGGGCTTGTTGAAAGCACCATGCAGCGTTTTGACGCGATGCTAAAGCAAAAGAACCTGAACACGCTGGTTGACCTGCCGAGCGATGTGCCGAGAGTGTTTGGCGATGTTGATAGGTTGATTTCAGTTGTAGATGTTATGCTCGAGAACGCAATCACCTACACTCCGGCAAACGGACTTTTGCATGTTCGGCTCGAGTCGGGCGCGGGGAACATCCGTTTTAGTGTTACAGACAGTGGCATGGGTATTAGCAAGAAAGACGCTGCCCAAATATTCAATAACTTTTTTAGAAGCGCAAAAGCGAAGACTGCAGATACTGAGGGGGTTGGTATTGGGCTCAGTGTTTCAAAAAATATTATTGAAAAGCACGGAGGAACAATGGGCTTTGAGAGCGAGGGCGAGGGGAAAGGTGCAACGTTTTGGTTTACGCTCCCGGTTGAGTAGGTAAGCCTTGGGCTTGAGTTGGTGGTGCTTGCTCAAGGTCTAAGCACACTGAGTTAATACAATATCGTTTCCCAGTATCAGTAGGACCATCATCGAACACATGTCCCAAGTGCGACCCACATCGTGAACATCTCGTTTCAGTACGTGTCATCCCTAGTGAGTTGTCTGCAACTTCAGTAATAGCGCCAGGAACCGCTTGGTCAAATGATGGCCAACCGGTCATAGAGTTAAATTTTGCCGAAGACTCGAAGAGTTTTTGTCCGCATACCTTGCAATTAAAAGAGCCATCTGGTGTCTTTGTGAGAAAGTCGCCAGTATATGGAAGCTCGGTGCCACCTTCACGGAGGACGTGGTACTCTTCGGGCGTTAGTTTCGCCTTGAGCTCTTCATCTGTTGGCATTGCAAATGGTGTGTCATTCATGTGCAAATTGTAGCACACTTTGCTATACTAAAAAAATATGAAAATCGGAATATCAGGAGCGCCTGGTGCGTTCTCAGAGCAGGCAGCACTTACGTACGAGCCGGGGGCAGAGATATCTTTCCTGGTTTCTGTTGAGGGTGTTTTGGACGCGCTCGATAAAGGTGAGATTGAGAGAGGGATATTCCCGATCGAAAATTCTACCGGAGGTGTGGTCATAGAGGCAGTATATGCAATGGCGAGGCACCAATTTGAAGTTGAAAAGATGTTTGAGATCGAAGTCAACCAGAACGTATTGGTAAAAAAGGGTAAGACAGCATCAGACATAGCTACGATTACCTCACACGACCAAGCGCTTAAACAGTGCCGCATGTACCTAAAGCGCATGTGGCCAAATATTGAAATCGAGCCGTATGCGGATACGGCGCTTGCGGCAAAAGACCTTGCAGAAGGAAAGCTGTCAGAGAGCACGGCAGTTATAGCATCGTCACGAGCTGCAGAACTTTACGGGCTAGACATTTTAGATGAAAAGGTTCAGGACCTCAAATTCAACTACACAGTTTTCGTTGTAGCCAAAAAGTCATTGTAAAATAGATAGATGCAAGATGTATACGACGTTATAGTCGTAGGAGCCGGTAGTGCGGGTATTGCCGCAGCGCACGAACTTCATAAGGCAAAAAAGAAAGTGCTCGTCTTGGAAGCGCGTGAAAGGATTGGTGGGCGTGTGCACACAGTACGCGATCGAGGTGTTGTTGAGGCAGGCGCGGAGTTTATACATGGTGAGCACGCAGTAACAAACGTGTTGGCCAAAGAGGCTGGGATCCAGACTGAGTACTGGGCCTATGAGGATGCTGACAGTTACCGGCTTTTTGGCAAAGGAGGGGGTATCCGCTCAGATACTGAAGCATTGTACAAGCGGTTTCTGCTCACCGATGACGATTTGTGGAAGTATGATGGACCAGATATATCGCTTGCAGAGTATTACAAAAAATTCGGGAAAGATCCTGAGGCTGAGTTTTACAAAATGCGCGAGATTGCAGGAATTGAAGCGGCAGACCCCGAGAAGCTCTCTGTAAAAGCTATCGCGCATGAGGGGAGGCTGGCGACCAATGGTGCTAAGGACTACTGGCTACCAGAAGGGTATGACAAGGTATTAAAATGGCTCGCAAAAGGTCTGACAATAAAGCTAAAAACCAAAGTAACTCGTGTAATTTGGAAAGAAGGAGGAGTATCGATACTGTGCGAGAATGGTGCAGTTTACAATGCACCAAAGTTAATCATAACGATCCCGGTTGGAGTTATGAAAATGTGCCCACCCGAATTTTTACCGCGTTTGCCAGACCAGTTCGTTCGAGCGGTGCGGGACATAGGTTTTGGCGTCGCATCAAAAGTTACGTTATGGATAGATGGCCCACTTCCGTACTTTAATGCGTTAGCCACTGATGGTCCAGTTGGCTTCTGGTGGCAACGTAGATTCCATGGGCACACAGTGGTTGTTGGGTTTGCTACTGACGCAGGCTCACGTGAGCTTTCGCATATGAGCGAAAAGAGTGCTGTGGCGGCAGGTATTGACGACTTGGCTGATGGTGTTGGGAACACTGTGCGTCACATGGTGAGCCATGCACGGCATTTTTCGTGGCTGACAGATCCATTTGCGCTTGGCTCATATTCATATCCAACGGTGGGAATGGGAGATGCGCGGTCTGTACTTTCGACTCCGATCGAGGACACAATTTATTATTGCGGTGAAGCTACGAACACCCGCGGCCACGCAGCCATGGTTCACGGCGCTATCGAGGAGGGGAGGCGAGTTGCGCATGAGATTATAGATGATAGTATTAGCACATGATTGAAGGTGATATCGCTCCTGATTTTTCGCTTCCAGATCAGGACGGGAAGACTCATACGTTACATGAGCACCGTGGGCAGTGGGTGCTCATTTATTTTTATCCAAAAGACAACACGCCAGGTTGTACCACAGAGGCATGCCAAGTAAGAGATTCGTTCCCAGACTTTTCAAAAGTTAAAGTTCAGGTGTTTGGTGTTTCTGCTGACTCAGTTGAAAGCCACAAAAAGTTTGCCGAGAGTTACTCACTCAACTTTCCACTACTTGCAGACACCGAAAAGAAAATGATTGAGGCGTATGGCGTGTGGAGAGAAAAGTCGATGATGGGACGCTCCTACATGGGCATAGTTCGCTCGTCATTTCTCATTAACCCAGAGGGCAAAATTGCCAAGATATACGACCCCGTAAAGGCTGACGGACACGCAGCTCAAGTGCTTCAAGATCTCTCTGCGTTGCAGGCTTAGCTAGAAAGTTGAGAGGCAGCTGTATGTAGGCTGAAATACAGTCCCGTCAATAGACATGCACGCTTTTAGCGTACACGCACCTAGCCCGCCAGGAAGCGAGCGCGTACAGGTGTTGCAGCCGTCTGTCCATGTTTTACACTCTAGCGGAATCGTACTCCCAGTTATTGGAGGTAAGGGCTGCGTGGAGGTGGCTGGGGGCAGAATAACAGGAGGTTTAGCCGTAGGTGGTTCCGTAAGTGGGGGTACGGGATTTGGAGCCGGTTTTAACGTAGCTTTGGGCGGAGTTGATGTGCCGGTGCCGGAAACTGAGCTAAAGAACTTTTCGCATACTCGTGAACGTAAAAGCCCACGACTTGCGTCCCCAAACGAGCCAAGTTCGGTTGAGGTTCCAATGCCATTATTTTTTTGCCAAGCAGTTAACGCAGCTTTGGTAATAGGACCAAAGTAGCCGGTTGCTGCTCCAACAAAATGACCTTGTTGCTTAAGGAACTCCTGGAGGGCGGCAACGTGGTCTCCACTACTGCCTTGTTTCGAATTGCGTGCTTCCGTGAGACAGATATTGTAAATTCCGGGAGGAGTCGAGGTCGAGCCCGTAGAGGACGCGGTTTCGATTACGGCGAGTTGAGCCTTTAGGTATGCCAGTCTCTGCTCGGTTTCCTGGATCTGTTTTTTAAGGTTGATTAAGAATGAGTTGTCTGCTGCATGCGAGAAGAGCGGTAGTGCAAACAAGACGGCAACAAATGCTACTTTTTTCATAGAATTTTTACTTGTATACTCAGTATACAAAGGATTATGTCATCGCCGCTTACCCGTGTGGATCAGAAGAAAATTGCCCTAAAGATCCTCCAGTACCTAAAAAAGGCCTACCCAGTTGTAAAAACGGAGCTTAATTACCGAACCGAAATGCAATTAGTGGTTGCGGTCATGCTTTCAGCCCAGTGTACCGACAAGGTAGTTAACCGTGTGACAGAGAAGTTGTTTAAGAAGTATAAAACAGCGGCAGATTTTGCAAAGGCAAGCCAAGCACAGTTTCAAAAAGAGATTTCTTCCGTAACGTATTACAAAAATAAAGCGAAGCACATTCGTGAGGCAGCAAAACTCATAGTAAAGAATCATGATGGAGAAGTGCCACAGTCTGAGCACGCACTAGTCGCTCTGCCAGGAATCGGATATAAAACTGCCCACGTCATCCTAGGCGAACTGTTTGAGAAGTGGGACGGCATTCCGGTAGATACACACGTAAAGCGGTTTGCGCAGCGCTTCGGGCTTTCAAAAAATAGTGATTTGAAAAAAATTTCAAAGGATCTTGAGCTGTTGTTTCCAAAAAAAGATTGGAAGTATGTTAATAATGGGTTAGTTCTCTATGGTAGGTACACATGTAAAGCCACGCCACACGACTGCCGCACGCACGGGCTTACGAAAGTTACGGGTATCGGTGCTGGCGCACTACAAAAAGTTCGGAAGACATAGTTTGCCCTGGAGGAAGACTAGGGATCCGTACAAAATTCTTGTCTCAGAAGTAATGCTTCAGCAGACTCAGGTAGAGAGGGTGATCCCAAAGTATGAAGCATTTGTTAAAAAATATCCAAACGCAAAAGCGCTTGCCTGCGCGAATCTAAGCGACGTATTACATATGTGGCTGGGTTTAGGGTATAATCGCCGCGCGAAATTTCTATGGCAGGCTGCCAAACTTTGGGGCAAGGCAGATCTAGAAGATTTGCCCGGGGTAGGGCCGTATACGGCAAATGCTGTTAGAGTCTTTGCCTATAATGAGCCTCGCACGCTAATAGAGACTAATGTGCGGAGCGTGTATTTGCATTACTTATTCCCCAACATGAAAAATGTTGCGGACGCAGCTTTGCTCGGGCACATAACTGTTCCGCGTGGAGTTGAGCCGCGAGTCTGGTACGCAGCTCTAATGGATTATGGCACCCATTTGAAGTCAAAAGTACCAAATCCTTCAAGGCGATCTAAACATCACATAACTCAAAAAAAGTTCAAAGGTTCGGACCGCGAGCTGCGGGGAGCGATTGTCCGTGCGTATATAAAAAACGACAAGACCTCTCTGAAACGATTTTCCAAAAAGGAGGTGCGTAGGCTTACAAAAATACTCAAGCGCGAGGGGCTTATTTAGAGTCGGTAATTGAGAGTGCCAACGGCACTCCAAGAACCATAACAATTGCAAAGAATCCAAACATTTGTGGGAAAGGAACGGCGAGTAGTGCGACTGTGGCTATTAGTGGGCCCCCGAAGCTACCGAGCGGGCGAAGGATTCGAAATGTGCTGATTGCTGCTGGGTCGCTCGTTGACACCTGCTTAAAGAAATGAGTTTCTGTCATCACTTCAACCATTGCAGCTCCGATACGCGATATGATAAGCACCACTGTCCACCACCACAGCGTGGCGGCGCCTATAAATGACATAGCTGCGACAGATCCTGCAAGTATGATAAAACCCAGTGTAAGGATTTCTTTTTCTCCAAGCCATTTGTCTGCTATCCAGCCGAGTGGGAATTCGAGAACCACAAAAGGTACCATGGCGAGTGCCAGCATTGTGCCGATATCTGCCCACGAGTAATGATAATAGTCGTGAAGCAAAATTGGTGAATATATAACCATCCACGAGTAAAAAAGTTGCAGTAGGAAGTGAGCTCCAACGACTGCACGCAAAGTGGAACTTTGTTTAAGTGCAGTGATCACTGATGCAGGCAGCGCAGCGCTCGGTGGCGCAACGTGCGAGATAGGTGGTAGTACGTAGAGCGAAAGCAGTACAAACGGAATTAGTGCCATAGCAGCCGATATAAAAACAAGTGCGTATTGGTCTCCAGTAACGAGCTGTGAAAGTGAAAACGCCCCCACAACAGCAGAAACGTTTGTGACTGTGAGTACGAGCCCGCGCGTGTTGCCCGTATCCGACTCTTTGCAGGTAGAAGCTTCAATAAGCAAATCTACGCCTATAAACATCATGTAGGTAAACACCCCTTGCAAAATAAATAGCGCAATTACCGCAAGTTCGTTAGTTGCGATTGAGAGACCAAGCAGCGCGAGTATTTGAAAGAGACCAAGGACCACTAAGGTGTG
>CAZQPW010000004.1:0-8172 GCA_964595305.1 uncultured Candidatus Saccharibacteria bacterium
AGCTTAATAAGTTTTACGCGCTGTGGACTTGCGAAAAGTTTCGTGATTTCGGAAAACATCTCCTTATTGTACAAAGGTTAATGAAAATGCAACACTCGCGGGAGAAAGAAATTATGGCCTAATTATGCACGCTCCAAAACGGGTGCCGGCAGTACTGCGGGTTTTGTTTTTTCAAACTCTGCCTTTACTTGGGAGAGATAGAACTCTTCTAAGCCCCTACTCCAGCCTTTTGCGTAATCTTCTCCGTATGGGTTTTTCGAGACAAAGTCGGTTCCCGGGAAGTGTCCTGTGCGCCCGTGTACTAGGCCGATCATGTATTCTCGTGCGGCCTCAACGCTTGCTGCCTTATATCGCTCTTCGCTCATGTGCAAATGAGTATACACGACGACAGCCAAGAATGCAAAACGCCCACTTCTATTATAGATGTGGGCGTTTCGTGGTAGAAAATGTGCGCTACGCGAGCTCTACCTTTGCTCCTGCCTCTTCGAGCTTCTTCTTGAGCTCGTCAGCATCTTCTTTCTTAACATCCTTCTTAAGGTCTGAAGGTGCCGCGTCTACCAAGTCCTTTGCCTCCTTAAGGCCAAGACCGAGTACGTCCTTAACTACCTTGATCACACCGATCTTCGACGCGCCAGCGTCAACAAGCTTAACGGTAAAGGTAGACTTTGCTTCGCCCGCGTCACCAGCGCCAGCGCCCGCAGCAGGTGCTGCTGCGACAGCGGTTGCCGAAACACCCCACTTCTCCTCAATCGCTTTTACGAGCGTGTTGAGCTCCATGACTGACATCTTTTCAACTGCTTCAATTATTTGATCTTGATTCATATTTATTTTTTCTTTGCGACCTCAGCGAGTGCTATTGCAAAACGCTGGATCGGCGAGTTAATAACGTTAACGAACATGCCACGGAGGACTGGTACTGGTGGAATCGAAGCAACATTGAGCACTGCTTTTGCATCAATATATGCCCCATCCATTACACCTCCAACGAACATGAGCTTTTCCTTGAACTTCTTGATGAACGAGCCGAGTGTGCGCGCAGGCGCTGTAACATCACTCGAACCTTTCGCCAAGGTTACGTACGCGACTTCGCCAGGCATTTCTGGCATCTCGCCAGTAACGCCAACGTTTGCGAGCGCTCGTTTAATGAGCGTCTTTTTTGCAACCGTAAAACGCACGCCTTCTTTCTTAAGCTCAGCACGAAGTTCACTTGCTTCCGCTACAGTGAGCTTGGTGAAGCTTACGAACACACTCGCAACAGAATCTTTAAACGCTTCTGTTGCTTTTGAAACTATTGTTTCTTTTTTCTCACGTGTAATTGCCATAGTATTTGTGGCACGCTTGAGTATCAAACTCGACCACTTTTTGACTTCGTCAGGTGGCTCAGATAGTACTCTTTGCCATTAACCCTTTCGGTACCTGATGTCTCTAGTCGTGCTTGCGTATAGTATATCAAATGCTTCAAAAAACGCAAGTTACTTCCACGTCACCCAAAGGAGGAGTCCGAACGCCGCAAGTATGATGACGGTGAATATTATCACCCGCAGGGAGAGCGAGGGCGGCAACATACTATTTAGTTTGAGACGAACTCATTTTTGCTCGGTAGTCATTCAACGCCTTGGTAAATGCAGGATCGTTGGGGAATTGCTTAAGCGCCTCAAGGAGTATTTGTTCAGCAGCATCTGTCCCAACCTTGTACTGAGCTGAATAGAGGTAGAAAAGTTCTGCATATACGCTCGGCTGCGCTGGGTCTATTTTGAGTGAACCTCGATACGCAGACTCAGATGCTGGAAAGTCGTGCGTGTCATTACGGTACATATTGCCTAAATAGTTGAGCGCGGTAGGGTCTGTTGGAAAAACCTTCGATAAGTATTCCCATACTGCTTGCGCCTTCTTAAAGTCTTTTGCAAAGGTATAAAAAAGCGCCAAGTTGTTCCAACCGTTAAACACCTCACTTACCCCAGTAAGCCCGTTTGCAACAACGGCGCGCTGAAGCAAAATTTTTTCACCGATGCTTGCACGCTGTGCTGCGTTAAGTGTACTGCCATACTCAACCTCTTCGGTGAGCGAAGGCTTCTTCAATGACGCGAGTCTCATTTCAAAACCACTTTCGGTTGGAGCACTTGGATTAGGCTCGCCAACTGCAATGCCTTGCCCTGGCGCAGCATTCTCAGAGGTAGTTGCAACAGCGCCTTCGTTCACACTGGCAGTATTATCTGACGGCTCGTCCCATGAGTAATACACAAACGCCGCCACCGCAAGCACTATAACTACAAGTCCGGCTATCGCTCCAACAAATTCTTTTTTCATACGTACAGTGTATCATTTTGCCGAAAACGAAAAAGCCCCCCTTTCGGGGGGCTTTTTCTGCACAACTGTACCGTA
Organism: uncultured Candidatus Saccharibacteria bacterium; assembly: GCA_964595305.1. Taxonomy (GTDB): domain Bacteria; phylum Patescibacteriota; class Minisyncoccia; order Phycocordibacterales; family Phycocordibacteraceae; genus Phycocordibacter. Next base: position 2,383 of record CAZQPW010000004.1, read on the forward strand.
ACTCTAGCTAAACTAGTGAACTAGTTAGCGCGAGTGTTCGTACTTGAGTCAGTTCCAGCTGCTGGAAGACCAACAACTTGGTTACCATTGTACCAATCACGGTCACTGGTTGCTGAATCTCCGGCGGTGTTACCCGACCATACGAAGTCATTGTCAGTTCCTGCCTGGATCGTTGCATACGTCTCAGTTCGTGAGAGCGGTGATGCAGCGTCACCAGCAAGCTTCGTCGACACAGAGTCACCTGTTGTATCAACACCAGTTATGTCAACCTGTACTCGGAAGTAGTAGGTTGCGCCAGCTGGGATGCGAACTGGGGCTGAGAAGACGAGGTCTGTGTCTGCGCTCGTTGAAGCGATCGTCGTCGCAGTCAACACTTCACCGTTCGTGAATCCGCCACCGATGGTGGTGCTGAATCCAGAGTCAGTGTAAGCGACTACCTTACCCGTAGAAGCGGTGTAAAGAACACCAGTTGCTGTCGAGTTAACAGTAATCTTGTTGAGTGAGACAGATCCTGCTGGGCTAGCTGTTACCGAGAAGCGGAAGAGGTCAGTGGTTCCGTTAACAAGGTTGTTCGAAGCTGGGAGCGCAATGCGAGCCACAGTTGGAACAGACTTGAAGATACGGATACCTGATGACGTTGCCGCACCAGTAGCTACGATGTCAGCACCAGAGCCAAGACCAGTGAACTGGTTGAGCGTTGTTGCTGCAGCCCATGAGAGCTGTACGATCTGGCCAGCAGTTCCTGGCTGTGATGTACCGATCGTAGGAACGTTCGCCTTAGCTGTTACGAGAACATCGGTGTCCTTCGTCAACATAAGAGGCGATGTGAGCGTAACCTGCTGGGTAGCATTGCTGCCAGTGCCAGTGAAGAGCGCGGTTCCGACCTGGACGTTGTTAGCCCAAAGCGTTACTTGACCGACATCGTTTGGAGTACCGGTTGCAAGCATAAGACCAAGCTTCACAAGGTTTACGTTCTCGTTCGTTGCGCGTAGCTTGAATACTCCAATCGTTACACCCGAAGCGTTGCTTGCAGCAAGCGTGAGTGATGGGCTTGAAGAGTCAAGTGATATCGCGATCGCACCGTTAGCAAGTGCCATAGTGTTTCCACTTACGCTTGCGCCAGATGCAACTGAGATCGTGTTACCAGAGGTAACGCCTGTTGCGCTCACTGAAGAGATACCAGAGGTTGACGAAGCAGCGTTGAGGCTGATGTTCGTGTTTCCGCTAGCGCTCGAGAGAACGTTACAGACTACGTTGAGGCTCTTAACCGTACCCTTTGTAACAACAATCGGCGTGTTCATCAGGAATGTTCCTGTTGAGCTTGGAGAGTTGATAGCATTTGATCCGGTCGTGAGGTTTGTCGAACCGTCGTAGAGGCGGCAAGACGAAAGGTTACCAGAGTTGCCGAATGCAACACCTACTGATGAGGCGCGAGCGTCTTCACCTGAGTTTGATGCATCAAACTGGAGCGTTGTGAATACAACGTCCTGAGTACCAGCAACAAGGTTCTGTGCAACTGGAGTTGCAGCAACCGACACTGTAAGAGCAGCTGCTTTCACCGTCATTGTGTTGAGAGTGATTGCTGTGCCAGGAAGTGAGATTGTGTTTCCAGTAGACTCACCCTTAGGGTTGGTGAAGTTAGTGCTGTTAACCGTTGACGAAACTACGTATGTAGTGCCGTTTGGTACAGCAGAAGCTACCTTACCGCGGAGGGTGTATACAGTCTTACCAGGCTTCCACGTTACCGAGTCTGGGAACGTAATTGTCTGGCTAGTTGCGCCTACGAATACGCCGTCAACTGGACCTGCAACGACAGTGCCGTTACCGTCAACGAGTGAGACGTTCGTAAGAACATCAGATGAAGTCAAAGTACCAGAGTTGGTAACTGTGAACTTCTGGGTCTGAACAGTGATGCCCTCACCTACGATGTCAGTGAAGTATCCTCCGAGTGGCTGGTTAGGAACATTGAGTGCAATGTTCTGAGCAGCAACAGAGTTTTCCTTGTTGACTGAGGTGATTGAAGCTCCCTGGAGGTTTGTAGTCGCAGCGTAGAAGAATGGTGATCCTGCTACTGCTGGAGACATACTGTAACCGTAGAGCTGGCCCTGAGCTACGATGTCAGTGTTCTTGTCAACATCGAACTTTACAGAACGAGAGTTAACATTTGAACCAACAACGTCACCCTTGATGTAGACCTCAACCTGGTTGCCCTTTGGAACAAGGACGCCTGATCCAAGCATCGTGTCGTAGTACTTGCCGTCTGCTGAGAGAGTCGTAGGGTACGAAGTACCGTTGATGACTGTCACAACGTTAGCCAAGTCTGCCGCAGATACTGAACCAGTCTGGTTCCAACGGAGATTGGTGATCTTGATGTCTTCAGCTGAACCTGCCGTGAGGCGGTATCCAGTGAATGCATAACCGGTTGTTCCGATCTCTTTCGTCGTTGTAGCATTTGTTGAAAATGCGTTCGAGTTAGAGAACGTAATGGTGCCGATCGAGAGGAAGTTGTTGAGCGTGTGCATTGCACCGACGATTGGGAGTGATCCCGTTACCGTAGCGGTGGTGTTAATGCTTTCAAGCTCAATACCAACAACGTTTCCTGGGTTTACCGATGAAGGAATGTTACCAGCAATCGTGAAGGTCTTCTGAGTACCAGCTGGGATGGTTACCGACTGGCCGATCGTAGCCATGTAGTTAGAGTTAAACGTCTTCTCAGTGCCGAGCTGGTTGCCCATATCGTCAAGGAGAATAACGCCGGCAATGTCAGAGTTTGACGATGGACCGACGCGCTTAACCACTACAGAGCTGACGGTTACTGGACCGTCGTTACCTGCTGCGAGCGTGAACTTCGTGAAAGGAACGCGTGAAGCGTTCTTTGGCGCGATGTTGTTCATTGGCTGCGTAGCAGACATCACCGTAAGACCAGTTCCTGCTGGAGTAGTAGTCATACCACCACCGCAGAGAGCAGATGCCTTAGCACGTGACGACGCACCGAAGTATCCTGTACCAACGGTCAAACCGTTTGGTGTAAGAACATCAGCAGCGTACTTGTTTTGGAACTTGATAACAGCAGCCTTAGTGAGGCCACCAAATGTAGAGGTCTCAAGACCTGGAGAACCTGCACCTGTAGCAGCTACTTGCGTATCTGCTGACATGTTCAAGAACTTCTGGAGGTCCATAACCGCAGCACCCTTTGAACCCATCTTAAGGTTCGTGTTGAACGAAAGCGTGCATGTAGCAGCGTTTGCGTTCGAAGCGAAGAGTGATACAGCTACTGCGAGACCTACTGCAACAGCCGCAACAGACGCAGCTGATTTTGAAGCAATAGACATAATGTCGTGAGTAATAATTCTAAGTTAATAACTAATAAGCACAACTAATTCCAAACCCACGACACACGCACAACAACTAATGTGCGCCGCAGAGAATGGCTAAGAAATGTAATGAGTGCAATCGTCCAGCCGTTTAGGGAAAGTGCTTCCGTGCAGGAATATATATATGTAAGCCGTAGAGGTGTCTGGGGGGTTTCAATGTACTGTATCTAGTATAACAAGTTTAGAGAGGTAGTCGTGACCACCTCAACCCATGTGAACTAGATGTGGAATACCCCCCTGGTACGCTAAACAGCCGCAAGAGCGGCTTAATGGTTTAGCTTTTACGGGTAGGTGCTACCACCCAGGCAGTATAGCATACACGGCACTTGGGGGCAAACTGGGAACTGTTAATTGAGGCGACCTAGAGCGCCCTGCTATAAGTCGACCACCTCCTTTCGCCGGTCTTCTTAAGGACACCGTCGTCAACTAAAGAGCCGAGTTCGCGCTGAACAGTCTTTTCTGACACTCCAGAAATGGCTGCTACGGCATCTTTAATAGATATTACTCCTTTATCGTCTACAAGGTTCAGTATCTGGGAGCGCCGGCTCTCAGTAATAGGATTTGTTTGGCTAGACTGGTGAACAATAAATGGGTTGGGCACTGCTGTTTGCTGAGGGGTCTGCCTGCTTGTTTGAGCATGGTTTGGCTCATCGGGCTGTGGTTTGTTTCTTTGTGCAGATTTGCGTTCAACAGAAAGTGCGGACGCGCCAAGCTGCAACACGTGCTTCATACTTGTATATCGGTCACGAATGAAGGTGGCGAGAGCTGCGTACTCAGTGCCAATCATTGAGACATTTGACTTGGCAATCATTCTTGAAAGCTCCGCTGTGTCCAATAAAGACGCCATCTCCACACACCGAGCAATTACCGCTGGCTGTCCATTAGCCGAAAGGCGTTCCGCGTCCGATACGATCTGAACTATGTCTAAAGCGACAGACCTCATTCTGTTGCGAATGGGCTCGCTGTCCTTTAAATATGAGGTCACTATGTGGATTGCTGCAGACAACTTTTCAGATTTGCGAACTATGTATTCATGCGACTCTGTATCAAAAAATGACCTAAAGGACGACTGTATGTCTGAGGGCGGTTCTTGCTTTTCTTTGACCTTAAGTACGTCGTCTTTCATATTTTGGGTAGAAAATTATGTATTAAAGACAGCTTACGCCCCAGATAGCTGAGAGTCAATATGGAACTATACGACAGTGATAATATATGTATATGAAGAAAGGGAAAAAGGCGCAGAAAAACGGCGATTCTGGACGCTCGCTTATTGAACGAATTACACCACCAACACTTGCTGTCCGCTCAGAGACAAAGAGAAGCATAATTGCCATCGCCACACTCACCTTTTCCCTGCTCTTAGCGGTAGCGCCTTTTGGAGCTGGAGGAGTTGTGGCGGAAACTCTCTATACCTACTTCAATTCGTTCTTTGGAGTTGGGTATTTCCTAATCCCAATCGCTGGAATACTGACCGCGACGGGACTACTGCGCACACCGCAAGAAGTTGAGGGGGGAATTAAAAGCAAGGTCTTCGGAGCATTCGTATTGTTCCTTGCTGGCTCTGGACTCATTCATGCGCTTGGCGTAGATGCTGGCTTACTTGGTTACTTAATTGCGCTCCCATTTATTGGTCTGTTTGATTACACCTTCGGTTCGATTATCCTTGCGACAGTCGCTGTGATTGGAGTCATGATTTCTCTTGACACGCCGATACTCGCGCCAAGTTTTGCGTGGCTCAACTTCCGTAAATCTGAGAAGCAGGTTGAGAAGCCTCTCCGAATCACTGCCCCCCAAGACAACACCGCGGTATATGACGATGCAGACGAAGTAGAAGAAGACGAGAGTGAGGATGAACCCGCTCCAGTAAAGGAGGTGGTTCAAAAGCAGCAGCAGAAAGCTGAATCAAAACCGCTCTACGAGCCAGAAACTCCTGAAGTCGGAGGCTTTAAACTAAGCGACACCGCATACACTCCGCCGCCACTCAACTTACTTGAAAGAGAGAAAGGAAAGCCAGAAACAGGTGATATCAAAGCAAACGCAAACATAATAAAGCGCACGCTGCAGAACTTTGGGATTATGGTTGAGATGGATGAGGTTTCAATAGGTCCAACCGTCACTAGATTTGCCCTCAAGCCAGCTGAAGGTGTGCGCTTGCAGAAAATAGTCTCGCTGCAAAACAACCTTGAGCTCGCACTCGCTGCGTCACCGGTTAGAATTGAGGCACCCATCCCGGGGAAATCGCTCGTCGGTATTGAGGTTCCTAATCAGAAAAAAGCTACCGTTGCGCTTGCCTCTCTCGTTGCAGATACAAAGTTTAGAGACGAGAAGCGCCCTCTCTTTGCGGCACTTGGTAGGGATATCGTCGGCGCTGCCCACTACGCAAACTTGGCAAAGATGCCTCACATGTTGATCGCGG
>CAZQPW010000004.1:8182-10633 GCA_964595305.1 uncultured Candidatus Saccharibacteria bacterium
GTGCTACTGGCTCAGGAAAGTCAGTTTCCATTCATGCAATCATCACTTCCCTCTTGTATCGTAACGGGCCCCAGATGCTTCGCATGATCATGATCGACCCAAAGCGCGTCGAGCTCACTCTTTACAACGGCATTCCACAACTCCTTACCCCCGTGATTACAGATCCAAAGAAAGCGATTCTCTCGCTAAAGTGGGCGGCTAAAGAAATGGATAGAAGATACAACCTGCTTGAGAAGCACACGGTTCGAGACATCAGCTCGTACCATGAAAACGTTGTGGCTGCGTGGAAAGGAGGAGCCGACGAGGCAGCGCCGGACCAGATGCCATACATAGTGATCGTGATTGATGAACTTGCAGATATAATGCAAACGTATCCGCGGGAACTTGAGGCAGGCATCGTACGCCTTGCACAGATGAGCCGTGCGGTTGGTATACACCTCATCCTTTCAACTCAGCGACCGAGCGTTAACGTTATTACCGGTCTCATCAAAGCAAACGTTCCTGCACGCATCGCGCTCCAGGTTGCATCGCAAATAGACTCTCGCACCATTCTCGATGCCCCCGGCGCCGAGAACCTACTCGGCGCCGGCGACATGCTCTTCCAGTCTGCTGACATGGCAAAGCCGCACCGCATTCAAACCGCATTTATTTCTGAAGAAGAGGTCAAATCGATCGTCAAATTTATTAAAACCAACAATGAACCTTCGATGGACGACATCGCGATTACGGCTGCAACACCTGACGTTGGGAACAATGCGCTCTTTGGTGCAATGGTTGACGACGAAGCAGAAGATGATGCGTTTGACGACGCGCGGCGCACCGTTGAGGAGGCAGGAAAGGCGTCTACGTCCCTTTTGCAACGCAAACTCCGTTTGGGTTACGGCCGCGCAGCAAGACTTATGGATATATTAGAGCGCAAAGGAATAATTGGCCCGCAAGACGGCTCAAAACCTCGTGCGGTATTAACCGGACCACGCGCAGGAGAAGCGCCTACCCCAGACGATGAAGCGTAGTATCATCGGCGACAATGCACTTCTTGCAATCGCGATAGTGGTTGGATGCGTGCTCATCGTTACCTACTCGATGTTTGCGTTCTATAAGTACGCGCTCGGACCTTCGATCGTCGTAGACACTCCAAAGTATGGGGAGGTGTTAGCGAGCTCAAGCGTCACTATTAGTGGCTCAACTAAGCGACTTTCCCGGTTCTTTATTAACGGACTTGAAACTCCGCTTTCGACCGACGGCACTTTTGAGGTAGTGCGAACGCCGGCCATTGGGTATACTGTGGTGACGGTGACCGGTGAAGATCGATTTCGTCGCACGCTTACTATAAGTGTGCCGATCCTCGTACAGCCGGTTTCCGATTTACATATACTAACCACTAACCTAAGCGCTACAACCAGCGCAACAACCACCAATGAAACCAAAGGCAAAAAAAGCAGCAAGTGAGGACTCTGGAGAAAACAAAAAGATAGATACGCGCGCGACTATCCAAGAAGCGATTGCCTCGATCAAAACAAAGTTTGGTGATGAGTCTATTATGACGCTGGGTAACACCGCAAAGGTTGGTATTGATGCTATCCCAACCGGCTCAATCGGTCTCGATTGGGCACTCGGCATTGGTGGCGTACCTCGCGGACGCATAATAGAGATTTTTGGTCCAGAATCATCAGGAAAAACGACACTCTCGCTACACATAATTGCCGAGGCGCAGAAGAAAGGTGGAATCTGCGCGTTTATCGACGCCGAGCACGCGCTTGACCCAGAATACGCAAAGAGGCTCGGGGTAAAAACCGAAGATCTACTCGTCTCTCAACCAGACACCGGCGAACAATCACTTGAAATCACGGAGAGCTTAGTGCGTAGTGGGAAAATCGACGTCATCGTTGTCGACTCAGTAGCAGCTCTTACACCAAAAGATGAGATTGAGGGCGAGATGGGACAAAGCCACGTAGGTAAGCAAGCGCGCCTCATGAGCCAAGCACTGCGTAAACTAACTGCAATAGTGGCAAAGTCGAAAACGATCGTCATTTTCATCAACCAGATCCGCATGCAGATCGGCGTGATGTTTGGTAACCCAGAGACGACGCCAGGCGGCAAAGCACTCAAGTTTTACACCAGCGTGCGCATGGACATCCGTCGCATTGCGCAGATCAAGAAAGGCGAGGAGGTGGTTGGCGGCCGCGTACGCGTAAAAGTGGTGAAGAATAAAGTTGCAGCACCGTTTAAGCAAACTGAGTTCGACTTGATGTACAACGAGGGCATCAGTCGCGAGGGCGAACTTATTGCCCTTGGCGAAAAGTACGAGCTACTTCAGAAGAGCGGCTCAGCGTACAAGTATAACGGCGAGCCGCTCGGCCGCGGCTACGACGCGACGCGCCAGTTCCTCAAAGAAAATCCAAAGATCGCAAACGACCTCTTGAAGCAGATTAGAGATAAGTTTAAAGAGGG
>CAZQPW010000004.1:10733-16098 GCA_964595305.1 uncultured Candidatus Saccharibacteria bacterium
ATTACGCAATTAATCTACCTGCGAAGTAGCGGTTTTCAATTTTCTCAACAAGTGTTGAATGTGGGGTTGCTTTTAGTATGTCCACCGCCTTTTCTTCAAAGGATCTGAAGCTCTCGGGCAAAATATTAATTAACCTTGCCGCAACTTCAGTATTTGCGAACGACGGATGCTTAAGCGCTCCGAGTCTTACTAAATACCATGCAGCAATGAACAAGGAGCATGGATACTTTTTCTTCGACTTAATGTAGTCGACTATCGGATCTTTGACACTTGCGTCGGCAATAAGCGCTAGCACGTGGTCGCACTGCGGAGTGAGCTGTGACTCACGCACCACAACGTTTGGGGCATATCCCTCACCTGTTAACCATTTAGTAAACTCCCCATAGTCAAAAGTTGGGTCTGGAAATGAGTAGTCGTCAACCATCACTACAAGTGAAATTCCCTGTTCGTTACCGTTAACGATATCTTTGAGCAACGAAAGCGAGAGCGCATGGTCATCAGAAATGCGTTCGTTGGTATAAATATGCGCATACTCTACCGAAAGGTCCTTCATGTTTTTACAATAGCATGTTGACGGAAAACTGCATTCAGGTATAATCGCGAGATGAAAATGAATGAAAGGCTGGCAGCATCACAGCCTGAACGAGTACCCGGGTTCCCCAAAATCGACCTTGCTGAACTTGCAGAGGCCTGCGAATTTGCGATTGAGAAGACGAAACGCCCTAGCAGTTTGCCCGGGGAAGCAAGCACGTTTGCGGCATGGAACGAAATATTCACCGTAGACAATTTAGGACTCATCGTGGGGAGCGAAAAGGTTATATTCGCGCGCATTGGCTTGCGATTCGTTGACGATCTACTAAAATTTGTAGCTGAATACAAAAATACCGAGCTTAGTAAAAAATTTGCACTCGACGTTGTTCAAGTAGAAAACCGCCTCGCACTTTTCCTAACTGAAGCTAGTGCCCAAGTGCCAAAAGAAAAATTGGCAGAAGTATTCCGAGCTTACTTAGCTCGAAAAAAGTAATTACCCTATGGAAATTAGCGACGAGGGAGCGACTTGAGCCAGTCGGTAGCATGGCCTTGAGCGTCTACAGCCATCTGTGGAGGAACTCCATCGTGTGGGTTCAAATCGATCCAAAATGCCCCTGCCTTGTCATACCAACCCTCTGCGCCAGTTGGTATGATAGGACTTCCATTTGTCCCTCCGTAAATACCGTTATCGACCGCCCACTTATAAAACTCGTAGCCCGTGTGTGGCGCAGTAGACGGTGCGCCCGCTGCGTGCTGCATCATTTGAGTAACGCCGTCGTTTGGCGCTGCTGTGTATGGTACAGGATGCGTAACAGTTGCCTCAGGAGCTGTCACTGGAGCAGTCTGAGCTGCTGCTGGATTTCCTGCTGTTGCACCTTCAAGACTGGGGGATGTCTGCGCCGCTTCTGGATTTGGCACAAACTGTGCATTGACCAGATCAACAGAACCTATTTCTGGATATGAGGAGTTATGAGGAACCTCTATCCACTTACCGTCATCACCAATAACAAAAGATTTTTCTGCATAGTTAAAGTGGTCTCCGGGATGTATAGTCAAGTGCGTACCGGCATCTGGGGTACCAGTAATCATCGATGCAAAAAAATCATGCGCTCTGCTAGAAGCTGTTTCAAAAAAACCTGAATGTTCGAGCGCATTAACTCCGGCGCCTATGCCTGCACCAGTAAAAGCAGCAATCATTAGTCCCATGAAAGTTTTAATTGCAAAACCACCCCAACCGTCAACATGTACCATCTTCTGGACGATAGCTTCGTTAATGGTTCCAGATACAATTGTTGCTGCAGCTATTTTGGTAAGCCCTGCGACAGTAAATATCGCTCCAAAACCGGTACCGATCATAAGAGCTACAACCGAAGCAACGAGTGCAGAAAGTGCCACTCGAGTAACTGTGCTCATGGCCCACTCCTTACCTTTACCTAGCCACTTGCCGGCCTTCTCGCTCGCCCTGCTTGCCACTGCAGCAGCACGCGCACGAATCCCCCTCCGAGCTTCTGTCGTTTCAATCGGCTCAACTTCTGCTGGTGCAGCGACTGCTGCATTTTCTGCGGTAGACATATATTGATTTAATAACCTATTTTTAAATCAATGTCAAATGCTATCCGCCACGCTCGGGTCTATTGATCGTGCCTCTAATTCTGGTCCCTATATCTTTGAGGAAATGAATCTTTACACCAAACGTCGTCTCAAGCGTCTGAAGGAGATCGAGCTTAGGCGGGTTTTCACTATTTGAGTGATGAATGAGAATTGCAGAAAAGCACGTTAGGATCCCGGCATCATTGAAGAGCGCCTGTAGGTATTTCTTCTTTGCACGCGCACTGTCTGAGCCATACTTTGCGTCAAACGCTGCCTTAAAGGTAGCTACCGCCTCAGCAAAAATCTCTGCCTGGCGCTCCGGCTGGCGCTGCGCGCGTACGCTAGTCTCAGCGAAACTGCCAATCGCACCAAAAATTTCACTATGCTTGAAGAAAACTTTGAGCGAGTTAATGGGCACTACGCCCGACCTTGTCGTCCCACCGATCACGTCTATCTTCCCATCTGGACGAATGATCGCGCTGGCATCTGGGAGCCCCCACGACGTGATACCTATCACCTCGCCATCAGCATTTGTAGCTGCACCTCCACTGTTTCCATGCTGAATATCTGCATCAGTTGTTATTGCGGTGAAGTAGAAATCGATGCCCCCACGCGACGCATCTTCACGCTTTGGCGTCGTGGTCACCTTACCCTCTGTAAATTGCATGTCGGGGATCCCGAGCCCAAAACCGAACGTGAGCACATCGTCACCCTGCTCTACGCTTTGTGAATTTGCAAGAGTTACCGGCTTAAGACCAACAGCCTCGATTTCAAACACAGCAGCGTCGTGTGCAGTGTTAAGGGCCAAAACAGTCGCCCGTGCGGCACCGTTTTGTTTCCATTCTTTTTGGATCACCTTTTCTCCAGCTTCGTTTGTATTTTCTACAGCTTCGCTGCCGAACGTCCACACTTCGTACTCAAGCTCTGGGTGTGCCGCTACATGGCGGTTGGTTGCAATGCGAGCCTTCCCTCCCTCGCAGCTGATTACAAAGCCGCTCCCAATCCCACGGAACGGCTGGTTGGAACCTTTTGGTCGCGCAGCTATCTGGACAATTGAAGGGCGAACCTTCTCAACCACCTCACGCCTGCCTGGCGCTGACTCATTTTTTGCTCTTGTTGCCCACCCAGCAAAAAGTCTCGTGGGGACAAATGCTCGGATATCTCGAACTTCTACTGCACCTTCGAACATATCACTCGGTTTTTCGTTTCGAGCCATGGTAGTTTTATTATTTGTCTATATAGTAATATTATATACTATACAATGTGATATGTCAAGTACCGGGCATCCGCGCCGTATTTGGAGTTCGTTGCAAACCTACCTAGGCCTGTTAAATCGACTCGAGCTTTGTGACCAACTTGAGATGACGCGAGGCGTCGTATGCAGCCCACGCGATCATCGCCGCTAGGAGCACGGTGACAATTTTTACCACTGGCTCCGCTTGAGCAAATGCTGAGAGGAAGAAGAGCGCGAGTCCGGTAACTCCCGAAACTTGTAGGGCGTTTGTAAGCACATTAAGCGTCGACACGGAACCGACAAGCGCGAGGACGAGGACGAGCGCGATCGTCAGGCGCGGAATAGGTTTGCACGCCTCACGAGTACAGTACATGAGGTACACGCGGCGCATCACTCTCCTTCTAATTTTGTCATCCATAAAAAAATTACACGTATTAAAAGCTTGCATTAATAATAACTCATCATTCGCGCTTTGCGTTACGCACCGCGTTCTTGGCACGGTGGATGCGAGCCTTAACCGCTCCTTCCGTAGTACCCTCCTCTTCAGCGATCTGTGCGTAAGGTATCCCATCGATAAATGCTCGAGTAAGTAGCGCGGCAGTTGGGGCATCGACGAGCGCAAGCAAACGTGTTACCTCGTCTTTGGTCAGATGCTCTTCTGTGTGGACTCCACCGTCGCCAAGTGACTCAAAGTGCTCATCGGTGAGCTCTGCAAAGAGCTCACGGTGTCGCGCACTCTTAGCAAACTTTGTCCGTACGACGTTAAAGAGGATGGTGAGCGCCCACGAACGAAAGGTTCCCGACTTTTCGTCAAACTTTGGTGCGAAACGGTATATACGGATGAACGTGTCCTGCACTACGTCCTCGGCTTCATCCCTATTTTTAATCATCACGAAAATGCGCGAAGTAAACTGCTTTTGATACCGCAGCATGAGCGTCTCAAATGCGGCAGGACTCTTGAGAGATTGCTTGAGGAGCTCCTCGTCTGAAAGGCTCGAGCAGTCCTCGTGCGAGAAGCAGAGCTGCAGCCCCTCATCTACCACCTCTTCAACCGATTGCAGTATGTCCATAGGTGCGGTACTGTATACCTGTCCCATAAGTATACTACCTGCCACGCTGATATAAAGTTTCTGTCTAGTGGGCAGATTAATGAGCGAGAACGTTGCCCTCGTACTATTCCCTAACAAGGATGTGCGTGCGAGAACTCGTAAGATGCCCGATCCAAAATTTACTCAACCAGAAATGTGAGCCTAGCCAGTACCACTCGAGATATGGGACACACACTTTTCCAAGATCAGTAGCTGTGCCCTCGAGCGCAAGGTAATAAACTCTTGGATCCTGAAACTCTCGATACTGCTCGGGGTGCGCCTGGATGAACTCGAGATCTTCACTAGTTGCGTGTTTACCAGCAAAGTCTGGGTGCTTGAGGAGAATTTGCCGAGCCTCTTCAACACTCTTGCGTTGTAAATCTGGAGGTAGGCTTAGCGCTTTGAACTTCCTGGGGCCAGATTCAATAGGCGTAGCGGAGTGTGGCTTTTCTTGGTGGGTCATGGTAGAATTTTTACATTGCGTTTAGAAATCATATCAACTTTATAGATAAACGCAAGTTTATCTGAAACTTCCATGGCAATACTTCAATACAGCGAAATCACCCCGGGCAAGATCATTACCTTTGACGACAACATCTACCTCGTCCTAAAGTCTCATGTGATGCGCAAAGACATGGGCAAACCTTCAAACCAAACAAAGCTCCGCAACCTCAAGAACGGCAAGGTTTCTGAAATAGCTTTCCACGCGGCAGAGAAAGTTGAGGAAGCAGATGTCGAAACGCGCGAAGTAAAATACCTGTATTCAACAAAAGGTGAGTCGTGGTTCTGCGACCCAAACAACCCTAAAGACCGTTTCAGCCTCAAAGATGAGGTGATTGAAGATCAGCTTAAGTTTATGAAGCCGAACATGGTTGTAGAGATGCGCACCTGGGAAGAGTCTCTCCTCGGCGTAATACTACCG
>CAZQPW010000004.1:16108-38407 GCA_964595305.1 uncultured Candidatus Saccharibacteria bacterium
GTTAAAGATGCTCCACCTGCGATTAAGGGCAACACCGTCTCAGGCGGCAGCAAGCAAGCAACGCTCGAAACTGGTGCTGCTATCAGCGTCCCGCTCTTCATCAACCCGGGCGACACGATCCGTGTTAACACCGAAACCGGCGAGTACTACGAGCGCGTCGAGAAAGCGTAAATCTACACTTTCAGTTTCTCGTGGCCAATACGGCGCCACTCTTCAATTGAGCCACCTGTTATTTTCGGTCTCTGCTCTGTGACAAATGACTCAAGCGCCTCCGACTGAGCATTAGGTGAGTACAGCGCGGGACCGCGTCCATTGTAACTCATACGTACATACTCGATTCCTTTGGTGCGGGACTTTACGCTGAGCGAAGAGCTGTCAACGATGTACCTGGCGTTATATCCGAGCCTACCACTACGGTCGAGTATCCCTGCTTCGAAAGAAGCTTCTGAAACAATTTGTGCCCAATCCTTAACCGAGCGCCAGCCCTCATACTCGCCTTTGCTCTCTTCGAGATTTGTTGTTACTCCTGGTGCCCCTTCAACTGACATTTTATTTTTATGACTCTAGCCCTGCAGCAAGTCTCTTTGCCCGCTCGCTCTTTGCGCGGTCTTCCACCACTCTCCAGAGCCGCTCACACGGTGTAAGCAACGCAGACTCTTCGCGTGGAGCCACTGGCTTTTCTACATCACCCACGTCAATGCGCGTTGCTCGTTCAGCAAAGTTTGAGGTAGCCATGGCTTGAGAACTAGTTTGAAACGTATGGCAAGAGTGCCATGTACCGAGCGTGCTTGATAGCTGTCTCGAGTTTGCGCTGGTGCCCTGCCGGCATGTTGGTGCGGCGGCGACTCATCATACGTGAGTGTGGTGTAAGGAACTGTGAAAGATATTTGGTATCCTTGTAATTTACGAAAAGTGGTACTGGGTTGAGCATATGGTTTATTTAAGAATTAAAATGGGATGTCGTCTGGGCTAATTTCTTCTGAAGGATAGTCGGGCTCTGCGTTACGGGACTGCCCCTCCTTCATTGGAGCTCCGTCGCCGCGAGCTTCGTTACTAAACCCGCCGCCTCCGGACTTCTGGCCGAATTGGACGCGGTCGGCAACAATTTCGGTTCGATACTGCTTTGCGCCGTCCTTCTCCCAACTTCTGGTTTGAAGTCTGCCTTCAACCAAAACCTGCTGCCCTTTCTTTAGGTACTGGGCGCAGGTGTCTGCCTGCTTCCCGAACACAACAATGTTGTGATACTCGGTTGCCTCCTTTTTTTCACCGTTTTGGTCTCGCCATGTTCTGTTGGTAGCAACACTAAACGAGCAGACATTTGAGCCCATTGGGAGCGCCTTGAGCTCCGGGTCTCTTGTTAAATTTCCAGCAATGAATGCTTTGTTGAGGTACATGCTACTTAAGCCTTCTTTTCGTCTTCGCTTGCCATAGTTTCAAGTGCGACTCCGAGCATTTCGTCTGAAACTGGAGCAGACTCTTCTGTTGCGCGCTTTGGTGCCTTGATCGCTTCTTTAGAGGCAACTGCGGTTGGCATAAGAATTGCCCCCTCTACAACTGCCTTCACTTCATCTCGAGTTGTTGAAATGCAAATGTATCGGAGTACGGCTGCATGCGCATCAAGAAATGCAGTGAGTCCTGCCATTTTAGATCGCTCGACTTCGAACGCGACCCATCCGAAATACGCTTCCGAAAACGAGGTGAGTTTGCCGTTGACGCGCTTTTGGATCGGATACGCAAGGTCAAGGTGCTCTGGAGCATGGTCACCGATAAAAGTTGCTCCGGCTTCGCTAAGAAAAGCTGCGATTTCCTTCGTAGCAGTAGCTCTGTCTGCATCGGAAAGCGACGGAAGGAGGTGGTATCCAACTTCGTAAACGCCAGTAGCGCCGGTTAGGCCCTCTTCAGCTAAAAAGACGTCTGATGTAGCGATTTCTGCGCTGTCGACTGTGTTTGTTGCCATATGCTGTATGTCTCATGATGATACCACAGCGGCCACAAATTAGCAAAGCCCGTTGAGCCCAAATACCCTAGCCGCGTTTTCAAGAACTGCGGTGGACACCTGCTCAGGGGGGAGGCCTTTGATTTTTGCTATTTGCTCCACCACTAGGCGCACATGGGCTGGCTCGTTGCGCTGTCCGCGGTGTGGTACGGGGGCGACGTACGGCGCGTCGGTTTCGGTAAGTATCATTTCGATTGGGGCATGCCGAACGACCTCGTCATAGTCATGAGTAAAGGTGATAACCCCAGTGAATGAGGTCGAAAAGCCCCGCGCCCAAAACTGCTGCGCCACTTCTAGCGAACCGACAAAAAAGTGGACATTGCCTCGCGCGCGAGAATCGAGGATCATAAGTAGATCTTCATATGCATCCATCGTGCCTTTACTCGGGCGCACGTGGAGCATAAGTGGCAAATTGTGCTCAAGCGCGAACGTCTGCTGAAGTAGAAATTCTTTTTTCTGACGCTCCTTTTCTTTTCCCACATCCCCCTCAATCCTAAAATAGTCGAGCCCGCACTCACCGACTGCAACCACTTTGGGATTCGCGGCCAATGTAGAAAATTTTGCCAGGTCAAAATTTTCTGCAGGCGTGTCGTTCGGGTGTAGACCTATCGTCGCCCATACCCCTTCGTGGACCTCTGCAAAGTCGACTGCTGCCTTACTCGACGCATAATCGACGCCGACCGCAATAGTTGCAACACCGTCTTGCTGCATGCGCGCAACCACCACCCCCCTGTCGCTGTCGTATGCGTCAAACGAAACATGGCTGTGCACGTCAATGTATTTAAAATCCATACTCACTTAAGTTTAAATGAAAAAGCCCGCCTCACTTCACCCATGGGAAGCCGCCGGCCCTGTCGTCAAGAATAATCTTTGCAACCTCTGAAACGGGCGTGTTCATAAACCACTCTAGCCCCTCAGACTTAGGCGGAGCAACTTTCCTCAACCTCCTTGCCGGCACGTCCTCAAGCTTGCTGATACTATTTGGCTCAACTCGCCGAGACTCATTGTTATGCTGAAGTGTTACTGCAATTTTTCCATTTACACTAAACCCGTAGATCTTTGCTGGCCAGTACGAGGCACCAAAGCGCACAGCAACAACATCGCCTTCCTTTAGACCTTTTCGCTCAATCGCCTCCTTCCGTCTAGCTGTAAGATGCTCCTCACGAGTACTGGTTGAGGGCTTGTATTTCTTTTCATTCGACATACTCCTTTGGTAAGCGCTCAACTTTCGTACGTATTGCTGATTGAGAAACCTCCTCGGACTTAAATAACCTGAGTGGGTTTAGTCTTCGAGTGTCGTTGTTGTGGTGGAATGTGACCGAGACCCAGCCGCCTTCACTGATATTTGTAATAGTTCCTGGCCAATACGACTTGCCGTACTTCGCAACCACTTCTGATCTCAACGTGAACCCCTTCTTAGTTATTGTCGCAGAACGCTCCTCCGGCGTTTCGTTATACGTCACCCGCTTCCGTGTACCGAGTCGTTGCTCTATGTTCATATGAGCACTCTACTCCTCTATCTCAAGAAGCGCAAGCGTGGCTTTTAAGTCAGCTTCTGTCTTTGTAACTTCAAGATATGGATAGCCGCTGTTAAGAGCCTCCTGTTTTATTTTTCGCGAAAATACTTGCACTGAGCGAACTATCTTTTCCTTTGTCTCGCTAGGAATGTTTGTATCATTCCGCTGCACACGTGCCTCAATAACATTACGGATTCTATCTCCGTCTTCGTCGATTAAAAATAGTGCCCTGTATCCTATTGGAGAACCGTAATACTCATAAATTAAATGGGGCATTATACTTATTCCCTCAATAACTAGTGAACCTGTTGTGCTCGGTTCTGAAAAAGTAATCGCGTTTATACCCTCAATCACTAGCTTAGCCGGAGCATATTCATGCTCCACTGAGGGGTATGGCGACTCGACCAGCGTTAAGCGCTTTTCATTTAATAATAAATCGGGATATTTATCACGGTCCACAAAACTACGAACCACTCGCCATACATGGTCTGTCGAAATATATTGTGAATTAAGATGATGAGCGATGCGCTTTGCGAGTGTTGATTTCCCTGTCGTTGGAGCTCCGCCAATAAAATACAGCATACTAATCAATCCTTTTAAATAAATTGTCGGGTTTTTTGTTGGTGGCAACTGCATTTCTAATAGTGACATTTGCTTCTGGCATGAATGGGTTAAGATAGTGGCCGATCCAATATAAATCTTGCGCAAGCTTAGTGATCATCTCTTTCCCTTTCGCAGGGTCATCCTTTACTACAGCATACGGCTTCTCAACCGCAATTCGCTCATCGAGTTCTTTTATTTTTTGCCAGATGTATTCCATCGCCCTGTTAGGCTCAAGCGATTCCATTGCATCGACAATTTCGTTAGGAAAAATTCCTGAAGGTGGAATTGGTACTGGCTCACTAAGATTGTCTTCCGCGAGCTTCATGATGCGGGCGACGAGGTTGCCGAGGCCGTTTGCTAAGTTTCCGTTGTATGCGTCATGGAAACTTTCAAGCGTCATATCGCCGTCTGAGAGCGGGCTTACGTGCCGCAGCAGGTAGTAGCGAACCGCCTCAGCTCCGTACTTTTCCTGTAGAGCTATTGGGTCAATGACGTTGCCAAGCGACTTACTCATCTTCTTCCCTCCAGAAAGAATGAGCCCATGTGCCAGGATTTTTTTAGGTAACGGCAAGCCTGCGCTCATGAGCATTGCTGGCCAAAAGACTGCGTGGAAGCGCAAAATGTCTTTACCGATCACGTGTACGTCGGCTGGCCACCACTTTTCAAACGTGGCCTCGTCGCGGCCGTACCCAACAGCCGTCGCGTAGTTTGCAAGTGCGTCACACCACACATACATCATGTGAGACGAGTCGCTTGGAACCGGGACACCGACCTCAGCTGGCCAGTCGCTCTTCTTCGGTCGAGAAAAGCTGATATCCTCAAGCCCCTGCTTGATGAACGAAAGCACTTCATTCTTACGCTCTGCGGGGACTATTTCGAGTCGACCACTTTCTATTTCATCTCTAATTTTATCTCCGTATTTTGAAAGTTTAAAAAAATAGTTTTGCTCCTTTATCCGCTGTGGTGCAGCTCCGTGGTCTGGGCAAAGTCCGTCGACCAAATCTTTCTCTGTAATGAACGCTTCGTGCCCGACGCAGTAGAGACCCTCGTATTCGCGGAGCTCGACGTCGCCTGCTGCTTCAAATTTCTGCCAGAGCGCTCGTGCGCCCGGCCAGTGCTTTTCCTGGTCGGTCGTGCGGATAAACTGGTCGTTCGAAATCTCAAGGTTTTTGAACGTCGTCTGAAACTTCGAAACAATGTCATTTAAGAATTCTATCGGCTCTTGCCCAACCTTACGCGCCGCGTCAATAAATTTTTGCGTGTTTTCGTCTGTACCAGTGAGGAAGTATGTCTCGTCTCCCATCAGGCGGTGGTAACGAGCAAGCGCATCTGCAAGCACAGTTGGGTACACATTACCAAGATGCGGAACTGCGTTCGGATAAAAAATAGGCGTTGTGACGTAAAACTTGCTCACTCGCCTAGTATACTCTACGCTTACGCTTCGCGCGAATTAAGGCGCGAAAGTGTTCGTTCTTTCGATTTCTGAATATCACCAACGAGCTCAGAGAGCGCTGCAGCAAGCGGAACAGATAGGAGGACGCCAAGGAAACCGGCGAGTTGCCCGCCGGCAATAAGGGCAATGATCACTAATAGTGGCGGTACGCCTACCACATGCTTGACCACGAGCGGGTACACTAGGTTTGACTGCAGTTGGTTGATGATGATAAAGCACGCTGCAACCGCAAGCGCCATCCCTGCCCCACCAGCGTTGAATGCAATTCCTATTGCGGGGGCCGCCGCGATGAACGACCCAAAGACCGGAATGAGCTCTGTCACTGTCGCAAACACAGCGAGCACAAACGCGTACGGCACGCCAAGCAAGGCAAGGCACAGATATACAAAAACTCCTGCGAGCAACGAAAGTACGAGCTGCCCTTGCATCCAAAGCCCTATCTTTACTTGACTGCGCTTCCAGAGATCAACTGCGTACGCGGTATGTTCCGCAGGCACTACGATTCGAAGAAAGTCGTCGACACCCGTTTCCTCAATTGCAAAATAAATTGAGAGCACAATGATGAGGGCGAAAGAGAGCACACCACCAAAAATTCCTGCGAGTGCTTTAAATGCGCCAACTGAAGTTGAGGTGAAAACGCTCTGCAGCTGCGAGAGGTACTGGTCGAAAGTTGGAACACTGCCGACGACAGTGCGCGCGGTATCAACGAGCGTGTTATTTAAAATATCGTCGATGTTAAGTGCCTCAAGATAATGCGGAAGCGACTTTGAGAGGTCGGCAGTTTCCGCCACAAGCGGCGGAAAGAGCGCGTACGCAATACCAAATATGAACCCGAAGACGAGTAGATAAATCGATGCGACTGCCGCTACACGATGGAAGCCTCGCTTCATAAACCACAGGACGCCCGGCTCCACCGCAGAGGCAAGCACGATCGCGGTGACGATTACTAACACCAGCTCCTTTAGATATACTATGAGCCACAGCGAAATAGCTACCCCAAAAAAAGTAAGGACTGTCCCCGAGGTTATAGATATTGAGAGTGGCCCCCGCTCCATAGCTCAATAGTAGCACGTACGCGCTTTGCGCGGCTGCTAGCGGCCAAAATGTACAACTTGACTGGTCAAGTCTGAGTTTAAAACATCAACAATTCCCTTAGCGACTTCGGCAGTCGTATGTATTTTCAAGTCACGTGCGATGCTTGCGCGCATTTCATCACTTATCCACCCAGTATCGGTTGGTCCAGGATCAAACGCATTAATACTAATACCAATCTTCGACAGCTCGGGTGCAAGCTGAGTAACCAGCATTTCAGCTCCTGCTTTAGTGATTGTATATGCGAGCTCGTCCTTCATGGCGCCGAGCGACTGGCCGGAAGTTAGATTTAGTATTTTACCCGGCCTGCCTTGCTTTGCAAACTCTATGCACAGCAGCGTCGTTGCGCGAACATTAACTGCATAGTGATCATCTAAAACTTCTGCGGTAACGTCTAGAATACTCTGGTGAGTAGAAACTGCTGCGTTGTTGACCAAAATATCCGGCATACCAAGCCGCTTAGTAGTTTCAGAGAAAAGTCTCTTGATATTTTCAGACTTTGACAAGTCAACCTCGCTGCTTTCGACGCGAATACCCAAACCCTTTAGCTCACTTTCAATTTCTGCTGGGTCATGTATTGAATTCGGATATCCATTTACATCGTACCCGCCCCAGTAGGTGAAAAAAATATCGTGCCCCTGCTTCGCGAGCTCGAAACAAATTGCGGCGCCGATCCCGCGCTTGCGACCTACCCCAGTTACCAGTGCGATCCTGTTCATACGTTACAGAGCCGCTACGTTTTTTACTTTCTCCAACGCCGCCTCCATAGTCATTCTTTCCTGCTCGCCGGTGTCACGGTTGCGGAGCGTTACAGTGTCTTTAAGTTCCGGCTTTTCGCCAAGAGTGTCAAAGTCGATCGTGATGCAAAACGGTGTTCCTATTTCGTCTTGCCTACGGTAACGCTTGCCGATGTTGCCGTTGTCGTCCCACTCTGCGCGCACATGCTTTTTAAACAGCATGTAAACCTCGCGCGCCTTTTCTACCAACTCTGGCTTGTTCTTAAGTAGAGGAAATACGGCAACTTTAATTGGCGCAAGTGCGGGGTGCAGCTTCAGAACAGTGCGTGCTTCCCCACCAAGCTCGTCTTCGTGGTACGCATCACTGAAAAAAGCAAGGAACATACGTCCCATGCCTACTGACGTCTCAAGTATCCATGGGATATATTTTTCCGATGTGTATGGGTCTGTATAGTTTAAATCTGCACCAGAGTGCTTCATGTGCTGCGTCAAGTCGTAGTCGGTGCGGTCGTGGATGCCCTCGAGCTCGTCAAATCCCGTCGGGTAGTTGTACTCTATATCCCAGGCATCCTTGGCGTAGAAGACCAAATTTTCATGCTGTTTCCATTTTAAATTTTCTGGCTTGATGCCGTAGCGTACGTACCAGTCAAAACGGTCATTCTTAATTTTTTCGTATGCGTCTTTGTTTTCGTTTGGTTTGATGAAGTACTGTGTGTCAGCCTGCTCCATTTCGCGCGTGCGAAAGAGGAAGTTGCGTGGACTGATTTCGTTTCGAAATGCCTTTCCGATCTGCGCGATTCCAAACGGCACCTTTGCACGAGTTGTATCAACTACATTTTTGAAATTTAAATAAATACCTTGACACGCCTCTCCTGGAAGATACACCGGGTCTTTATTTTCTCCGGTAAAGTCGCCCATGTTTGTTTTAACGAGCAAGTTGAATGCACGGACTGGTGAATAGTCATGAGACCCACACTTTGGACATGGAATATTTTTTTTGTTTTCGTCAAAAAGTTTTGCGAGCTCTGCTTCGGTCATCTTTTCGTCGGCCTGTACGCCAAGCGCGTTCAGCTCTTTGTCGACGCGGATGCGTGTATTGCACTTTTTGCACTCTGCAAGAGGGTCTGAAAACCCGCCAACATGTCCACTTGCCACCCACACGCGCGGGTCCTTAAACATCGCTGAATCGAGACCGAAGTAGTCGTCACGCTCTTGCACATGAGCTTTCCACCAGGCAGCTTTAAGGTTGTTTAACAATTCAACTCCGTAAGGGCCGAAGTCGTACATACCTGCCATGCCGCCATAAATTTCAGAGCCCGGGTAAACAAACCCGCGACGCTTTGCAAGGCTCACTATTTTCTCCATCAGTGTTGCTTCCGCCATTTATTTAAGGTACCACAGTGCCGCGCTCTAGAGTAGTGCCGCTTGCTGTCGTGGTGTCTGCGGCGTTCCGGTTAATAGTATTTCGCACAAAGCGGTCAAACGCAGTGAACGTCTCCCCCGTAATCAAAGCCGGCGACGTTTTCACTTGCTGCAATGATGGGGTGATGGCAATAGTAAACGATTGGGCCCGAGACTCGTTGCCGTTCATGTCACCAATGTTCCAGGTAACAGTTCTGTTTGACGCATTATACGTTATCGCATCGCTCTGACCACTTTTCCATTGTACGTACGAAGGAAGCGTACCAACCACGACCGCATTCGCAATGGTGTTTGAAGAATTTTTAACACTCCACGAAACAGTGTACGCGGTCGGCGTGTCTACCTTAGGAGGCACTGGCCCTCCTGTTGCTTGGACCCCGGTCACGAGCGAAATGTCTGTTGCAACAACCGCTCGCGTTTGCGCAGAGCTCGTAATAGCCTCTACAACGCCAGACTCGTTTGGTCTCTGACCGCGCACTACAGCAGAGAGCTGGATTTGAGAGCTCTTAAACACCCCTTTGTCCAACGGGAGTGCCGAAAAAACGAAATGCGACTCATTTGTTACACCCGGCTCCACCGAAGCAAGTCGTGGATCTGTTTCCTTTGAAAAAAGAATTGTCGAGTCAATGGATCGATAGAATCCGTCGCTCGTACGCACGGACGCCCTATCAAGAATTGCACCTGAAAGTTTGAGCTCGATCTGGGCGTCATTTATTCGAGTGGGCAGGTTGTTGCTCCAACGAATGACACCCTCAACCTCCTTGCCCCTATCAATTTGGTGCTCATCTGATACTGAACCTCCTATTGAAATTTCCGTTGATAGGAATGGTCTAGCCACTTTCAAAGTTACATCATTAGATGCAAGTGGAGCATTAATCGCGGTGTCGTCGATGGCTTGGCGCGTACCAGTCGTAAAATGAATTACTCGATCGTCACCATCTTCACCAGTAAATACACCGCGCAGTGTGACGGACTTGCTATTTCCTGGAGAGAGTGTCCCGAAGTTCCAAACGGTACTACCTGAAGTCGGATTTGGTGTGCTCGATATAAACTGAAATCCTGGTGGGTATGTGGCAATTAATATTAAGTTGGTGAGGCTTTCTGCAGCATTCGATGAGGCGGTTACCGTTATGTCTACTGGCTGACCCGATACCGCTTCCTTAAGAGAGGAAACGGTGAGTGCGACTGGTGCACTGCTGATCGTGGAGCTGTAGGCCCCGTCACTACGTAAAACTGCATTTGAGGAAGGAACTCGGTACGTAAGATACGATGACACATTTATTGGTGCGCCGCGCGCTCCGAAAACAACTGCCTTAAACGTGCGCGTTATCGATGCGCCCGCAGCGATTGTGTCTAGAGAAGCGCGCGTATGCGTATAGTCCTGCGTTACATCAACGGCAGAGCGCGTTCCTTGCGGGAATTCAAGAAACAGGTCAGCGGTACGAATCGCAACCGAATTATGGTTTGATATCACGACCTCGAGAGATAACTCATCCCCTGCTCGCACAGACGTTGGACCGGAAATAGATATTGAAACATTTTTTGCAGAAACGGTATTTGAGCCGGAATAGAACTCAAGCCCTGCGTACGTAGCAGCACCCAAGAAGAAGACCGCGGAGGCAATGAAGACGTATTCGGTGACTGAAAAGAAACTTTTTTTTACCATTGGTGTTGGTTGGGGTTCTGGCACAAACTCACGCACTGCGGGCGGCACCCTGTTTTGTAAACGGTGACGTGCAATAAACTCTGATCCGGATTTAGTTTCGACACGCTCTGCCAAGCGCTCTAGTGACTTGTCGTCCATCTACATAGTATATCAAAGGCAGTTCGTATGCCTCACGACTCACACGCTCATCAAAGCCCGCTCGCTGCAAGTCCCACACGAACACGTTGGCGAATATCTCGGGCATCGTTGTCTGTAATTTCTCTTGAAAGCCAGTCGTCTGAAAGCACGCGCTGGTCGCTTTCAAAATAACCGAGGTCTGTAAGAACCCGTGCAAGTGCAATATGAAACTGCGCTTCGGTCTGCGATTCTTCGCCCATACTCATGGTTGCAACAGAAAAAAGTGTTTCAAAAATCAGTGCGTGTTTCCCTTCACCGCGCACCAAATCTGTGACCGCGTGGGCTAAACGTGAAAAGAACGGGAACCTTGCGTGACCGCCCTCCTCGTAGAACAAATTTTTAACTCCGACAGCGCCAGTAATGTATGTTTGCGCCTTCCCTGGCATCAACGTGTACTCTCCGAACGAACCGGTCACGAGAAAGCCACGTAACTTTGAGCGTTCCGTACGTGCGCTCCTCCCGAGCGCACTGACAAGGCCATGATCTTCAGTAAAAAGTTGCACCCTGACTGAGTGTTCGCCCGCCGGATAACTCCCGAGAACCACCGCCCTCGTCGTAAACTCACGCTTCATCATTACACTATACCAACCTGCTCACCCGCGCGTATCTCCAGAACACCTGCCACTCGCTCAAGCTCGCGCGCATACTTTTGCGCAAGAGCAAAGCGTTTTTCGTCCACCGTCAGCGTAACTTTATCGCTCTGCTTTTTGCCTCCCGTTTTACGAAGCTCTTGCACCTCGCGGATTAAATCTCGCAGCTCGCCTTCCTCGCGGAGCTCGTTGGTAACCTGAGTATCAAACACAACCCCTTGCGCCGCCTCATCAACTATCACTTGCTTTACGTTAAGCTCGTCTTTAATTATCGCCATGAGATCTTCGTTTCCTTTGAATGCAGTACTTTGAATGGTTACCGAGGCGAGCGGTTGGCGCACCTTAACGCCCGCTGCTTGCCTTGCCTCGAGTGCACTTGAAACTGTATTGCGAACCTCGTTCATCTTGTTGAGCAGATCTGCGTCATGCACTGTAACTTCAGGCCAATCTGCAAGGTGCACTGAAATCGGGTCGACCTCGCTTCGAGTCCGCTGATACACGTACTCTGCTGTGAAAGGAGAAAACGGCGCAAGAAGGACCGCGAGTGTTTTTAAAACTAAGCGCAACTCTGCTGCAGCACTGCGTGCGCCCGCGTCACCACCTTTAATTCGCTCACGAGAGCGACGCACATACCACTGCGACACATCGCCAACAAGTTCGCGATATTCACGCGTTGCGGTAAATAGGTCGTACGCATCGAGCGCGCTTGTCATCGTGCTTGCCGCCTCGTTCATACGCGCGCGCATCCACTTGTCGAGCACGTGCTCGCTCTTAGCTTCAACATGCTCCTCTGCATACATTTCATAAAACTGGAGACTGTTGAGCAGTGGGTTAAATACTTTGTTTTTAAAATCTGAAATTACTTTCGGATCAAAACTTTTGCCTTCGCCAGGAGCATTTACTGCATACATAAAGTAGCGCAGTAGGTCGACGCCCCACTCGTCCATCGCAGCAAACGGCTCAATTACGTTTCCTTTCGACTTGCTCATCTTCGCCCCTTTTTCGTCGAGAAGGTGACCGAGACAAATGACATTCTTATACGGAACGCCGCGACCCATGAGCACACCAACAGCAAGCAACGTGTAGAACCAACCGCGCGTTTGATCTATCGCTTCAGAAATAAAATCTGCTGGATATGCGATCTCGCCTTCAAACGGAAAATGGCTTTGTGCAAACGGCATTGAGCCAGAGTCAAACCACACGTCCATCACCTCGCTTACGCGCCTAAGCTCCACACCTGAGTCGCTTGTAAGCACCACTTCGTCGATGTACGGACGGTGTAAGTCTGGCTGGAAGTTTGCGTCGTGCGGGAGAGGGACGAACTTGAGCTCTTTAACTTCAGCATTTTTTGAAAAGAAGTTAATTCCGTATTTTTTCTCTGCCACATGACCGTGCTCAGCGTACTGTACGGTATGCATCTCGCGGATCGGTCTGTCGTGACTTATAACCAGAATATTTTCATTACTACACGCGCTGTCAACCTCGTACAAAAACGCACCGACTCTCGCGCTCACACTTTGTGGGGTCTCTATTAGTTCGTCTATAGAGGCTCCACTGTCTCGCATCGCCACAAACTCTGCAACTGGCCGCTCTTCAAATTTTTTAAAGTTGACCTCGATCAAGCGTTCGTCAACAATTATCTTTGAAGGATCTATACCGAGCTCTTCGCATACAATCTTTGCAGATTGAAGTGCTCGTGGCATTGGAGAAGAATAAATTTTGGAAAATGTTTTACCTTTTAGCACTTGCGCTCCATCCTTTACTTGCTGCCTGCCGAGCACGGTAAGTGGGTACGCCTCATTTGGCACACCATTAAACACTTCCTTGGTGTTATTCTCCGCCTCCCCATGGCGCATGATGTAAAACGTATTTGCGCGGGTCTTCGTGTGCTCTCTAATATCGTCGATAGACCCAACGACCAGGCGCTCCAAGCCATCTGCACTCTGCCACACTGGAAGCGGAGTGCCCCAATACCGCTCGCGACTTATCGCCCAGTCTTTAACGTTTGCCACCCACTCGCCCATTCTTCCTTCCTTAATGTGGGCAGGTTCCCAGTTTACAGTGTTGTTCTGCTTGATGAGTTCGTCACGCAGATCTTGCATGCGAATGTACCACGAGTCACGTGCGTAGTAGATAAGTGGCGTTGAACATCTCCAACAGAACGGATACGCATGTTCATACTTTTCTTTTTTAAACAAAAGATCTTTGGCTGCCAGGTCTTTTACAATGTCGACCGCAACATCTTCGTCGCGCACAAAGCGGTCAGAATAAGCCCCGGTGCCCTTAATATATTTTCCATCTAGTCCTACGAGGTGAAACTTAGGTAGCCCCACTTTTGTTCCAAGATCAAAGTCGTCTGCACCATACATCACCGCAGTGTGAACCACACCAGTACCATCTGTGGTCGTCACGAAATCGGCGGGATATATTTGAAATGACTTTTCCAGCTTACCCTTCTCATCGCCAGAAATAAGTTCAGAAAAATATGGGAAAAGCGGTGCATATTTTTTCCCAACGAGCTCGTCGCCACTCACCTCTTTGATAACTTTTGCGTCTGCACCGGGGAAATGTTTTGGAACGAGTTCGGATGCGAGAATATAAACACCATCTGCTGCTTGCACGTATGAGTATTTAATCTTTCCTCCTACTGCAAGCGCAACGTTGCCAGGCAACGTCCACGGTGTCGTCGTCCATGCGAGCACAAACGTATTTTCCTCGCCAACCAATTTAAACTTTGCGGTGACAGATAGATCCTTCACGTCCTTGTACCCTTGCGCGAGCTCATGGCTCGAGAGCGCTGTCCCACAGCGCGAACACCATGGCAACACTTTGTAGTCTTTGTACAACCGCCCGTCGTCGTTTACCTTTTTAACTATGCTCCACAGCGACTCCATAAATGGAGTATCAAATGTGTAGTACGCGCTCTTGAAGTCGACCCAGTAGCCCATTCGCTTGGTAAACTCTTCCCACTTACCGATGTAACGATTTACAGAGTCACGACACTTTTCGTTAAATTCTTTGATCCCATAGTTTTCGATGTCTGGCTTGCCTGTGAAGCCGAGCTCTTTTTCTATCTGAAGTTCTACGGGGAGGCCGTGCGTGTCCCACCCAGCGTGGCGCGGCACAGAGTAGCCACGCAGCGACTTATATCGAAGCACTGCATCTTTAAACGCACGCGCCTCGAGGTGGTGGAGCGCTGGTGCCGCGTTTGCAGTTGGCGGGCCTTCATAAAAAATATATTCGCCCTTTGAGCTTGGTTTTTGGAGTGACTTTTCAAATACTTTTTCCCGCTGCCAAAATTCGAGGACCTCTTCCTCGCGGGCGGCTGCGTCGCTCACTGGCCTGCTGTCCCCTGTCATCAGTTCATGATAACAGAAATTGACTAAAATTAATACGTGCTATTTAGTCAAAACGACTCGACAATCATCATGCCAGTCGTGATCGCCATATGACCAGTATGGAACAAATTCGCAGATCCGCCACATCACATATCGAACCTTATCTCTACCTTCACGAACATTCGGAAAATAATATCGTGCATTTGGATTTGCGTCTACCTGCAACAGATCATACGCTTCGTTTTTATTGCCCTTACTTATCACCCATTCAAATTCTTTAGGTCCTCCTCCTCGCAAAGTATATGGCAAAAGTATATCTATAACCTGTTTAAGGTTACTCCGCCCCCTAGTTATGCTTAGTTTTGGAGCAGTCAACTTTTGTTCGGTGCCATCTGCCAACGAGTTTTCTTTTAGACTTTCGGACATGTTCAGTATAGTACAATAACACAAAAAACCTGTTTGCGCAAACTCCCCGCTCAATCTCACCACAGCGCAGCAAAAAATGCTTTGGTAATTTATTTATTGGCCAACGTGCTAAAAAATGTGGTGCCAACAAACTCCTTTTGCTTAACGAAAGGCAGTAGAACTTCAGGCAAAAATCTAACGGTACTGATGTCGTTTACCCACAAAAAATCTAAATGACCAGTTTGGTTTTGGATTTCGCTCAAAAGTTCAAACTCGTATATCAAATTTATTTCATGGTGTATCTCCTCCTTGTGTGTGTACGAATGCTCGAGAATTGCGATAGGTGTAGGGCTAACTGTGATACGTGCGCTAAATTCTTCCATACACTCTCTTTCAAGCGCCGATGCGCCCGACTCACCAAGCTCGACATGGCCGCCAGGAAGAAAGTAATAATCTTTTTCCTTAAAATAAGCGAGTAGTATCTTGCCATCTTTTTTGCAGACCCCACGCGCACGCACATGCATCATATTTTTATGTTACCACAGCGCTGCAAAAAATGCTTTGAACGCGCGGACTATTTTTGAACGAGGCTCGGCTGGTTTTGAGGAGCTCGCATGCGTAAGGTCAACAGCAGTACTCTTTTTAGCATAAGATTTTGATGCTCCTTTCGTTACTGCAGTTATGACAGCCGCCGGGAGCGCGGTGACATCGACAGACGTCCGTACCGCCTCTGGAGAAACGAGCGTTCCGTCCGGGAAGAACAGCGAGACGCGCGAGAACTCTGGCACGTTGAGCTTAGCCACTGCGTAAGGAATTTTAATTTGTGCTCGCGCAGGAAGTATCGTTCGTGGCGGCAATACATACGTGCTCGCTCCTGCGCCGATTTGCCAGCCGCCAATATCGAGCTCAACACTGGTTTTGTTTTGAATTTCTACAAACTCGCGTGTTGCGTTACTAATTGTTACATCTGGCGCAACGACCGTAACGCGCGCACGGTCGGTGCCACCGTAAAGCGCATTCGATGCGTCGGCTACGAGCGTGTATACGCCGGGGAAACGATACATAAGAAGCGTGGGCGAACCCTCCTTCATCGAGCCGTCGCCTAGAGACCACACGACACGCGGAACAGCAACTGTTTCCCCGTTAGGAGCAATGACCTTCGCCTCAAAGCGCGCCGGTGCTCCGGCAACGACTGCCCTGTCGCCACCAATCGAAACTTTGAGCGTCGGCACAGGCAGCCCTTTCTGGATTGCCTCTTGTGCTGAGTTTGTTTGAGTACCCCCGGTGCCTGTGCTGTTTGAGTTTGAAGTTGGGGTAGTAATTGTTGTTGCAACCTGGGTTGAGCCCGGAGTGTATGTAGCTCCTGGAGTTGGGTTTGCAGCTACCCACGTGCCACTGTTTTTCTGAAGCGAGTTACCATCACCTGCTGCACCAACAGTTGGTGCATAGGTCACGGTGTCTTTGTCTGCAAGCGTTTCATCACGGAGCACCAGTGACTCTCCGTTAGTATTGTTCAGTCCGCCACTCAAGGAAACATCAAACACGAGTCCAGAGTAACTTGGGAAGTCAGACCGAAACGCTGTTGGACTCGCTGCAACAATCGCAACACCACCCCCTGCGAGCGAGCCGCTAGCGCCGTCGCTCGTTAGCTTATGATTTGACCCCCCTTCAAAAAGTTTCCATGAGTTTAGGTCGACAGCGGCTGCGCCGTCATTTGTAACCTCTATCCATTCGTGGTTTTCGTCTGCACCACTTGGGTCGTACATTATTTCAGATATAAAAACAGCAGCCTCAGCTGCTTTGGGAATTGCAAATAAAATAGTAAGTGTAAGAAAAAGCGCAAACCAGGGTAGCGGTTTCATGCGCACAGTATCTCAGACCAATAACAGCTGTGTCAACTACATCTCCTGAGGAGCAGTGATGCCGAGAAGCCAGAGGCCGTTTTCATCGTGGCATAAACACTATACACCTAGACACTGCTGCTCGTTGGGCAGCTTACAATATAGCAAACGAACTGGCTATTTTCGGATTAATAACCACGTCGCTCAGCTTTTTTTAGCCGTGCAAATGATGGAATAACCCGCGGCAGAGAAAACATCTTATAGAGTAGTCCTACACCACCTGCGACTAAAGCTAAAGGCGCTGCAATTGGTGCTGTAGCAATAAAAAGTCCAACTCTAAACAGACTGGCGGCATCTTCATAGTCTTGACGAATCAGTGCCGGAATTGCTGCAATGCCAAAGAGGACCAAGGTGGCGAGACTCGCAATCGCTACAGCCGGTAAGAAAGATGCAAACATGGCCGTACTATAAAACAAAGAGTTGATTGATGTCCCAATTACTGACTGCAGTGTCACACCGAGTGCCTGTGCCAACCCCTCACCAAGCATGTGAATGAAGGTACCTCCTAGCCACAGACCTGCGGTCACGTTTACGGAAATCCCACCGTATTCAATGAGGTTATAAATGCTCGGTTCAATAAAATTGTTAACAGTAGCGACATCTCTTTCGTACTGACGCTGAGGATTAACTGAAAACCTGGTCTCTACTGTCTTACCGCCATCCGAAAGGGCCTGCTCAGCTTTCATTCTCTCAGAGACATACGATGCAGGTGTATAACGACTCATCTCCATACCACGTATGATCCGAGAATCTACGTTTAACTCACGATAAGGCTGGACACCAGAAAAAGACTCTGAGCGCATCGTTTTTTGATGCACAGGGACATCATTTCTATTGTCTATTTGTAGCGACGATTCAAGCGATTCCATATAAAGACACTATATCATATATATATAAAAAAGTCAACCCCTCAGTCGAAGCTAGCATTCTACTGAATTTAGGGTGTTTTTACATCTCCGTAGGGGCAGTGATGCCGAGGAGCCAAAGACCGTTTTTCATTGTGTTTGCAAAAGCCTCGGTAAGCAATATTTTGTACGGCGAGTGCGGGTCAGCAGGGTCAACTATCTTCCCTGCGGCGTACCAACTGTTGAACGCACCAGCAAGCTCGGTAAGATACGTGGTTACGTAGTGTGGCTCAAGCTCGCTTGTTGCTCGCTCAACAACCTCTTGGAACCGGTACAACACCCGCTCAAACTCAGCAACAGCGTCTGGCACCATTGCTGCTGATGCTTGGATTTTTTCTTCAGCTGCTTTTTTTAGCACTGACCGAGCACGTGTGTGAGCATACTGCAAGTACGGGCCAGAGTCGCCTTCAAAAGAAAGTGCCGCCACGGGATCGAACACAACATTTTTCCCAGTTCCTTGTTTAAGGATTGCAAATTTTAGTGCCGCGACAGCTACAGCATCTGCAACTGCGCTCTTTGAGTCCCCCAAGTCTCGGTCCTTCATCTTTTTAATCGATGCCTTTCTTAAAGACGCAAGGATGGACTCGCCAGTAAGCACATTACCTTTACGTGATGACATTTTCCCAGTAGTTAACGTAAGGTGCCCGTGCCCTACGTGCACGTGCTTCCCCGCAGTTGCAGGAAAGACTTTTCCTGCCGCTGCAAAAACGACCTTGAAATACTGCTGCTGTTCGTTGCCTGTTTCGATGATCGAGAGGTCAAATGGAAAAACGCTCTGCTTCTTTGCGATCACTCCAATATCTTTTGCACCGTACAGCGGGAGCCCCTTAGAGCTAATAAACACCTCGGTATGTAGCCCATCCTGTTCGCCTCGGTAAATTACAGCTCCGTCACTTTCCTCAAAAATTCCGTCTGCCACGTGTGCCTGCACCGTTTCAAGTCCTTCTTTCGCGGACTCACTCTCAAAATATTCGTAATCAAATTTTTCTGTACCAAGTGTCCGAACTATTTTTTGCAAACTTTCGTACGAGGTCTTTTTACCTGCCTCATAAATAGTATTTAGCTCTTCGTCCGCACGCGAGTACAGTTTTTGATTTATCTCATCAATTTCTTTTTTTGCATCTTCGTCGTCTTCATATGCCGTGGCCCCCTCGACGTATGCCTTGCCAAGCTCAGCGATGTCGCTCGGATCAGCTGAAAGCTTTTTTACGCCCCAAACCGCCTTTGCGACGGTAAGTCCGATATCTGAAGGATAGTTGAAACGTTTTACATCTGCGCCGGCCCACTCAAAGAGGCGCGCGAGTGATTCGCCAGTAATGTTGGACATCAGGTTGCCAACGTGAAGGGGCTTAAACAAGTTAGGGCTCGTGTATTCTACAAGAACTTTCTTGCCTTTCAGTTTTCCATTTCTCCCCCACTCTCTACCTATGGCTGCGATGTCTGAAACTGAGCTGGAAAAAAAATTTCTATCTAGATAAAAATTGATAAACCCGGGGCCAGCAACCTCACACTTGGCCACACCGTCTACAGAACCAAGGGCAGCAACAAGCTCCTCGGCGAAAATCTTGGGGTTCTTCTTGGCCGACTTCGCTGCAGCGAGTGCTACATTAGTCGACCAGTCTCCGTGCGCGAGCTCGGCCGGATGCTCAAGGATAGGATCAACACCGTCAACCCCGCACGCACTCAAGGCAGCAACAAGCGCACCTCGGATTTTCTCGCTACTTTGGATCATCTACCCAAGTATAGCAAAAATGTGGTGAAATATCGAGCTAGTTCGGCTCGACCGGCTTACATGCGTCTGCATTGAAAATCAACTTCTGGCCGCCCGCGAACAGATACGAACAGTTATTCCTCCACCATGTCTCCGCTTCGGCACTTCTTCTTTTTAAGACCTCAAATGCAGCAGCGGCTGGGACAGTAAAGCCTCGATACGCTTCAAGTTTTGGACCTAATACTCCAATAGAAATTTGGGCATCTTTTTCGTTTGAGTCCTCTGCGAGAGGAAGAATGCATCCGATCCAAGCCTTGCGCACCTCTTCGGGGGCTTGGCCTCTTGGAGCAGCAATTATTTCAATGAACTTTGCTTTGGAAGATTTTTCTCGTGTCATGGGTGCAATATACACCCTACACAGGTTTATGCAAACGTGTCGGGCACGGGGTGCGCGAGCGCAAGCGAACGCACCTCCTCCTTCACGCGGGCTTTTGTCACAGGGTCGTTAATATTCTTTAGCACTTCGAGCATGAGCTCGGCTGCCCGCGCGGATTCGGTCTCGCCGAATCCGCGCGTAGTAACTGCCGGCGTGCCAAAGCGTATGCCAGAAGGATCCATGGGCCTGCGCGAGTCGTCGGCAATCACATTTTTGTTCAACGTGATCCCAACTTCGTCTAATGCTTTTTCAGCCTCTGCGCCGCTCACACCAAGTGAGCCAAACACGTCTGCAAGTATAAGGTGGTTCGACGTTCCGCCTCCAACCATGCGCACATCTGCGTCAGAAAAAACCCTCTCCATTGCCTTCGCGTTGTTCAAAATGCTTTGTGTATACACTTTAAACGATGGACGAGCTGCCTCGCCGAACGCAACTGCCTTTGCTGCAATCACGTTCATGTGCGGCCCGCCTTGGAGGCCCGGGAAGACAGCTTTGTCTATTTTCTTTGCAATCTCTTCGCTCTCGCGCACCAGGACCATCCCGCCTCTCGGACCGCGAAGCGTCTTATGCGTCGTCGTGGTCAAAACATCAAACCCGGCATCAAGTGGGTTCTGCACCACACCACCTGCGATGAGCCCCGCGATGTGCGATGCGTCCATTACGCTCACCGCACCCACCTCACGGGCAATTGCAACAAACTTTTCGTAATCTAATTCGCGCGAGTACGCACTAAAGCCTGCCAAAATTATTTTTGGTCGCTCTTTTTTTGCAACCTCGAGCATTTCGTCGTAATCTATCTCACCGGTCACGGTGTTTTTCATCTTGTAGCGTACGAAATTAAAAATTTTCGTCAGGTACGTGACCGGGTGGCCGTGCGTTAAGTGCCCACCATGGGAGAGATCCATTCCAAGCACGGTGCTGCCCGGCTCCATTAAGGCCATATACGTGGCGATGTTCGCGTTCGCACCGCCAAGCGGCTGTACGTTTGCAAACCTTGCATTAAAAAGTTTACACGCCCTCTCTATTGCAACTCGCTCAACGAAATCGGTAAACTCTTGCCCGCCATAATATCGCCTACCTGGATACCCCTCACTATATTTATTCGTAAACACACTTCCGAGTGCCTCTCGCACTGCTCTGCTTACATAGTTTTCGCTTGGAATGAGCTCAATTCCCTCGCGCTCCCTGCGCCCCTCTCCCGCAATAGCGGCTGCCACTTCCGCATCTTGTTGCTCTACCCACTGCATAACGTTAGGTGAAGTATAGCAGAATGCATGCTAAAAATTTTGTATGGAGCTTCCAGCCAAACTAAAGAATTTATACAAACACTGGAGTCAACACACTTCAAACACACTCGCAGGCACGTCAATATTTGTTGACAGTAGCTATGAGAGCACGGTGGCCGCATTCATCAAAGAGCGGGTCCATATTTGGGAAAAGAAAGAGCGTGGTATGCAGCCGCCATATACTACAGACCCAATTCTTCAAGCGTACCGTTTTTGCAACATCTTTCGAGAGCTCGACAGGCAGACAATTCATTTCCATACAAAACTACTCCCGCTGCACAACAATTTCGCACTCTGGCTACTGAATATGTTTTATTTCCGTCTGGTTGCAAATACTGACACGATAGATGCCGTTGGCCTACTCTCATTCGACACAACCGAGAACAAAGTATTCTATGAAAAACTGAACTCCTCTTTGCGTCCGCGCTACGGCACGCCGTACGTCTTCCCTGTGAGCACCATCATGAAAAGCGCATACCCGACGCGAGAAAAATTCCTTGCGTTTTACCTACCACAGGTAATGAGGCAGGTTGCTGATGAAATACTCACATGGAAAAAAATTTCTGTGTGCGACGGGATGGACAAGGTCCTTCCCTTGTTCGGATTTGACATCAAGTTTTTGTGGAACGAGGTATTGATAGACGTTGCATACCAATACCCAGAACACATCGACTTGTTTAAAAATTTTCCTGTCGGCCCCGGAGCGCTGCCTACCTTTGCCAAAATAAACCACGAAATTCCTCCGCACGAACTCGCTCGCATGCTCGGCGAGCAAAACTTTGTAACAGACATAACCTATAACGGCTCACCGCTCCGACTCTCGGCAGAAAATTGGGAGGGGGTGGGCTGCGAGTTCCGCAAGTACACTAACCTGACTGCTGGCAAAGGCAGGAAGCGCCACTTTGCACACAAAAACCCAAAAACCTCCGGCCTCTTTTGATGTACACTGAGTTCAATGCTCGAAAACGTATCGATCGTTGCAGCAATAGGCGCACGCAGCCGCGCATTGGGCAAAGCAAACAAATTACTGTGGCGCATCACAGATGACTTAAAAAGATTTAAGG
>CAZQPW010000004.1:38507-41715 GCA_964595305.1 uncultured Candidatus Saccharibacteria bacterium
TCTGCCTGCGCCTGGTCGGTAGTGTTTAGGTCAGGCATCTTTTTACTCGCGATTTCTGCGAGCTGAGCCTTGGTGATCTTGCCCGCCTTAACAGTTGGCACCTTACCGGAACCTTTCTCTACCCCCGCATACTTAAGTACGAGGCGCGATGCTGGTGACACCTTAAGGACGAAAGAGAACGTGCGGTCGTCCATTACTGAAAGGTCTACCGGGATGATGTCGCCACCCAAGTCCTTGGTTCGCTCGTTGAACTCTTTAACAAACTGGCCGATGTTAACGCCAGCAGGTCCAAGCACAGTACCTACCGGAGGCGCAGCTGTTGCCTTACCTGCGGGAATCTGAAGTTTGATCTTTTTAACTACTTTTGCCATAGATTTCTTAAGTATACTTAAATTTTACGAATTTGCAAAAAGTCTAATTCAACAGGAGTTTCGCGACCAAACATCGACACG
Organism: uncultured Candidatus Saccharibacteria bacterium; assembly: GCA_964595305.1. Lineage (GTDB taxonomy): Bacteria > Patescibacteriota > Minisyncoccia > Phycocordibacterales > Phycocordibacteraceae > Phycocordibacter. The sequence goes on from CAZQPW010000004.1 coordinate 38,960, forward strand.
AGCACCTTAACTTTGCCCTTCTCTTCGTCTATTTCGCCCACCTTGCCCTCAAGGTCCTTAAACGGCCCGTCAACCACAATTATAGGCTCACCGATTGCAAAGTCGATCTTGTGTTTTGCAATATCGTGGCTCATTCGCTTGAAGAGCGTGTCGATCTCTGCTTGGGTTAGCGGTACTGGTGTGTTGCCTGAACCGACAAAGCCAGTTACACGCGGCGTGTTTCGAACTACAAACCACGACTCATCGTCAACGATCATGTCTACAAGGATGTAGCCAGGGTAAATTTTCTCTTCAATCGTGTTGCGCTTGCCGCCAACAACCTTGATCTTCTTTTCGGTCGGAACAACAACATTAAAAATCTTTCCTCCCATGCCAAGCGACTCGACTCGCTGCTTTAGGTTACGCATCACAGCGTTTTCGTATCCTGAGTATGTGTGGATCGCGTACCATGCACGATCTTGTGAGATTTGTTTTGACATAGATTACTGGAAAAGAGTTAGGAATCCTCTGAGACCGTTTTCGAAGATGTTGTCAGACGCAAGGAGTACGAGCGCAACAACGATAGAGATACCAACAACAAGTGCAGTATACCCTATGGCTTGCTGGTTCGAAGGCCAGGAAACATGCGTAAGTTCGCTACGAACGTCTTTAAGATATTGAATGAATGCATTCATATGTTTTGCCCCCGCAGAAACCTTAGTTAAAGCTTTCCTATTAAAAAAGCCCGCGGGAGGGGCTTTTTTAATACTACCACAGAGGCAGGCAGGTTGGCAAGCTAGCGGTGGGCTAGCGGATTTCGAAGGTAATGTTTACGTTTACCTGGATCTCTGACTCGCCAGGAGCAACTACAGGGGCTACAGCCTTTTCAGCCATCATGCCGCCCATAGCAGCATCAGCACGTGAGTACATAGGCATTGGGTACCCATATCCTCCCTCATTAAACGAGACAACACGGACAACTCGTACGCCTAGGTCTCTTGCAAGTTTGTCTGCCTTTGCCTTGGCATCAGCGATAGCGAGTGCTCGCGCCTCCTCGCGCTTAGCATTGATGTCTTCAACGGTAAAGTTCGGACCGTAAAGCTGGCTGATGCCGGCGTCACCGAGCGAAGAAAGAACGTCGCCAACGTCGATCTTTGGATCCTTAATTTTTACTTCGGTGCTCTGGGTAACCGTGTAACCGACCACTCGCTGCTCTTCATACGTACACACGCCGCTGTAACAAGGTTGAGGGTACGCATACTTAGGCTGTACCTGGTACGATGTGGTTTTAATATTCTTCTCTTCGATTCCCATGTTCTTCAAAAGCTCGAGCGCAACGTTGTTCTTCTTTGTTGCTTCGTCTTTTGCGATAGATGCCGTCTTCCCTTCACCAGACACAGTAAAGTTGATTGTCGATACGTCTGGTATCGCAGTTACCTTGCCTTGACCATCAATAGAGATAGTTGACCCAACCATAGTTGGTGCCTGGAAAAGTCCACGGAGCTCAGCAATAGCAAGAAATGCTACGAAAACAGTTCCTGCAATGAGAAGCGCTGCTGTTAATTTTTCAATACGGGTGCTGGATAGAATAGACATATTTTCATTCATAGTAATACATACAGTGTAGCAGGGTTCGCACCCACCGCAACTACACCAACAGGTACATGAGGGAGCACCCGAGAACGGTCATGAAGGTGGTTAGTATTTTGGGATGTGCGTGGTGAGACTCGGGGATAAGGTCTGATGCACCAATGTAGAGGAAAAAGCCGGTGCAAAGCGCGAGCATGGTACCTAAAAGCTCTGTGCTCGGAGTAATAAAATAAGTGAGCAACACTCCAACGACCGGCGCGAGCGCGTCGACCGCTAGCCAAGTGCGCGCGTCTTTGGCGTCTCCCCCACTTCGAGTGACTACCGAAACGGTATTTACTCCGTCAGAAAAGTCGTGCGCCAAAACTGCGACCGCAACTGCAGTTCCAATTGCGGGCGACGCTTGAAATGCAATCCCCAAAAGTACACCGTCAATAAGACTGTGGACCGAGAGCGCCAATGCACCAAACATGCCTGACTTTGGACTGACATGCACATGCCCGGCATGGTCGGTCTCGTGGTCATGCGACGTTACAAGCGCAAGCACTCGATCTAAAACGAGATATATAAGAAATCCAATAGCGATGAACTTGCTGACACCGAAGGCACCGCTCGCAGAGCTACTTAACTCAAGTGCCTCCGGCAACAGATCAAAAAACGCAACCCCGATGACTGCGCCAGCGCTGAAACCGAGAATCAAGTGCATCTTGTCTCGCAAAATTCCAGCGACCACTCCGCCCGCGTAGGTAGAAAGCGCTGCGATAAGTGCAATGACTATTGGAGCCCACTCCATACTATTTAGTATACTTTCTCTCAAACCAATACCAGACCAGGAGTGGGGTATACCAAGTTGCGAGGTCGATCCATGCTTTTGTGTACGGCTGGTGAATGCGAACAGGCTGGTCTACAAGCTCCTGAAATAGAAACCAGCAAACATAAAACACAACAATGATGTACGCCGCGCTCGTTGAGCGTTTAGAAATTAAATGGAGCCCCACGACGAGCAGAGCCGCCGCACAGAGGTGAAGCAGCATATGCCAAAGAACAAAAGTGGTACAGACAAATGGATGCCCTGCATAAAACGCAGCCTCGCAGCGCAGCAACTCGGCAGCATACGCCTCAGTACCAAGTGGGTACAAGTGCATGGGTATCGACTCAAAAAAATTAAACGCGGGCAACTGATCCATCTA
>CAZQPW010000005.1:0-40459 GCA_964595305.1 uncultured Candidatus Saccharibacteria bacterium
CCTCGTTTGGGATGTTTAAAAACGAATATGAGCGCAACGACCAGTTTGTAAAACTTGTTGCCGCATTAGTGTGACTAACTGCTTGACCACCAACAGAGGTAGGTGTACAGTTCCCACATGGAGTCACAAGTAGTTTGGGTTGGTGAACACAAGGTCGAAACAGGAAAGCGAGTGACGTTACGGATTGATTGGGCGAAATCAGATACTGGCGCGACAGTTAAAAAGATTATCACCAGAGGTGCCGATCTAAACGTACTGCTTGATGTTGATGGATTTGAAAAACCACAGTGTATTTCTGAGTTTCACTTAAAAAACTGGCTTCGCCCGAGGCACTAGCATGCACGGCACTCTCTTTGTGGTCGGCACGCCTATCGGGAATTTAGGGGACATCACCCTGCGCGCAATAGAGACGCTGAAAAGTGTTGATTTCGTAATTGCGGAAGACACGCGGGTGACAGGCAAGTTGCTCGCGCACCTTGGTATTAAAAAGCCTCTCGTATCGTTGCGCGAAAGAAGTAGCAAGAAGGAGAGTGAGCGAGTTGCAGCCCGCATTGCTGAAGGAGAGAGTGCTGCGTACGTGACCGATGCAGGAACGCCTGGGGTTTCAGACCCCGGTGGAGTTTTAGTCGAGACAGTACGCACAAGCGTCGGCGAGCAAGCAATAAAAGTAATTCCCGGTGCGAGCGCGCTTGCGAGCGCAGTTTCAGTTGCGGGAGTTCCACTGAATGAGTTTGTTTTTCATGGTTTTTTGCCTCACAAGAAGGGTAGACAGAAAAAGCTAGATGAAATTCTGGCCGACGAGCGGGCGCACGTATTATATGAGTCTCCCCACAGGGTTAAAAAGTTGCTAGACGAGTTATTTGTTCGTGCTCCGGAGAGGAATATTATCTTGGCACGAGAGCTCACAAAGGTGTACGAGCAAACAGCCTACGGTAGTGTCGCGGAAATACTTTCACGTATAGGAAAGGAGATCCCTATCAAGGGGGAGTTTGTGGTTATCGTTGCGGCCGCGTGATATACTTTTCATAATGTCTAAAGCAAGTATCGTTATTATTTTGGGGGCAATCCTACTCATAACTACCGTTGTGGGTGGCCTTCCATCAAACTTTATGTGGTGGCTGACAGTATGTTCTGCCGCAGTCGTAGTGGTGCTAGGAATTCTGTTACGTATTGAGCGCCAATGGCTCCTCCGCGCGCTCTCTGGAGGTCACAAGACCGATGCATACGAAGAAAGCGGCGCTCCTCTTACCGCGAAAGAGTAGTATGCGCTTTATAGCCATTGTTGTCGGATGTGTGGTGGTTGCCGGCTGCGCATTAACCGTTGCTGTCCCGCGCACTGTCGTTATTGGGGGCGAAAACACTATAGGGACTACAAGCCCCGTGGTAGCCACAAGTACTAATACACCCGCAACTCCAAAGCCATTGGTTACGCATGTCGAAATGCCTGTCGTCGTGCGAGGGATCTACATGAGCCAGTGTGTCGTGGGGACGAAACCTTTTCGTGAAAAACTGGTGAAACTCATTGATGACACTCCGATCAACACGGTAGTGATCGATATTAAAGATTACACGGGTAAGATTGCTTTCGATACAGACAACCCGAAACTCGCTGACTCCGTATCAACTGCATGTGGCGCACGCGACATGCGTGAATTTATAAACACGTTACATGAAAAAGGGATTTACGTCATGGGGCGCGTCACTGTGTTTCAAGACCCATACTATACAAAGCTTCATCCTGAACAAGCAGTGCAGAGTGCCAAGATTAATCCAGGTAAGCCCTGGAAAGATTTCAAGGGACTTTCGTTTATTGACGTTTCATCTCGTGCGTACTGGGATTACGTAGTAGAACTCTCTAGGGTTGCTCACGACGAGTTCGGTTTCGACGAAATCAACTATGACTATATTCGCTACCCGTCAGACGGCCCGATGAGTGACGCACGCTACGTAAATCCCAACAAGGCAGAAGCAGTCGAGACTTTCTGGAAATATTTGGAAGAACATGTCCGCCCACTAGGCGTGCGGATGTCGGCAGATGTCTTTGGTATGACGACGACCAATTCTGACGACCTTAACATCGGGCAGCAGCTCGAGCGCGCACTCCCGCACTTTGATGCGGTGATGCCGATGGTGTATCCGTCCCACTATCCAAAAAATTTTAGAGATTTAGGAAACCCTAACTTCGCACCGTATGATGTGGTACACATTTCTCTTAAAACTGCTGCTGAACGAGCCGAGGCAACATCAACTGTAGTAAAAACTCTTGAAGGGTCTCCAATAGCCTCAACATCACCGCAACTCTACACCAAAGCGGTATATCCTCGTACCAAGTTTCGCGCGTGGCTCCAAGACTTTGACTACGGGAAAGACTATACGACTGAAGACATTGCTGCACAAATTAAAGCTGTAAAAGATGCGGGCACTCCTTCGTACGTCTTTTGGGACCCCGCAAACAGGTACGACAACGTGCGTGGGTACTTTGCAAGTGGCGGGGTAGAATAACGTACACTATACTGGACATATGAGTTGGGGTTCGAAGGTGACGTACCTCGGTGAGACGCGCGTTAAGGAACGCAGTGTTTCTTTTGGAATTAAAGATGCTGACCGAACGAGTCACGTATGTATCGTTGGTAGAGCAGGCAATGGTCGCGAAACACTCGTTGCAAACATGGCGCTACAAGATGCGGCTCGCGGGTTCGGTATGGTTGTGGTTGACGCGAGCGGGCTCTTGCCACCAATGTTGATTGAGCGGATGGGGGAGGAGGCCCGCAAACGGATTATCCATATCGACGCATCTGATGCTGAATATCCGTTTTCGCTGAATGCGACTGAGGCGTTCCGTAAAACATCTTTTGGTAAGCAGCTTTTTGCGACGTATCTTGCGAGCCTGTACTCAGTACAAAAGACGCGCATGATAGAAGATGCTGCACAAAAAATTCTTGGCGACGAAACATTAACCCCAGTTTCGTTATATGACCTCGTTGAGCAGTCTAAGACGATTATGGCGGAAGAAAATTCAACCGAGTTACCTCCGCTCGCAATCGACACTTCCGACTCCACAGTAGATACGCTGCTCGACACCGGCGTGTATATTCGCAAGGATACGTTTGTGCGCAACGTGCTCGGTCAACCAGACGGACTCTTCAACCTCTCGCAGCTAAATGAGGGCGCAATTATTATTGTTGATGTTTCTCGTATACGTATGTTCCCAACACGTATGGCGCCGATCATTAAAACGTTTGTATATGGCTCGCGTGCTGCTGCGGCAGAAGGGAACTCTGTGGTAAAGATTTATCTGAACGACTGCCTGCGATATCTCTCCGATGCTGATGCGGAGTCGCTTATGAATGATCGTTCGGTTGCGCTCACGCTCGCGGATACGATTTACCGCGAAGAGGACACACCACTTCGAGAAAAATCACTTTCTCGCTGCGGTACCGTGCTTACATTCGACCCACACCCTGCGGATGCACCGCTCGTAGAAAAGGCTTTTTACCCATTTATCACTGAAGCGGACCTACAACAGCTTGAAAGCGAGGAGGGGGTTTTAATGCTAACTATCGACGGAGTGCGTTCAAACCCCTTCTTGATGCGCAACAGCAAGTTGCCAGAGCGTGCGCAAGTTTCGCTTCAAGACGTGTACGGTGAGTCGCGCATGAATTTTGCAAAGTCTCGTGCAGCGGTTGAAGAATATTTCAGGCCAAAACCAAAGCCGCGCCCGCCTCGAGAAAAGCCGCCTACTCAAGAAGGAGGTGGTCCGCCTGCAGGTGACGGCGAGAAGAAGCGCACATCAGGAGGGTTCTCAGATGCGTTCCGGTCTATATTCGAGCAGCAGGTGAAGGCGGCGCAGCCTCCGGTTACGCCACCGCCCCCAGGTGCAACAGAAGCAGGCGCGGCTCCCGCCGCGCCTGCGCAAGAAATCGCTGCGGCTCCAACCAAACCTGCTGAGCCGGTCGCCGTCGACGAAAACTTACTCGCAACCCTCCTCTATGTCCCACGTCCGGCGTAGCGCACAGATCATCTTCTGGTACCTCGTGGCTGTCGTCATAGTTGACGTCACTCGTGAGTATGTAGAAGGGTATACTACGTACATGTTGGCAATTCTTGCAGCGACATTTTTCATTGTTGGGCTTTATTTTATCAACCGTTCCCGCCATACCGCTGCCGGCTTTGAAATTGTCTCCGGGGACGAAAAATAGTACACTACATGTATGCAGAAACTGGCAGTCGTTACTGGCGGTGCGGGGTTTATTGGATCGCACCTATGCGAGCGCCTCGTTAAGGAGGGCTACCGAGTAATTAGTCTCGATAACTATTTTACCGGCTCTAAGAACAACCACGTTCCTGGGGTCGAGTATCGCGAGGGTCATACGAAAGACATTACAAAACTTATCCCTGAAGAGCCTGATATTATTTATCATCTCGGTGAATATTCTCGAGTACGACACTCACTTTCTGAACCATCGTTTACTTTTGATTTGAACGTGCTTGGCTCGCTGGCAGTTTTGGAATACTGGCGAGATAAGCGTTGTAAGCTGGTATACGCGGGCTCGTCAACAAAATTTGCACACCACAGACTTGAGGAGGGGATATTGGGCAAAGATCTTGCCCCATACACGTGGGGCAAGGCGTCAATGACCGATCTAGTTGCACAGTATGCACGATGGTTTGAGTTGTCATATTCGATTGTGTACTTCAACAACGTATACGGGCCACGGGAACGTAGCGATCAGTATGGAACACTCATCGAGATTTTCCATCAAAACTGGTTGAACGGTTTACCGTGTCGCATAAATGGTTCGGGCGGGCAACGTCGACCATTCACTCACGTGTTTGACACTGTAGACGGGATCGTGCTTGTTGGTGAGAAGGGCATGAATGATGAATATGGAATTTGCGCGAAACAGTCATATACTCTTCTTGACGTGGCGCGTGGATTTGGTGCACAGATCGAATATGGTGCCGCTACAAAGTCCACACGCTCGTCGGAGCCTATAGACACAACGAAGATTGAAGCACTGGGCTGGAAACAAAATCACACACTCAAAAGCTATATTTTGGACATTAAAAATCGCGAAACCCCAAAGAATGTTTATAAAACGGATTGGGCAAACTTGAAACCGAAAAAGAGAATCCTAATCTTTTCGTTAGTATATTTCCCTAACTTTCACGGAGGTGCAGAGCCGCCTATTAAAGAAATCACAGATCGCATTGCACCTGAGGATATTGAATTTCATATGGTTACGTGTTTGTGGAACTCAAAAATCTCGCGCATAGAACGATATGGCAACATACTTATACACCGTATTGGGTTTGGTGTTCCGGACCCCGAGTTTTCGGAATATAGTAGTAGGTGGGTTTTAAAGATCAACAAGTACCTCTTTCAGATTATTGCTGGTTTCAAGGCACTCTCACTTCATCAAAAGTATCACTACGACGCGGTATGGTCGTCAATGGCAATTGCCGCAGGGATTCCAGCAGTTATTTTTAAATTCTTTTCCCCAAAAACCCCATATGTACTTACAATTCAGGAGGGAACACCTTTTGAACACAACATGAAAGTGATGCGTCGAGTGTGGCCCCTTTATAGTCGGGCTTTTACATATGCTTCTATCATTCAGAGCATTTCGAATTCTTTGAGCGATTGGGCGCGCCACATGGGATACAAAGGTGAAATTGCACTCATTAAAAACGGTGCGAACCCAAATGACTTTAAAGAAAATTATACTCAGGAAGACATTGAAGAGGTGCAGCAGGAGTTGGGTAAAAAGCCGGGCGACATCTTTCTGGTTAACACCTCGCGTATGGCATATCAGAAAGGCCATGACATAACGATCCAGTCGCTACTGTATCTTCCTGAAAATGTTAAATACGTTATTGTTGGCGACGGAGACGACGAGCCGATGCTTCGCGACTTAGTAAATAAACTAAAGCTTCGCAGAAGAGTTATATTTACAGGCCGCGTTGACCGTCAGGTGGTAACACGGTACCGTAAGGCATGTGATATCTTTGTTGCGCCGTCGCGCTCCGAAGGTCTTGGCAATGCCTTTGTATCAGCCCTCGCGTCGAGGCTTCCACTCATCACAACAGGTGTTGGTGGTATTGCGGACTATGCAGTTGAAGGAGAAACGGCATGGATAGTACCAGTTGACGATCCTAAGGCTATTGCTGTAAGGGTCGAAGAAATCCTTGCATACCCCGGAAAGGCAAAGTTAATTTCTGAAAACGCGCGCAGGATGGTTGACTGTGACTATGACTGGGACAAGATAGCGAAGAAAATGGAAGAAGATATATTTAACAAAGTAATGTACTAAATAGTATGAGCAGCATAGTATTAATCCATGGCCTACATTTACAAGCGCACGGTTGGGAAGGTGTGGTGTGGGGTAATCCCGAAGATGGAACTTGGGGCGTCATACCTCGTGGTGTGATACTTGCATGGCAGACGCAAGCCACTGCGGTGGTTTGGGGTTCTGGCGCGTCAGAGCGTGACGGTAAGAAAGAGGCAGAGGTTATGTATGAAATGGCGATCGAGAGGGTAGAAGTTCTTGCGAAAATTTGCGGGGCTACGTCTGGGGCGCTTAAAGACTTTCTTGTCTCTCGCTCGGTTAGAGACACGGTTGCCAAAGATACTGCAGAGGAACTCAAAAATACGTTTTCGCTTGCGATCGGGCGCTCGATTGAGGATATAGTTTGTGTGTCCCCGGCTTCTGCTGCGCCTATTACAGCACGTAAAGCACTTGCGCTTTCACTCCAGGATCCAAAATTTGCGCAATTTAAACACCATGTCGTTATTGCGCCGAGTGACACTCGGTATGAGGGTGGTGTGATGGAAGATATCGTAATAATTGCACCGGCACATCGTGGGGATAGGGTTGCCATCCAGCCGAATGTATACGCGCGCCGTACGCTAGATGTTATTCAGCGACTAAGTAAGGCAATGGATAAGGAGGGGGCAAACAAGTTTCTACAAGAGTGGGGCGAGCTCATAGAAAAATACTCAAAGTAGCATGACGAGGATCATTGTAGTTGATGAAAATGACAAAGAAATAGGCTTAAAAGAGAGGTCTGAGGTCACTAAGAATGAAATCTCTCGCAAATCCGTTCTTTGGGTGACAAACCCAAAAGGCGAGGTTCTGCTCTCCAAGAGAGGCGCAAAGAAAAATGTTCCACTCAGGTGGAGTGCTGCAGTTGCCGGAACAGTAGACGAAGGGGAAGATTACGTTTCGAATATCTTAAAAGAAGCAAAGGAAGAGATAGGCATAGATTTAACATCAGCAGATATCAAGCTCGTGAGAAAGGTTCGGGTAAAAAATGAATTTAGCAACCATTATGCAACCTGGTTTTCTTGCGTAGTTGATAAGGAGATCAGTGAGTTTGTTCTGGAGCCCGAAGAAGTTATCGGGCTCAGGTGGATTGAGCCTGCTCAACTTACAAAGGAGATAGCAGAGAATCCAGAGAGTTTTGTGCCGACCGCGCCATTGTTTAAAGAGCTCGGGTTTATTTCCTAGTATTGCAAATCATCAGATTATATGCTATAATCTATTGATGGCAGGAGAAAAGCTAAACACGTTTGAGTCTCAAGAAAAGCTGTACCCAGAGAAGGTTTATATATCAGTGCACAACCTGGTGCGTCGGATACGTGTGCGTGAGACTGACGAAGTTTTTTATCTTGCGATGCAGGGCAAACCAATTACCCTCGATGGCGTTGAGAGGAAGCGTTTTCAAGCAATTGGTGGCGCCGTAAAGGTTACCGAGCAGTTACGGAAGAAGTTAAAGGATAAACTTGGCGCTCAGTTTGGCACCACAGGAAGTGCGGAAGAAAATGATGACGCGCGCTTTCATCTCCCTATCCCTGAGGAGCTTCGTGCTATGGATGACGCAACATCTCAAAAGAGAGTTGCGTATATCTGGAGCGTCATAAACAAATTTTCAGATATATCTAGCAAGGAGTTTGAAACAAGTGTCCAACGGGAGATGCACGAAGATTTTGTCGGCAAGGGTATTATCTCTGAGAGCGATTTTGCAGGCGTTACTTCGAGATATGTTGGCGGCGTAACGCCTATCCAATTTTCTTACTCTACTTCAGCGCGAGGCGGGGCGGCACCTTCTCACAGGCTTTTCCATCTCCACGACATTGAGGTAAGTGAAGAGGTTTTTAATAAAATCTCATCAAACAGTAAGATAAAGATTTTAAGCGAAGATGATGTCGCGCGCAGAGCAAGAGCGAGCGCGACTGGCCAGCCAGCTTCGATTCTTGCAGACGGCTCGGTTCTTGTTGAGAACATCGTCCCGGACGTAATTTAGTGTAGCCCTACTTGGCGCACCTTTTCATCGTGTGATCTCAGCCGGTCGCGCGTTTCAATGTATGCGAGTCGTACGTCCTCGGCAAGTTTCGACCTGCTGAGTACTGCGCTTAATACTTCATTCCAAAATGCGACTCGAGCCTTACTAAGTTCCCTAAGGTCGCCATCTGTGCGGTCGATCATGTTTCGATGGTGAAAAATCAGTTCAAGTAACCGATAGACTCGCATGATGTACACTGACTCATTTTCCTCATCACTACGATTGTCCTGCGAGTGTTGCATCATCGCATCAGCGAGTGGAGGGTTATGCAGTTCCATAAAGTTAACGAAACGAGCCCAGCCTTCGTGTTTGTTTCCAAAGCGCAGCGACGAGTGGTCTAAAAGGTATATAGTATTTCCGCTTACGCGTATATTTTGGGGGATGAAGTCGGTATGTGTAAGAAATCTGCAAAATTGATCAATTCGATATGAGCTACTTTTAATTAGATTCAGCGCCGCAGCATTAGTGCTAAACTTCTCTGCGAGCTTTACGTAGTTGCGATAAGTGTATAGAGGGAGTGTTTTTCGCACGAACATTTCGTGCTCGTACGTTGCGGCGTGTGCACCCTCCTGTGACTTTAGTGATCGAATCGCAATATCAAATTGTTCCAAAAGCGGTCGGTCAAGAAATTGCTTTTCAGTTTCGATAAACTCTATTACAGAGATAAAAACCCCTTCTTCAAGGAAGAATCCAATTTCCTTAGGGAAGATAAAGGCGTCGTATGCAAACGGCAGTCTATTTAACATTTCTCTACAAGCCCGCTCGTGTTCGAGCTCATTCTTGCCTGACTGTTCGCTCGAAGCTTTAATGATTACTTTGTTCCCCTGAGCATCGTGTCCAGTCAAAATAATTTTTCGCCCAGCAGCTGTCGTCACTGCGGATGCAACATACCGCTCTCCAAGAATATGCTTCTGCAGCTCATCAAACACGAATCCTCGTGTAGATAAAATTCTTTCAACTTTTTCGCGTTCGCTGGCGATGTATTGCTGGTACAGTTTCAGTTGACTCATACGTCTAGTTTTTGCAAATGATCCCTCCACGCAGCTTCAAAAGAAACTAATGCTTCGGTAGGGTGTGGGTTGAGTGGATGAATTTCAGGCCTCGGCCGAGGGATGTCTATCATTCCAACCTCCTTTTTACACCTCGTATCCGCGTGCAGGCGTGTAACTTTTGATGCAAAAAATAAAATTACCTTAAGGGTAATGTCAACAGAAGGACCGTTGAGTGCAATAACGTGTGCCCCAGCAGCGTACCAACAGCCGACAATAGTAAAGAAAAATATACGAAGTGAACGCGGCAGGTTCTTGGGTATTGCGATTATATTCGCGTTTGGTACGCACTCAGGATACAGCGCATACGCCACAACGACTGATCCTGGCATCCTGCGTGCCAATTCCTTGGCATAAAGTGCTGATGGTTCTATGTCGGGAGGAAAGAAGGGCGTCAAAATCACGACTCGCATGCATATATAGTACCAGAGTTGAGGGGCGTGCGTTTTACTGCTTTTGTGTAAAAAAATAGCGTAAAATAAGGCTTTTAGAGCTTGACATTTTACATATTGTGTGATAATATTATATATATGTCATTTGATCCGGAAAAAGGAGCCCAGGTTGGAGGTGAAGTAGCATCTGCTGAAGCAGTGAGTGCTCCAGTGCATCGCGAAGATACTGTCCAACCGAAAGCAGAGGTAGTTGAGGAGCCTGTTGCTCCTGTGCCTGCCGCACCAGCTCCTGTTGCTCCAAAGCCAGCAAGGCCTAAGAAGACGCTTGAGGAAGAGGAGCGTGAGCGCGCGCAAATGGAACACGAGGCAAAGCGCGAGGAGGGTTGGTTTTGGTGGGCATATGTTGCATACGACTGGATTGCATCAGACCCGATTGGGCGTTGGTGGAAGGAGAGAAAAGTACGAGCCGCAGAGAGAAAAGCAAGATATGAGCAGGAAAAACTTGAGAGCCAAAAGCGCACCGCCGAAGCGAATGCAGCCGCAGCGCGTGCCCGAGAAGAGGCTGATAGGTTGAAGCAAGAGTCTGAAACAAAGCCGGTTCCACAAAAACCTGAAAGCAGGCCTGCGGCAATTAAAATTGAAGCGGTAGAGAATGAAGACGAGGCTCCAGGAGTCTCGCCTGAAGAGCAACGCAAAATTCAAGAACAAGCAGAAAAAGAGTCTGAAGAGCTTGCTGAGGGTGGGATTGGTGAGGTGAAAAAACCCGCACGAAGGTCGTTGCCAAGCTTAAGTTCTTTGCGTGCAAGGTTTGGACGAAAGAGCCCTGGCGGCGGAGTACGGCTGCTTACTTGGAAAGAAAGGGGCGAACTTTTTGGCATAACAGCTTTCGCTGCATTTTCGTCAGCCCCGTTACTTTATTTTAAAATCATCAACCCTGCGTTCCTTACATTCTTAGCAGCAAACATACCTACAGTGGTAGCCATCTGCGGAGCTCTCTTTGTTGCTGCGTTTTTGCTTAGCATCTCTCGAAGAAGGTCAGAGGCTTAATTTGGGAAGTCACCGGATCAATACTAATTTGCTATAGTGCAGGTATGAAGGTGCTGGTAACGACGGGCTTGTACCCGCCAGAGATTGGTGGTCCGGCGACGTACTCGCGGCTCTTAGAGCTTGAGCTCCCAAAGCGAGGTGTAGCGGTGGAAGTGCTTGCATATCGCTCTGTGCGCAGCTGGCCGAACGGCATCAGGCAGTTCATATACTTCATAAATACTTTACGTGCTGCAAAAGGTGCCGACTGTATTTATGCAATGGACACTGCAAGCGTTGGTTTCCCGAGCGCTCTCGCTGCAATGATATTGAAGAAAAAATTTTTGGTACGTGTACCCGGCGACCATGCGTGGGAGCAGGGAACGCAGCGCTTCGGGGTTAGTGGTTTCCTAGACGATTTCCCAAAATGGGATAGTTCGTGGCCACTTTGGTTGAAAATAATCCGCACCGCACAACTTTTTGTGATCCGTAGGGCAGAAAAAATTGTTGTCCCGAGCGAATATTTAAAAAAAATAGTCGAGTCCTGGGGAGTCCAGAAGTCAAAGATAGTAACAATATACAACGGCGTGGCGGTGCCCGATGTCGGCAACCGCGATGTGTTGCGCGGGCTGCTTAATTTCAATGACACGTATATCATTTCCGTTGGGAGACTCGTACCCTGGAAAGGGTTTGATGCGCTTATCCGCGTCTTTTCTCGACTGGTAAAGCGGGAGAAGAAGTTGCGGCTCATGATAGTTGGAGATGGACCTGAAAAGTCGCGTCTTGAAAAAACTGTTTCAGACCTGAAGCTTGGTGAACGCGTTATATTTTCTGGTAAGTTAGAACACGATGTGTTGTTGCGGTATATCAAGGCAGCAGATGTTTTTGTATTGAATACTTCGTATGAGGGGCTTTCTCACCTAGTTCTTGAGGCGATGTCGCTCGGAGTGCCGGTTGTAACCACAAACGTCGGGGGCAACCCAGAAGTGATCCGCGACAACATCGACGGCTATCTGGTCGAACCGAATGACCAAAGCGCACTGCAGTCGCGTATCACAACCCTGTTAGAGAGCGAGTCGGTGCGTGGCAGGATCGTGGGCGCAGCACACGTGCGTATGAGTGCGTTTACAGACGAAGCAACCATTGAGGGGAATGTTCGAGTACTAAAAGCAATATGCGGATCTTAATGGTCTCTTCAGACGCGCTTGTTCGCGACCAGCGCTCCCGCACGTATGCGCGCATTGAGGCGATACGTAAAGCAGCTGGCTCACTCGACATAGTACTGGTTGATCGCGCGCGTGGGGTTAGCGGACTTTTAAAAAATATTTCTGAAATCTTTTCTCTCCGGGGGCCCTATGACGTAGTGACGAGTCAGGATCCATTTTTTCTCGGACTCTTAGGGGCACTTGCTGCTCTCTGGCATCGGGCTCCGCTGAATCTTCAGGTGCATACCGATGCGACCAACGGCGCTTTTATTTTTTCCTCCGCGCGCCACTTTTTTTCATACGCAATCATGTGTGTACTGGTGCGCTTCGCGCGAACGGTGCGCGTGGTTCTCAAGCGTACAGGCGACGCGATCTCAGGCATCACGACTGCTCGAGTCACGGTGCTTCCAATTGCGGCCGACCTGAGCGCATTTAAAACTCCACACAGCAGGCCAAGTGAGTTTGGTGACCACCCGGTACTCGTTGCTGCTTCGCGACTTACCGGCGAAAAGCGCGTGCATCTTGCTGTCGAGGCGCTGCGCATAGTTCCTAATGCGCACCTATATATATTGGGCGATGGGCCGCTTTTAGGCGTACTACATAAAGCGTGCGTTAATGCTGGCGTGCAAAACCGAGTGCACTTCTTTGGGCACGTACTTAATCCTGCTCCATATTTCCAGCATGCAGACTGCTTCGTTCACACCTCTCTCTATGAGGGGTATGGGATGGTGCTCGTTGAGGCGCTCGCAGCTGGGACTCCAGTAGTCACGACCAGTGTCGGTATAGCACCAGAGTTGCCGAAAGGGTATGTCAGTGTCGTTGAAGCAAAGCCAGAAAGCATAGCAGCGGCAGTAACTAGAGTGCTTTCAGATGAGCCGAGCGTCGTATATGATAGTGAGGAGGTGTCGGCGGAAGAATACGCGCAACGTTTCGTTGCAACACTTTTATAGGCATACACTATGAAAATCGGGTTTATCGGGCAAGGATTTATTGGAAAGAGTTACGCAGACGACTATGTCGCTCGAGGTTTTGAAGTGGTGCGTTATTCTTTGGAGTCAGAGTTTGCGGGTAACAAAGACTCACTAAAGACGTGTGATGTAGTTTTGATAGCAGTTCCAACACCAACCACACCAGTGGGCTTTGATTCGTCTATACTTGAGTCCGTGTTGCCGCTCGTTGGGGAGGGGAAAGTTGCGGTAATAAAGTCTACTGTGGTTCCAGGCACAACGCGCACGCTACAGAACAAGTTCCCAAACATCGTCATCATGCATTCGCCAGAGTTCTTGAGTAGCGCGACGGCAGCACAGGAGGCCGCCCACCCGAACAGAAACATTATCGGTGTCGTTAATGAAAGAGACAAGCCGAAGGCGGAGGAAATTATAAAGACGTTTGCAGCAGCGCCGTACACACTCGTCTGTACTGCAGAAGAGGCCGAGATTATTAAATACTCTCGTAACGTGGTCGGGTTTTTGCGTATTTTGTACTACAACTTGGCGTACGACTTGGCGAGTAAACATGGTGCGACTTGGGCGCCGATCAAGGAGGCGATTGCGCACGACCCAGATAACGGGCCTCAGTACACAACTCCGGTGCATAAGAGCGGCAGAGGGGCAGGTGGGCACTGTTTCATCAAAGACTTTTCTGCATTCCGCCGAGCATATGAGAATGCCTTTCCTGAAGATTTGCTCGGGGCGTCATTTCTATCAGCTGCAGAAAAGAAAAACCTCGAATTACTTGCCGCAACTAATAAAGACCAACAGTTCGTGCGTGATGTATACGGAGAACTATGAAAGTATTAATGACTACAGAAAAGGTTTCGATGAACGACAATGTGTTTGCGTTTTCCCATACATGGATACAAGCACTTGCTGCCGAAGTTGAGACACTCACGGTACTTGCGCTCTCGGTTGCAGAGTATGAGTTACCAAAGAATGTGAAGGTGTTTTCTCTTGGTAAAGAACGAGGAAGTTCTCGGCTTATGTATGTCCTCAGGTTCTGGCATCGTGCATGGGCGGAGCGACGGAATTACACACATGTTTTTGTGCATATGAACCAGATATACGTGATTCTCGGGGCGCCAATTTTTATGTTGTATGGGAAAAAGGTTGCGCTATGGTACACGCACAAGCAAGTGAGTTGGACTCTGTGGCTCGCATCAAAGTTTGTAGATGTAATTTTTACAGCAGCTGAAGAAAGCATGTTGCTCAAAACTCCAAAGAAGCGCGTAGTCGGTCATGGCATTGATATGTCGCCGTATCAACACAGCGTGCACAAACCAATTGCATCTGCCCCCTATCGAATTGTAAGTATTGGGAGGATAACGCCCGTTAAAGACTTGGAGACTCTAGTGCGTGCTACCGGATTACTTAAAGACGCAGGAGTTCTCGTTGAGGTTACTCTGGTTGGTCCTGAAGTAGCAGCTGGAGATCGTGCGTACAGGAAAAAGCTAAACGCGTTAATCCTTGAGCTTTCGCTCAGCAATGTGATTACCTTTGTCGGCGGTAAAGCGCCAGCCGAAGTGCGAGCTATTTTGGCCGAAGCAGATTTTTCTGTGAACCTGTGCCCGACCGGAGGTTTAGACAAGGCAGTGATAGAAAGTGTGGTGAGCGGCGTACCGACACTAGTCGCAAACACCGCGTTTGCGGCGTATTTTAATGACAGTGAGGCAGGGCAATTTCTCTTTACGTACGGCGATGCTACTGACCTTGCATCCAAAATCAAGTCGATGATCAGTGTTCCGCCCGAAATTGGAAACCTTACTGAGAGTTGGAAGAAGAGATTTTCTGTGGAGGGTTTGATGAAGGTAATAGTTAGCAACATGGAAACCTTATGAAAAGTCAGGTAGACAACACTCACTACCAGTTCGGTAAATACTGCGACATTGCTCGCTGGGGGAGCTACCACTACCAACTGAGTGAGATTTTTAAGTGCAACCCAAAAACAGTTCTTGAGGTTGGAGGTGGCGACGGTGTGGTTGGGGCATACCTAAAAAAACAAGGAATACAGTATACGTCGGTGGATGTAGCTAGTGACCTTAACCCAGACGTAGTTGCGAGTGTAGTTAGTTTGCCGTTTGAGGATAATGCATATGATGTAGTTGTCGCGTTTGAGGTCCTCGAACATCTGCCGTTTGAAGAGTTTTCAAGCGCGGTTGCCGAGTTGGTGCGCGTTTCGAAAAAGCATATCTTAATATCTTTACCGCATTACGGGCCTTCGCTTGAGCTTTGGTTGAAAGTTCCTTTTTTAAAGCGAATTAAACTTGCACTTAAAATTCCGCATGCACCAAAGCACCATTTTGACGGAGAACACTATTGGGAGATCGGTAAAGCTGGGTACCCACTCACTCGAATTTTAAACGGACTTAGTGCACATGCAACTGTGGTTCGCGAGTATGTTCCATTCGAAAACCAGTACCACCACTTCTTCATTTTGAATAAACATGAATGACCAAAAACTAAATGTACGATACGACGGCGTGAAGCGCTCCGTGACCTTCAACAACCTTCTCAAAACATATTCACTTGGCTCTAAGAAGGTGTTAGATGTTGGGTGTGGGCACGGAGAATATTTAAAACATTTTGGACCGGGGAGCATCGGGCTGACAGTCAATGAAGACGAAGTTGAGTCAGGCAAAAAAATGGGGGTAGTGATCAAGGTTGGGAATATCGAGCAGATGACTGAAGATGTAGGCGAGTTTGATGTTATATATGCAAACAATATTTTTGAACACATGCTAGCACCTCATACCTTTTTGATCACAATTAAGAAATATTTAAGAAGCGGAGGGATCCTAATTTTAGGAGTGCCGTGCGTACCTTATGTTATGCCGCTTAAATACTTTGCGCGCTTTCGTGGCTTTGCTTCTCCGTCACATGTTAATTTTTTTGTTAGGGAGACACTTCGACTCACCGTGGTGGCCGCAGGTTGGAATGTTAAAAAGTGCTCTGGATTTTACTTCAGGCTACATATTCTTGACCAACTGTTTAACCTCGTGTGCCCACACTTCTATGTCGTTGCAACGCCAGCAGCCGACTTCGAGTATGATGCAAAGAGGCTGCGCGAGCTCGCGGCGTATCAACACTAATGAAAATTTTATACCTTGCGTTTGCGCGGATACCAACAGAAAAGGCTCATGGTGTCCAGATAATGAAGACGTGTGAAGCGCTGGGCGAAAGTGGCGCCGAAGTCGAGTTGGTGGTCCCCAGTAGAATGACACAGGTTAAAGAAGACCCCTTCTCATACTATGGGGTACGCCAAAATTTTAAACTCACGGTGCTTGGTGTGGCTGATTTAGTTCGAATGGGGACGATCGGGTTTGCAGTTTCCGCGATTTTGTTTTCAGAACTTGCGGCCCGCCGGCGCTCATTTTGGGGCGCAGACATCATTTATTCAAGAGATGCCTTTTTGCTTTTCCAGTATTACTTGCTAGGGAGAAGGTTGGTGTATGAAGCACACACAAAGCCCACTCTAATTTCTACTATAGTCGCGCGTAACGCATATCGAGTCGTCGTTATTTCTGAGGGGCTTCAATTGGCGTACACCTCAAAAGGTGTTTCTAGAGACAAGATAATAGTTGCTCACGATGCTTCGAGTATAGACTTTAAGCATCAGATATCGAAAGAGGATGCAAGAAAAAACCTAAAAATCCCAACTGAGGGGAAAGTTGCACTATATGTTGGTCGTATAGATGATGCAAAGGGAGTGCCGACGCTCGCCGCTGCAGCAACCCGAGTGGGTGCTCAGGTGGTAGTAGTAGGAGATGGACCAACAAAGGAGTCACTAAAAATTATGCATCCGAATGTTTTGTTTTTGCCACAAACTAAATATGAAGACCTCCCCCGTGTTTTACCCGCTGGCGACGTATTGGTTATACCTAACTCAGCAAAGAACGAAGATTCTGCATTGTATACATCGCCAATGAAATTGTTTGCATATCTAGGTTCGGGAAAGCCGATTGTTGCAACCGATGTGCCAGCACTTCGAACTATTGCTGGCGAAACTGAAGGTGTGTATTTTGCCAATGCCGATGACCCGGCCGCATTAGCCGCTGCCATCGACCACGCACTCGCAGGACCAATTGATTTTATTGATAAAAGAAATACAATGTATACGTGGACGGATAGAGCAAGGACTATCCTAGACGGGATCTCATGAATCTACCCAACATCATTGAATCTTGGAATAATCTTGAAGTTTTAGTTGTTGGTGATGTAATGCTAGACCAGTACACGGAGACAAGGGCGACAAGGGTTTCCCCTGAAGCACCGGTACCTGTTTTAATAAAAACTGGAGAGCGTGCTGCAGTTGGCGGCGCCGGCAATGTTGCCTCAACTCTTTCTGCGCTCGGTGCTCGTGTCACTGTGATAAGTGTTATTGGAGATGATGCCCACGGGAGACAGCTTTCACAGCTACTCCAAGACGCGAGAGTTAGTGCACAGCTAGTGCCGGATGCATCACGGCCAACTATTACTAAGGCGAGAGTCGTGGCAGGGTCAAATTTTCAGCAACTATTGAGAATAGATACCGAAACCACCACGCCTGTATCTGGTGTTGTCGAAGCTCGATGTCAGCTTGCAATACGAGAGCAAATATCTCGAGCTAAGGTGGTGTTGATAGCAGACTATGCAAAAGGCTTTTGCACTGAGCGGATAATACGAGAAGTGGTCGATCGCGCACGTGCTTTTGGTATACCTGTAACCGCAGACATTAAAACTCTGAAGCATGATATGTATAGAGGTGTCTCGCTCGTTACTCCAAACTTAAAAGAGGCAGAGCTTCTGACAGGCACAGCAGATGAGGTGAGGGCCGCCGAGATTCTCTCGCTAAAACTAGATTCAGACGTGTGCGTAACATTGAGCGAGAGGGGATTGTTCTATCATGGGAAAGACGGATCGACTGCACGCGAGACTGTTGTTGAGCGCACTCCGGCAGATGTTTCCGGTGCCGGAGATGCAGTACACGCGGTACTCGCCCTAGCGCTTGGAGTTTCGGCGCCTGTAGAGGCACGGGCACGTTTGGCGAACGCAGCTGGAGCGGCGGCGGTGCGGACTCATGGCACAAATCCTGTTTCTCGCGTTGACTTGCTAGAGTCGCTCAAAAGGCAAGCAAGAGCTAGGGGCGGTTCTGGGTCAGCTGCAGACCTCATCGACGTTTTGGATACTGTCCTGGCGTCAGACTTCAAAGAAAAAGTAGATACCGTTGCGCGGGTGTGTTACACCGCCTTGGTCGGAGGGAACAAGCTATTGGTGGCAGGCAACGGAGGTTCGGCCGCAGAGGCCGACCATTTTGTTGCGGAAATCGTAGGGAGATACAAAATGGAGCGCCGTGGGTATCCTGCTATCACACTTCCAGCCAGCTCAGCAACGATGAGTGCGCTCGGTAACGATTATGGGTACGAGCAGGTATTTTCTCGTCAGGTAGAAGCGCTCGGCATAACCGGCGACATCCTATTCTTGCTCACCACATCAGGAAAATCAAAAAACCTAATCACCGCTGCTGAGATGGCTCGAAGTAAGGGGATCACGGTATTCGGCCTTCTAGGTAACGGTGGTGGGGAATTGCTTTCACACACAGATATTTCGTATGTTGTTGAAAGTGGTTCAACGGCACGCATCCAAGAGGTACACCTGCTCTTCATACACTCGTTGTGTGAGAAAATAGATGAGTTACTACATGCACACACTCCCTGAGTTCGTATCGTTTATTCGAAGCACACAAGAGGAAGGCAAGACGGTTGCTTTAGTTTCCGGGTCCTTTGATATTTGTACTGCTGCACACGTTGCACTTCTTGAGTTTGCGCGTAGTAAAGCAGACTCTCTGGCGGTCTTAGTAAATTCTGATGAGTCGGTCCGATTGTATAAGGGGAGTCGTCCTTTCGTATCTGAACAGAACCGAGCGCGTATCATCCGAGCTTTAAGGAGTGTTGATGCTGTTGCGCTTCTACCAGATCTAAACCCGATCGCAGTTATTGAGTCTGCGCAGCCTAGATACTTTGTGAATGGTTTTGACTGGGGGGAGTGTATTGAAAAAAGTTTTGTAGAAAAGTATGGGGGAGAAGTGTTTTCGTTTACAGGATCTGCAGACACTGCAGACGTTCGCACCAGCGCGCTCGTTTCCAAGATCCGCGAGAACGCGGTTGTAAAAGTCCGCGCAATAATATCTGACGAGCACATACAACCCGATCTTATTCCAGAAGGTTTCGAGTTGGTTATGTCAAAAGTTGCATCGACTCCAGAAGATTTTGCACGCGTGCTTTTGCTTTCGCACTCTACACTTGCAATTTCACAGTCGTGGGTAGTAACACGGGACCCACGTCTTGCATCCTTGGGGAGACTCGCAAATGCACGCTCGGTTTTGGTTGGCGACCTTTCGTTCGCTGCTATACCCCCAAACGCGAGAGCTACGTCGCTCGAAGAGGCAATGCGCTATATTAAAGGGGTATGATTAATCCTGAAAGATTTACTCGGTATTTGACTTCGGGGGCTACGGTTGCAGCAATTCTGTTTGGGCTTTTTTACATACTTTTGGCATCAGGAGTACAGTACCTGGTCGCCTCAACAGTGAGTTTTTGTGTCGCAGTTATTGTAAATTTTTTGCTCCAAAAACACTTTGTGTTTAAGGCAAACGGGCAACAACTTACACAAGCATCGGGCTTCTTCGCGAATTCGGGTTTGAATTTAATGATCAATGCAGCCGGGATGTGGGTTTTGGTAGACTACTTTGGTTTGGTGCCGCTCGCTGGGCAAATAATAGTCACGGGAGGGCTTGTTGTGTACAATTACTGGGCCTACAAGTACATTTTTTCATAGTATGAAACTTTCATTTGTGACGCCAGTATACAACGAACGGGAGGGGATTCAACTTTTCCTTGAGCGCATGTTTGGAGTGATTGAAACCAACGAGTATGATGCAGAGGTTATTGCAATTGATGACGGGTCAAAAGATGATAGTTATGGGGTCTTGTCGCGGTACGCTGCACGCGAACCTCGACTCAAGGTTATCCAATTTGAGAGAAATGCAGGGCAGACCGCAGCACTACAAGCAGGTATTTCCGCAGCCCAAGGAGACATAATTATCCCGATTGACAGCGACTTGGAAAACGACCCAAACGATGTACCAAAGCTTCTGGAAAAAATAAACCAAGGTTACGATGTCGTGAGTGGGTGGCGGGTGAAGCGTTGGGAAAATGAACTATTTTTGCGCAAAATTCCATCACGAATTGCGAATGCGCTGATTTCGTGGATTACTCGTGTGCCTCTCAATGATTACGGTTGTACCCTCAAGGCATACAAAAGTAGCATTCTTAAGAACGTAGTTCTCTATGGAGAGATGCACCGTTTTATACCCGCGTATGCCTCGTGGCAAGGCGCACGTGTAACCGAGGTCCCTGTATCGTACACTCCAAGACAGTTTGGTAAAAGTAATTACGGAATTTCCCGTACCATGCGCGTGCTGCTAGACCTGCTCGTGCTGCGCTTTATAGAAAAGTATCGTGACAGACCAATTCATTTTTTTGGAGGAGTTGGCTTCCTTTTTGCGTTTGGTGCTACTGTCGTTGTGGTGGGAGCAATCTTACTGCGTCTTCTGTTTGGAGTTTCGCTTATTCAAACTCCGCTGCCGCTCCTTGCGGGTTTGATGATGGTTATGGCTGTAAACTTTGTCTTGATTGGTGTGGTTGCAGAACTTTTAGTCCGACAGCAATTTGAAGCCGGCGATCGTGTCGCATACCGAGTAAAGGAGCGCCTCAATTTTTGAGTATGTGCGGTATCGCCGGTTTCGTTGGTGGTGAACAGAGCGAAGAGACAGCAAAGCAGATGCTTCAAAAGTTGCGACACCGCGGACCAGACGGCGACCATACAGTTGTTGCTCCTGGAGCCGTGCTTGCCCACGCTCGACTTGCAGTGATTGATCCAAGCTCGCTGTCTGACCAGCCGTTTTTTTCTGCAGACAAACGGTATGTACTAGTGTTTAATGGCGAAATCTATAATTACCGTGAGTTGCGAAATGAGCTAAAAGCCCAGTACATGTTTACCACTGACGGTGATGTTGAGGTGCTGCTCGCGCTCCTCATTTTGCATGGAGCGAGTGCGCTTTCACGAGTAGAAGGAATGTACGCGTTCGCACTTTACGACACAAGGGAAAGGTCGCTACTTGTTGCGCGCGATCCGTTCGGTGAAAAACCTCTTTTTTATTGGCATAAAAATGATGAGTTTGTGTTTGCGTCTGAGCTTGGTGCCCTTGTTGCGCATTCACGCGTGCCACGAGTTCCGTCGGAAGAATCTTTTTATGAATATATGGTTTATGGCGCAGTTCCTGCTCCAAACACGGCGCTTGCAGAAGTCAAACAACTCGAACCGGGTGTGGCACTTCTGTATAAACAGAATGAGCTGCGAGTCGAACATACTTTTTCGTTTAAATATAAGTCGAGCAGAGCTCCGTATCACGAAGCGTGTGAGCAGACCGAAAGACTGCTGCGCAGCGCGGTTGGAGCTTCGTTGGTGGCTGACGTTCCGGTGGGTGTATTTCTTTCGGGCGGTATCGACTCGACAGCGGTTGCCCTTGAAGCTTCCCGCCAGCAGGCAGGCATCGAGACATTCTCAATTGGGTTTGAAGACGCTTCGTATGACGAGTCAGGTATTGCTAGGCAGACTGCGCAAATGCTGGGCACTACGCACCATGAGTTGATTATTTCCACCAAGCAATTAATAACTCAGATACCGCAGTGCGTCAAAACGCTTTCGGAGCCACTGGCAGACCAGTCGTATGTCCCAACTTATTTTTTATCTAAGTTTGCGCGCGAGCGAGTTACCGTTGCGCTCGGAGGGGACGGAGGAGACGAGTTTTTGTTTGGGTACCCAACGTTTTTAGCTGAGCGCTTCGTTCCGCTACTTTCTGTTGTTCCTCAATTGTTTGATCCGTCGTTATTCTTAATGTCAAAAACTTTTGGCAACAGCGGTTATATGAACGCACCGTTTTTGGTCGAGCGTTTTTTACGAGCTAGGAGGGCTGGTGGTGCGGGATCTCGCCATGCGTTATGGCTCGCACCACTATCGCCGGCAGAGATGCGTTGTGTGGCAAAAGATACAGGGATCAGTAGTGCGCTTGGGAATGCTGACAGACTATTTACAAACCTGGATCAGGCTGATCATGAAAATTCGCTTGCAAATTACTATGCTTCGGCGTATCTGAGCTCACAAGTGCTCGTTAAGTCAGACCGCGCAAGTATGCAGCATGGGCTTGAAGTCCGCGCGCCATTTTTAAACCCTAGGCTTGTCTCAAACTTTCTTTCGCTCCCACCCAAGTATCGCCGCTCATTAACCAGAGGTAAGCGCGTATTACGCGATGTAGTGCGTGGTAAGGTGCCAGATCGCGTTATCAACGGCAAGAAGCACGGGTTTGCCATCCCGCTCGGCGAGTGGCTTCGTGGGCCACTTTCTGGTATGTTAGAAGAGTTACTCAGCGACTCACAAACAGTACCATTTGTTGACAGAAACGGCATCCAGATCCTTGTACGTGAACATTTGCGTGGGGTTGATCATGGACGAGCCTTGTACGCTCTTATCACATATGCAAGTTGGTATAATCGTATACAAAAAACATGAGAGAGTTCTTTAAGCGCTGGCCTGGTTTTTACTACACTGTGGTCGATTTGTTTGGACCACTTTATTTTGGTGGCACTAGTCTCTATGAGTTTATTAAAAAATATGGCACAGACGGAGTGTGGTTGAACCTCGGTTCAGGTGCTCGTTTTCTTGATGCGCGATTCACAAACGTTGATTCAACAAAATATGACATCGTCAGCGTTGTTGCAGACCTAACTGAACTTCCATTTGATAGCTCAAGTGTTTCGCTCATATACTGCGACAATGTGCTCGAACATGTGATTGATCCTGTCAAGGCCGTAAAAGAAATGCACCGTGTGTTGAAGCCCGGCGGCGCCGCGTTAGTGTGCGTCCCGTTCCTGTACCCATTTCATTCTTCGCCGTATGACTATACACGGTATACGCATCTCGGTTTGGGAAACCTGTTCAAAGATTTTTCAAATGTTACTGTTGGTGTCCGTGCAGGACCTTTTTCGACTTTGACGGCATATTTAGTGTACGTTAGCGCCATCATATTTTCATTTGGAAACGCGCGTCTCTATGAGCTACTGGTAAATCTTTTTATTTTTGTATATTTCCCACTCAAGTACTTAGACATTTTTGGAAATCATTTGCCCTTTGCGCGGGAAATAGCATCAGACTTTTATGTCATTGCGGTAAAATAATATGCAACAGAGCGCATTAATAGATGTATGGACTTCCGGAGATACACACTGGTGGTATCGAGTGAGGCGAGAGTTGCTCAAAGACATGCTTGCCAAAGTTGCTCCCAACAACGCCCGCCTACTCGATGTTGGGTGCGCGACCGGTGACACCCTTGTTTCACTTCAGAGTGCATACAATGTGAGTGGCGTAGAGCGGTCTAAGGAAGCTGTTGAGGTTGCGCGCGCTCGAGGCTTGAACGTTACTTACACTGAGTTGCCAACGCTGGCACTTGCCGATTCGTCCGTGGACGTTGTTACCATCCTTGATGTTCTCGAACACATAGACGACGACACTGCGATGCTAAGGGAGATTGAGCGAGTGCTAGTTCCGGGTGGGATTTGTATTATATTTGTTCCCGCGTTTATGTTTTTGTGGAGTATAACAGATGAGCGGTCGGAGCATAAACGAAGATATACTGCGAGCTCGTTGCGTGCTGTGATAGGTACGTCTACGCTGGCGATCGAAAGGGTGTCGTATTTTAACTTTTTATTATTTCCAGCAATAGCTTGTGTCAGGCTGTTAAACCGTATTGGCGCGTTGCAAGATGAAAGTGAAATGGGAGGGGGGTATTCTAGGTTCAACACACTTCTCTATAAAATCTTTTCCCTTGAGCGGCACGCACTTCCATTGATTAATTTCCCGTGGGGAGTGTCGCTCTTTGCGCTCGTGCGTAAACAGAAAGTATGATCAGTCGCCTGTACCAAATAATTGATGAGCATCGAATTGCACTTGCCACCGGTTTAATCGTTGGTGTGCTTGCAGTTATGCCATATATAATTCCGGCGTATCACCTCGGTTTACATTATCAAGGAATACCTTTTCTCTATCAGGACTCAGAAGATCTATATCTCGCACGGCTAGAAGAGATCAAGGATGGCAACTTCAGCATAAGCTCCCCGCATCAGTTTGAGTACAAATCCAACGAGCAAGCGATGATGCTTCCGTTTATTGAGTGGATATACGGGGCGCCAGTTTTTTTGGGGGCTGATCCAGCGTGGGTAGTAATCTGTATGCGTTTTGTCATTCCATTTTTCTTATTCGTTTGTGTATACTTTCTGGTCCGCAGGGTAATAGGAAACGAGGGTGGCTACGTTACGGCTGCAGGCACGTGTGCGGGCGTTTTGTTCGTACAAGGGGTCGAATATATCCACCCAAGCTATGTTATTGATGTGGTTACAGGCAACTACCATGCTCCTGTGCTTAACATATGGACAAGAATTGCAAATCCTGGGACCGGCGCGCTGCTTGTGCTTGTCACGCTTTTGCTTATTGAGAGGTTACGCGAGAGACAACGAACTGTTGTTGTGCTGCTACTTGGAGTGGTCGTTGCGTTACAGCTAGGCTACATATTTGCATTTATTTTGTCGGGTTTACTCTTAGGTGCTCACACGGTATTTGCTATCGTACAAAAACAAAAACAGTTGGCTTTAGCTCTCGTGAGTGCCGGGTTGTTCGCGCTATTCGTTAATGCGCACTATCTTATCGGAGTTATTCTCCCTGACGCTGCTGTGGTAGGCGAAGCTGCAAAAAATGGCATGCTCATAACTCACGAGCCCATGATGAACAAGCTCGTCCTTGCTGTTATCTGTCTCCTGGTTCTGGCATGGGCAGTTCTTTCATTTCTTGAAAAAAGAGTTGCTCAGCACAAAGATTTATATTGGTCTGCTACAGTGCTCGGGGCGCTTTTCGTGAGCTTCAATATTCAGTTAGTTTTCGGTAAGGCAGTCTGGCCGCAGCACTTTGTTCAGTACTCAATCCCACTCTCACTCGTGGTTTTGGTACTACTAGCCGCACGGGTTGCACGCGAGCTGAACTTTGAAAAAATGTTTATTTTTGGTTCCTATACAATTGTTGCGTTAAGCATGCTCTTTTCAGCGTATAGCATATCGACCATAGGTTCTGTTTACAATGATTATTTTGCAAGACAAGAGGCGGCCCAAGTGCTCGCGTTTTTTAAGACAGTAGAGGCGCCGTGTGTAGTGCTTGTTTCCGAGGGCCCTCAGTTCCTTAATCGTATGATCCCCGCCTATACACCATGTGATACTTATATGACTTCATATATTTATGCTACTCCTCGAGCACGAATTGCCAACGACTACTACGTCCGAATGTTATTAGATGGCGTCACCCCAAAAACAAGAGACGAGTACATACGTGTTCATGCTGACGACACGCGCGAATATCTCTCAACAAATTGGGGGCAATTGTTTTCACACCAAGGTGACGCATGGTTAGAGCGGGTGTATCCAAAGGCACGTGCCACCGAAGAGCTTTCAGTCACCAGGGAAGCGGTCCGCGCAGGCTTCGACACGGCATATCAGAGCGATCTCTATGAGCTCATAACCAAAAACAGAGTGGATTACTTCGTTGTTGATACACGTTTGCGCGGGATTCCTAGGTCACTGAAATCGCACTTGGCATATGTGGCTGATAAAGGTTACTACAGGATTTTTAGGGTGAAATGAGGTATGATTGATGCATGAGTGGGGCACTGCTTGTTGTTTGTGCAGCGGTTCTTAATGGAGCTGCTAGCGTTTTTCTGAAGCTGGGCGCTCAAGCTGGGTTGGTAGTAGCAGGCAGTATACCCGAACTGGCTTGGGGAAACAAGTTTATAATAATTGGCATTTGTTGCTTTGCGCTGAATGTACTTGTTTACTTCGCAGCGCTGAGGCTTCTACCGCTTTCAATAGCTTATCCGACAATGGTGGCGCTGAGCTTTCTCGTTGTGGCTACTCTTTCTGCCATTGTTTTTAACGAAGCTTTTACCTTATATACAATCCTTGGTTTTATTTTAATAGTCGCTGGTATAGCACTAATTAGTTTGCGACTCGCATGAAAACATTTGTTGAGCTCGCAGATACGATTACCGAGGAGACCGTGGTGCTCGATCTTGATGGCACGCTTGTTCCAGACGGAGGCAATACGCTGAGTGCTCCGGTTGCACAAAAACTTATTTCTCTCGCGTCTCGCTCGCGCGTGTACGTTCTGTCTAATAACCCTCGCGGGAGACTTGACGCTCTAGCTCGAGAATTTAAGGTTAATGCCATTAAAACTAGTGCCCGCAAACCGTCGCTCCGGACTTTGGCTGGCATTGACATAGGGGAGAGCCTTGCAATAGTGGGAGATAAATATCTTACCGACGGTATACTCGCGCTTCGTGCAAAAGCCAAGTTTTATCATGTTGAAAGTTTGCGTGCGGGGTCTGATTCTGCAGCCGTGCGCGCCTCCTACGGTGTTGACAGCACGCTATCTAAACTATTCCCGCTTTTAGAAATGGCGCGGCCGACGCAATGGATAAAAAACGGACTACTGTTCGCACCACTTTTTTTTGCTGGTTCTGTATTTAATAGCTTGACGCTGGCACACGTTGTCGCAGCTTTTTTCGGGTTTAGTTTTGCCGCGAGTGTCGGATACATACTTAACGACATTCAAGACAAAGCCGCTGATGCGCTACATCCTAAAAAGAGATTCCGCCCGCTTGTGCGGGGCGGAGTATCTATCATCGGTGCCTGGCAGTTAATATTTTTTCTCTGCGTTGGGTTTTTCATATCAGTGTCGTTTGTGCCGCAGGTGGCAATACCAATTATTTTGTATGTTGTAAGCAGTTTTGTGTATTCGAAATTTTTGAAACATGTTCCAATTGTTGAGATTGTGGCCGTTGCACTTTTTTACAACGCGCGACTCGTCGTGGGAGGGATTGCAGCTAGCGTCTTTGTTTCAGATTGGCTCCACACCACCGTCTTTTTTGTTGCATTATTTCTAGTCGCAGGTAAGCGTTACGCGGAAAGTAGGCATTCAGAAGTTCGTGCTGTCTTGAAATCGTACCCTGCAGAGTTTTTGCACGCACTCCCTGCAATTACTGCCGCACTTGCAATGGTTTCTTACTCGCTATACTCAATCATTGGTTCAGGCAAGCAGGGAATGGTTTATACAATCCCGCTAGCCGCAGCAGGTGTACTTCTGTATCTGAATTCTATTTATTCGCACGAAAATACTGAGTCGTTTGAAGAGGCTCTCTTTTCAAGTACCGCGATGAGCACGGTCGTCGTGCTTTGGGGCGCACTAGTATTTTATCTGTTTTATTTTCATTAGTGAGGTATACTGAGCACATGCGTGTTTTGGTGACCGGAGGTTCAGGGTTCATGGGAATTAACCTCATTCGGTTTTTGCTGCGTAAGGGAACAGAAGTGGTCTCTGTCGACTTGCTTCCCTTTGAGTACCCAGAAAAATCTGAAATAAGTGCCATTGTAGGTGATGTCCGCAACAAGGAGCTTATGTTGCAGCTCACAAAGAATTGCGACGCTGTCGTTCATTGTGCCGCGGCGCTCCCACTTTATTCTCCCGAAGATATTTATTCAACAGAGGTGACCGGCACCGCGTACGTACTTGACGCTGCGTTACAAAATAACGTTACGCGTTTTGTGCACACATCGTCAACGGCGGTGTACGGCATACCAGACCACCATCCGCTGTACGAAACTGACACACTGCATGGCGTAGGCCCATATGGAGAAGCAAAGGTAGAAGCAGAGAGCGTTGTTGCGTCCCGCCGCGGGAAAGGCATGGCAATTACCATTATTAGACCAAAATCTTTTATCGGTCCTGAACGACTAGGTGTGTTTGCGCTCTTTTATGATTGGGCGCTAGACAAACGTAATTTCCCAATGATTGGTTCAGGCAAAAACCGATACCAGTTGCTCGACGTGGAAGATTTATGCGAGGCCGTATGGCTCTCGCTGACTTTAGATCAAGAAAAGGTTGACGATGTCTTTAACATCGGAGCAAAAGAGTTTACTACGATGCGCGAAGATTATCAGTCAGTACTTGACCACGCTGGGTTTGGGAAAAAAATAATTCCTCTCCCACGGGCCCCAATAATTTTAATACTCCAAGTGCTTGAATTTTTACATCTTTCTCCGCTATACAAATGGGTGTACGGCACCGCGTCCGAAGACAGCTTTGTGTCGATTGAAAAAGCAGAAAAGCAGTTGGGTTTCGCTCCGAAATATTCAAACAAGCAGGCACTTGTGCGAAATTTTGAGTGGTACAAAGCGCACCGCGCAGAGTTTGCTGGGCAAAGCGGCGTTACTCACCGCGTTCCGTGGAAGCAGGGACTCCTAGGTATTGCGAAATACTTCTTCTAGTTATGATTAACGAGTGGCATGGCGTGATCCCGGCTCACATAGAAGATGCGTATTATTATTATGCTCGCATCAAAGCAGCTGCGAGTGGTGATTTTTTCCTGCAAACCCTTCCTTATGGTGGGGCACACGCGATCCCGCCGTCATGGAGCGTGTCGGAAGGGTTAGCTGCTCTCCCGCTTATACTTTCTGGTTCGTGGGGATTCACAATAATTTTTAACATCATGTTTTGGGCAATCGTCTCAGCGTCATTGCTCTACGTGTTGTTTCGAACCTTTGGCGCAAATCGATATGTAGCTGCCCTTGGTGTGGTATTTGCTGGCTCACAACTCTTGCTACTTATGACACGACCCGTTTCAATGCAAGTTCCGTACGCTGCATACCTGGCCATACTTGCCTCACTCGCGTATTATCTTACTGCTCCGAGCTTCCGAAAAGCTTTTTTCTTCATCGGAGCAATAGTTTTTGGATTATTCGTATACACATTTGTCGGGCAGGTCGGCATATTGTCAGGAGTACTCGTTTTATTGCTTCATGTCATCAAAAAAGAAAACATGAACCTGCGCAATTTTGTATTGGCTGGGCTAGTTCTACTACCTCTGGGTATGCTATTCGCATTGATAATGTTTAGTGCTGCGTCCGCACCTACTTTCAATGAACTTTTACTTCGGTACGGTCTGGTGTACACGCGAACTCCATCTTTAGACGTATTCAATTACGGAAGGTGGCTAGTCTTGAGTTTGGCCATGTGGGCATTTTTATCAAGAATGTATTCATGGAATTCGCCGACAATTCTCTTCGGTGTCGTAAGCTCAGTCGCGCTGCTTTCTTCATTTTTTGTACACGTGATTACTGGCTCTGACATCGAAAGTGCTGTGCATCTGGGACGAATGGTGTTCCCACTGGTAGCAATCCATGCGGTATTGGTTGCTGTGCTTCTGGGTAAATCAAAAATGAAAAGTTTGGCCTGGTATGGTGCCCTCATGATTTGTATTGTTTTGCTCGGCGCTTCTATGAAGAATATATACGAGCGGAATGTTGTGCGTCTCCCTAACGCAGCGGCATTTGCGACGGCAAATAAGTACGAAGGAGTTCTCGCGTATTTCCGCATGGAAAATGTAAGAGCCACAGTCAGGGCAAGCGAACCCCTCGCAGGTTTACTTTTAATTCATACCGATGCAAAACCACTGTTCACTTACCAAGGAGGTTTATACCAGGTAAGCGACACCGAGCAGAAAGAGCGCTACCTTCTTCAAAAGTACCCTTCGGCGGTTTCGGCCAGTACTCTAGAAGATGAGGCTGACGATGTGCTGGTTAACATACCTAAACACAATGACCCAGCGACTTACTTACCCGCGTATCTTGAAGAGATGCTTGTGCTGAGTAAAACAGTGAACAAAACATACGTTGATCTAATGAAAAAATATTCAGTTGAGTACTATGTTCTAGAAGAGGGGGAACAGTTACCAAAGAATCTTAATGGCGAAGAAGTGTACAAAGACGAAGGGATAATAATTATGAAGCTCATATGAGGCACCTACGATTTATTCGCGCTTTTCTATTTGGGATGTTCCGCCCGAAAACGGGGGAGGCTGTTGCTCGAGTCGCGGTGTTCCAAAATATGAAACTTGGTGATATGGTGTGCACCACGCCTCTCTTTGTGGCAATTAAAAAAAAGTACCCAAGGGCACACCTAGTCGTGATCGGTAATTCAGTTAACAGAGAGCTGCTCGCGGGTCACCCAAATGTCGATGAGTATGTGGTTGACAAGAATTTAACGGCAGCGGCGCTTAGGGCGTTGACACTCGACACAATCATTTTCCCTGGGCCGAATCCTATTGGCTTGGCGCTCGCGCATTGCGCGCGCATCCCTCGAATTATTTCTCCAAAGGTTTTGGGAGGCGTGTGTCCGCAACAAACATGGTGGTACAGCGTGCTGATAAATCTAGTGGATACCGCGCCTCACCGTTTTCACCAGTATGCGCCGAGAGAATATTTAAAGCTACTTGAACATATTAAGATCGGCACGGATAACACCACAAAGAGTCTTGCCTTATCGCATGAGGTCGAAGAGGCAGCGCGCAAAAAGTTTGAGACGTGTAGTCGGCCGCTGATCGGTATATCTCCGTCGGCAGGGAATAAGGTAAAACAGTGGCCTGCACACAAATTCGCAGAGGTCGCATCAGTTTTAGCTAAAGAAACAAAGGGTACAGTAGTGTTGCTTGGAGGGGCGGGCGACGCAAGTGAGGCCGGAGAGTTCCTCGCAAAATTTGATAGTTCTCTAGGTTTGGTTAACACGGTCGGCGCTTTATCTATTGAAGAGTTAAAGGCAACAATCAAGCAGCTCGACATTTTTATTGCGTCAGATACCGGCCCTATTTATGTAGCAGAAGCGTTTGAGGTACCGACTGTTGATATTGTCGGCCCAGTGGACGAGCGCGAACAACCACCTATCGGCCTAAAACATAAAATAGTTCTACCTCGTGGAAGGAAAGGGCCCTACCTCCATGTAATGAATGCGCGTATTCACGAGTCATCGCTTGTTGCGGCAGAGGTAGAGCGCACGCACGTAGATGATGTTTTGAAGGCTGCGCGTGATATACTGTATTCGACTTAAAAAAATATGCGACAGTGCACCATGTGTGGCGGCGATGTTGTGCCGAAATATGCAAACAATCTCAATTTCGTACAGTGCACGCGATGTTCCCATCTTGAGTTGCTAACACGGGCAGTAACATCAGAGCACTACGAAGAGAAAACAGCAGGAGAAAAAACCGAGATGCGAGTTCTAAACGCAATTTCACAGGTATCGTATGCCCAAAAGTATTGTAAGCTCGATGCCACATGTGACGTGGGTTGTGGTGACGGGACATTTGTTTATGCATTAACGCGAGCAGGCTATACGGATTGTTTCGGCTTAGAGCCTTCAAAGAAATATACTGAAACGTGGGAAGCGTTAGGTATTGAGGTTGTGCCAGGGACAACAAAAGATCTTTCAGCGGTCACGCAAGTAAAAAAAATAAATACTATAGCAATGATGCATGTGGTAGAGCATATTGATAATCCTCGTCTGGTACTTGATGCTGCTTACGAATGTCTTGGTGTCGGAGGCGCACTGGTTATAGAAACCCCAAATGCAAGGTCATATATGCTTAGACGGACAAGGCTCCAACATGACTTAGTATACCCTGAGCACATTAATATATTCTCACTCGAATCACTCACTGCGTTATTAGCTGACGCCGGTTTTCGCGTTGTGGCGAGCGGTCAAAGGGATTTTAATGACGGGAATCTGAGCATTAGTGGGTGCCTCGTAAAGCTTGGCCTGCGACCATACCTGATGACAAAAAACAGAATGAGTTCAGTTTATAATAGCCATACAAATAAAGCATCCAGCGAGAAGCAGTTGTCATTAGTTAAAAACGTAGTTAGGAGCGTATTAAACCGATGTGTAAAGTTTCTTGGGCGCGAAGATTACATATGGGTAGTTGCAAAAAAAATTAGTTGCTAGAAAGTATTTTGCGTATATCAGGTCTGAGGTCTCTATTTTTAACTCCAACTTCAATGTCTGCGTAAGTAATTGCGCCACGCTCTATGGCGCTTTTAAGGATGGAGTAAAATGATTCAACGACTAGTGGGTCTGGGTGTTGTTTGTAGTGTGTGGGCTTTCCAACCCAAAAGCGTGGTATGAACCCAAACAGCGGGTTCGGCTTATTGATTGTAAAATCAATGAGAAGTCCAGTCTTCCATGGTTGCGTAATGCGGTTACTAGTGTGGAGGAATACAGTTTGCCCAGTAAGTTTGTCGATGCTGTTATAGATGCGCGGGATCTCATGTACTTTTTCAAACCTGAGTTCCATGAGGTCGCGGTAGTCTGTCTTCTTTTCTCTCAGTGTTTCGAGTATGTCATGGATCTTCCAGTGTTTGAGTAGCCCGTTCTCAAGTAGCATTACAGACGAGTCGTAGTGTCCTTTTTTGCCGCATGCAGCAATGCTGCAACTCTTCATGTCCAACTCAAAAAGCCCGGTTACATCTTGGAGCGCAAAAACGTCCGGGTCTATAACTATTGCTCGACCATCAAAGTTCATTAGCTCGGGTGGCATGAATCTTGAAAGCGTAAAGAACTGTAAGTCCTTAGGGTCGTGTTTACGTAACTCAGTCCCACGTTTGTATTCCATACCGGCAAATGAGAGATAGTCAGGGTTTTCGTCAACATTCATGATTGTGACTGGTATTCCCGCCGCAAGTGCACCAGTGGTTTCAAGTGCAAACTTTGCTAGTTTTGCGCCGAGCATTTGCTTGTTGTTTGCTTGGATGAAGAAACCGCGTTTCATATCTTTAGTTTACAGCACAACATTGAACCTGGTCGAAAGTCTTGCGAGGGAGTAGTAGGCGAAGAAAAGCTTTCCTGGCCATACATCGTCTTTGATTTTTTCAGCAAGCTTAGGCCATACGATGCTCCCGCCTGTTGGCGCAGCACCGAAAGTCTCTCTAAATTCGCTTGCGAATCTCTTGTCCCACCAAGATGTCACTGGCGCTCTCCAGCCGCTTTTGACGGGGCGACGTGTGATGTAGTTAGGTAATACACCATCGTAAAGAGAGCGGAAGAAATGCTTTTCTCTGTCTGGACCGAGGTAGTCTGCTTCAGTCAGTCGTGCATCGAAGTATGCACGCAGAGGTTCGTACGCAAAGGGGGCACGAAGCTCAAGCGACTCGTGCATAAAAAGCTTATCGCCTCTTACAAAGTTTTCAGGCGCCAACCAAAACTCTCGGTAAAGGAAAAGGAGATCTTTTATTGCGTTTGGAGTACGAGACTCCCAGCTTGGTGGTAGGTCAGCTCTAAGTTCACGACTAATATCGTCAACATGAATTTTTTTATGTGTTCGGCGTTCGCTGAGGAAGAAGGATACCGGGTCTGCAAAATCCCAATATTCGCGTGAACGTATGTACCGAGCGAGGTTGTACAGCTGCCCATATTTTTCTAACTGTGTTGCAACATGAGACGCCTTACGGAATATTGAGTACCCCGCAAAGAGTTCGTCGCCGCCGTCTCCGGTTAATACGACGCGGTTGCCGTCTCCACGCGCCCCTTCTTGTACTGCAAGTGCTGCATATGCGGGCAGGGAAATATTGTAGTCGGGGGTTTCAACGGTCTCATATGCACTCCGCATATGTGACAGAAACATCTCTTTTGTTATAGCCAGTGTTGTGTGTTCGGTACCGTATTGCTCAGCGAGTTTTGTTGCTAAGCGAGCATCTTCATTTAGTTCGTCTGATGCGTCGACGAATCTCGTGGTGTATGTGTGTACTGTGTGACCGGCAGAAACCGCTTCGTGTAACATCACCGAAGAGTCCATACCGCCAGAAAGGTTAAGTGCGATTTTTTGCTTGCTTTGCAAGTGCTCGCTCATTGTCTGGCGTATAACATCTCGCGGTACACCCTCAAACGCTTTTTGCGCAAGCGTAACAAACCGCTCATGTGAGTTAACAGATCCGCGCTCGTCTATCGACACCATCTCTCCGGGCATCACCTGTTTAATGTTTGAGAAGATGGTGCGTCTACCCGGTACGTAACCCAAATCTATGCCAAGTGTCACCGCTATGTTGTCAGCAACTGCAGGTACTGAAAATGTTTTTGTAAGCGCATGTATCTCTGATGCGAATGAAAACTGAGCGAGATCTTCAGTGTAGTAGAGGGGTTTTTGCCCAGACGGATCGCGGTACAGACGCAACTTCCTTTCGTGCGTGTTGTAAAGTGCAATTGCATACATCCCGAAAGCACGTTTATAAAAGTCCCACCCGTCTTTCTCGATAAGCGAAAAGAGCACGATCGTGTCTAGGTCTTCTGTCTGTGCTATACCAAGCTCACCTTTAAGCTTGTCGGTGTTGTATATTTGCCCATTAAACGAAAGTATCCACGGAGAATTAGGGCGAGTATAAGGTTGGCGGGAACGCGAAGATGTGTCTCGTATCGCGAGCAATCTATGGCATAGATGCACGTTATTTTCTGACCAAATTCCTTGGAAGTCCGGCCCACGATGAGAGAGCAGTGCGGCCATTTGCTCTGCCTGCTCACGAGTTCCGCCGATCGTCCCAGCAATTCCGCACATAGGCTTAGTGTACAATACTCATACATATATATGCAGGGAGAAGTTACCTCTGAGTCCCGCGAAGAAGCGCTGATGCATAAAGTGCTTGCATATAAGCACCATGGCCAAATGCTTGCGCGGCTGGAATCAAATGCAGGAGGGGCGGTAGTACAGGCGCTCGCACAAAAGGTGTATATAAATGAAGTTGCACGATATGTAAAAGGAGGCTCTTATGAAGTGTATGCAAAAGCTTCTGCAGAAACAGGGCGGCGTGCTAACTTTGTTTTCAGATATGGGATTATTTTCGTAACGTTCATGCAAGTAGGATTTTTGCGTCTCGCAAAAAGGGAGGTAGCACTATTTGGCGTCGATGTAATAACTGGCGCCAGGGGAGTTGATCGGCGTATGGAAGATGTGTACGCTGCACTAAAAAAACTCAACAAAAAACCGATAGAAGTTTTCCATACAATTATCAGCAAAAAATCTTTTTTAAATATGGTTAGGCGAGGGAGACTCGCTCTATACCATGAGGCTGTTAACATGCT
Organism: uncultured Candidatus Saccharibacteria bacterium; assembly: GCA_964595305.1. GTDB lineage: Bacteria > Patescibacteriota > Minisyncoccia > Phycocordibacterales > Phycocordibacteraceae > Phycocordibacter. Next base: position 35,097 of record CAZQPW010000005.1, read on the forward strand.
TTCTGATTCTAGATTTCCAGATATAAAAGTCCAGGATGGGTTATCAGACGACGAGCGTTTCGTGATTCATTGTGCGAATAAATTGTTATATGAAATAAGCGATTTTGAAAAAAGGATCCAGTGGTACAGGTTTTTTCTGAAACTAGCTCGCGTTCGGCTTGTTATTGCGATTGACGACGCCCGCAACTATCAAGCAATACTTGAGGCTGCGCGCACGCTTTCTATCCCGTCGATTGCGGTACAACATGGAGCTGGGCATTTCGAAAAACGTTTTCTTGGCTGGGCGCTTTGGGATGAATTTGCTGACATGCGTATTATTAAGGCGAATACATACGTGGTGTGGAGTGAGTATTGGCTCATGCGCGCACTAGCGCTGCCGAGTGTGTACCTAAAAGAGGAGATACTTGTTGGTGGCATGCCAGAGCGGTCAAAGCTCGTGTTTGCACCAAAAGATACAAACAAAACAATTCTATTTGTGCCGTATGAGACCTCAGCGCCACACGAAGATGTTGCTGAAGCTCTTGATGCGATGTCTGGCCGCACAAATACACTGATCTATATGAAGTTGCGTAACGATCAGACACAAGAAAAGCAACTCATACCGTACATGAAACTTGTGCAAAATAAAAAACTGATTCCAATTTTAAGCACTGGCGACTGCCCTTTGCCTGACCTAGCACTTGGAGTATACTCGACCTTGCTGACAGATGCGGCATCGAGTGGAGTGCCATTTGCGCGTATAAATTGTAGTAGTACCCAAGGCAAACTGCTTGAGGATGGGAGGTCAGTATTATCAGTTTCGGCACGTAGCTCACAAGAAGATTTGGAGCGCATACTTTCTGACCGCACCGCCATCCTTGCCATGCAACAGAAGAGGTTTGGTGGCACCGGAGCGCTCTCAGAAACGCTCACGCAAAAGATAGCAGACGTGCTACGATAGCTGCATGAGTAGTAGGGAGGCGGTGTCGATCGGGGTCCGAAGCACGATTAGAAATTGGTTTTCGCAGATTTTTTACTATCCTCAAAATCAGATTAAGCCAGCAGCTGGCGATTACGCAGATTATTGGGAAAAAAAACGAGGCACCAAGTCGAAGCTTTTTTCATGGCAAAAAGCTCGGGCAGATTTTATAGTGGGTCAAGTAAAGAGCGAGCATGTCACTACTCCTACTCTTGCCGACGTTGGCGCCGGAGACGGAGCAACGCTTGCACACATAATGACTCGGCTACCAGGCTCAGACGGACTTGCGTATGACTCTTCAGATGCCGCACTTAGTTTTTTAAAGGCCGCAGGTCTTAAGGCATACAAGCTTGACCTCAACACAGACGTAAATTTGGTTGGAGTTGGGGGAGCTGATTATATTTTACTTCTTGAGGTTTTAGAACACGTATCCGAATCGGAGCGAGTACTCATGTCTGCGCTTAAAAAAGCTAACCGAGGAGTTTTTATTTCAGTACCTAACTCTGGCTTCTTTACATACCGCCTCAGGTTACTTTTTGGTAAATTTCCTGCACAATGGTCGCGTGAGCCTAACGAACATGTGCGATTCTGGACACTTAGAGACATGCGTTGGTGGTTGGAGGCACAGGATTTGCGTTCGTACGTTATTCGCCCTTATCAAGGGGTTCCTATCCTCAACAAAATACTCCCATCATGGTTTGCGGCCGGGATGATTATTTACATCCGCATTCAGTGATACTTTATCGTAAGTGCAGTAGCAGAGACTATTATTACTCTCGCGATGACACGGCCAACTATTGCTCCCCAAATCCCTGCATAGATAACGCCAATAACCGTAGTTGTAGTAATCGCAAATGCTGACACGAAGCTTAGGAAATATTTTTCTTTCACAGCTGCTTGCGCATCAAAATATGAGCTTGCAAGTACTAACGAGGTAAGTAGTGTTAGTGAGTATACTTGCGAATACGGTACGGCACTGTTGTAGGTGGGGAACAGGTACGCGAAAATTGTTGGTGACAGCAGCACGTACGTAACCATTATTAGAAATGAAAACGCAAATATGATGTACGAATTTCTTTTGACGACGCGTTTCAAGGTTTCTTTATCTTTGAGTGCAAACTTTGGGACCGCGAGGGATGTGATGTGTTTAAGTGAGCCTCGAATCTGTTCAGGAATTGCCGTCGCAAATGTATAGGTTGCAAGTTGCGAACCTCCAAGAAGCTGAAAAATTAAGATGTCATCTATCTTCGACGCGACCGTGTTGATTGCGTTAATCATAGAAACGTTGAATCCGATGTGTGCGAGCTCCGGGTCAACCCCGTTGCCCGAATGTGAACTTTTCGTTAAATGATACAGCGCAAGAGTGACTAACGCGGATGATACAAAGTAGGTCGCAACGAGCGCAACAACATTTTTAGAGAAGATGACCACCGCAATGGTTGCAATTGGGGGTATTGTTGTTTGAATGGCACTCAAAATCCCTGCAAGCCGGAATTCTTTTTTTCCGATTAGGTATGGACGAAAGAGAGAGGCCGCGCCAATAATTGGTGTTGCAGCGCCAGCAATAAGTATCGAGGTGCCGAGGGTGCTGTTCCCATTCAATATATAGTAGACACCTAGCCCACCGGCAATAAACATGATAGCCGGGCTGTATCTCAGCGTGAGAGCAAAGGCAGCTTTAAGGGACTCATCAAAGCCGCGCGCTGCCGCACGCGGCAGCGCGCTCGCGAGTCCTGAGACAGTGAAAATGCTGAGCAGGCTAGTAACCGAAAGAATGTATTTGTAGTTTCCGTAAAGTTCTGGATCTAGTAGGTTTGCAAACGCTAGGGCAGAGACAAGCGCCACCACAAGGCTAATTGCTTGCCCGGCGTAGAGCCAAAAGCCGCTCTCGACCAAATACCGCACATCTGTGCGCGCGAACCTTGAGAGCCGGTCTATCATATAACTCTTAGTATATGCTATAGTACCTCACATGGAACTCCAAAGGTATTTGAGACCTCTCCTTTTAACAGGGCTCTACATAATCCCATTTGTTGGAATTATCGTGTGGACCGACTTCTTTTTCCCATTCATTACAGGAAAAAACTTTGCATTCAGGATTTTAGTTGAGCTGGTGTTTGGGCTCTGGGCGATTCTTGCGATCGCTGTCCCTGAATACCGTCCGAAATGGTCGCCAACGTACTTGGCAGGGTTATTATTCCTTGCGACGATGGCCATCTCCACAGTATTTGCAGAAAATCCACTCAAAGCATTCTGGAGCAACTTTGAACGAATGGAAGGCTACATATCGCTCCTACATTTTGGAGCATACCTACTCGTACTCACGTCAGTATTGCGAACGCAAGAGGCCTGGAGGAAATATATCAGCACATCAATAATTGCATCTTCCCTCGTTGCTTTATATGGGCTGGTTCAAGCTGCGGGTTGGCTCACGATCAACCAAGGTGGGGTGCGTATTGACGGTACGCTTGGCAATGCAACATACATGGCCGTATACATGATGTTTAATGGTTTTCTCGCGCTGTATTTACTTGCGACAGGAGTAAAAAATAAAACGTACCAATATTTATTGTGGCTCGCAGTAGTAGTTGAGTTTTTGCTCGTGATACTTACCGCAACTCGTGGGACTATCCTTGCGCTGTTTGGAGGACTGTTCCTTACTGGAATTATTGCGTCGCTCGTCACAACAGGCGTGCATAAGAAAATAGGCATTGCGATTATTGGCGCCGTACTTGTGCTCGGCGCACTCTTTTTTGCAGTGAAAGATACCGCATACGTTCAGTCGCACCCAATTCTTTCTCGTATTGCAACCATATCTATAAACGCAGGATTTTCTCGTTTTGAAATCTGGACTATGGCGCTTAAGGGAGTAGAGGAGCGCCCGATCTTTGGTTGGGGGCAAGAGGGGTTTAACTATTTGTTCAATAAATATTATTCGGCGAACATGTATGCTCAAGAGCCATGGTTTGATCGTGCACACTCTGTAGCTCTAGACTGGCTCGTAGCTGGAGGTGTGTTTGCGCTTGCTCTCTACCTTTCTTTCTATGTGCTTATCGTCTGGTACCTCTGGAGACCGAAATCAGCATTCAGTGGAAGCGAGAAGGCAGTTCTGACAGGGCTTCTCGCGGCATATGCATTCCATAACATATTTGTGTTTGATAACCTGATGAGCTACCTCATGTTCCTTATCCTGATCGGTTTTGTTACAGTGCGATCGTATCCGCCGCATGCGTGGGGCGAGCATACGGAACGCGCAGTGATGCAGTATGTTACTCCGGTAGGCGCTGCGGCGACGCTCGCGGTTGTCTACCTACTAAACATCCCAGGCATTGCCTCAGCTTCAGATTTGATACAAGGAATACTTCCGATGGGCAACGTTTCTGAAAATATCAGGTATTTCAAAAATGCAGCCGCACGTACAGGCATCGGTACGCAAGAAGTTGCCGAGCAGTACACACAATTTGCGATTCAAGTTGCAGGAAACCAGTCGGTGCCAGAGCAAATACGCATAGACTTGGTTGAGAGTGCACTGCAGCGACTCGATAAGGAAATTAAGCGTGCCCCCAACGATGCTCGACTCCACCTTTTCCGAGGTGCGTACTTAAAGTCGCTTGGCCAATATGACGCAGCATTGGTTTCCTATGGGCGAGCGCTTGAGCTCTCGCCACAGAAACAGGGTATCAAGTTTGAAATAGCAACAGTGTATCTTGCACAACAAAAACTGAGCGAGGCCCGCACTGTAGCAAAAGAAGCATTTGAGAGCGCACCGGAGTACGAACAGGCGCGCGTGTTTTACGCAATGACGTTGATACTGAATAACGACATCTCAGCTAACGACAAGATTCTGCTCGAACACTTTAAGACGGTCACCCCTGATGATCCTTTGATCTACACCGCTTACAAACAAGCTGGTATGAATGCTCGTGTCATCGAGATCCTCAAAAAGCGAATCGAGAAGAATCCGTACGACGAAGGAAGCAAATCAGAGCTCGAGTCGCTCCAGAGATAGCGCGGTTGACTTTTTGTTTGAGCGGTGCTATCATGGAAAGGTGAGTGCCCACACGGGCTACAAGAATCGCTTAAAGTCCCCCTCCGGGGGACTTTTTGTTTGTGTTAAAAATAGGAGTATGCTATATATGTTTGAGTTGCCCTCAGTGGGCGGCTGGCGGCGGCACTCACATATGATTTTTGGAGCTCGCACCCGTCAGTCGCTCAGTGATGGCAACTTTTTTATTTTCTCGATTTTTTAATTTCGAGATTAAATTTTTTGAAAAAAGCGCACGGGAGAAGTTATCCACAAAACGTTTTTTTTGTGCAAGCGCAACTCGCATGATGCTTGATAATTAACTGTAGCTTGTAATGCAACGCAAGAACTCGAGTGTACGCACAACGCACTTAAAGTTCA
>CAZQPW010000006.1:0-39539 GCA_964595305.1 uncultured Candidatus Saccharibacteria bacterium
GTGACTCTCGTTCGCCAACCTTTTCTGTCCTTAGCATACAAACTTAATAGGGTAGTTAATAAGTGCATTGCTTGATCTAAGCAATATTATAAATCAAGGCAAATAATTCACCTGACTCTATCTATACCCTGCACAAGGTGCGAGGGTTACAGCGGGCTATCCCGCCGCTAAGTAACGATTTGCTAGTAACCTATTTTTAAGTTATTGTCTCGAAGTGACTGTAGGAAAATCAGGCGAACGCATTCGGACACAAAATGCGGAAGTGGTTGTGACACCTCTCACCTATTCAAATAGGAGTGTGGTGCGTGACACTGCAAAGCACGAGGCGGTGCACGTCGTGCTAGCCTACGCGCTTGGGGTAAAGGTGAGAAGCGTTTCAACGATCCCCTCAACGCTTTCTACTGGAGAAAAGTGTAGTGGTGTTGTGAGGTTTTCACCTTACAACGAAGTCGTGCTCGCAGGACCTCACGCAATCGGTATGAGCCACACAGATATCGATGTGAAAAAAATTGAAGAGCGCGGTAAATGTGTGCAAGCCGCATGTGAGGCCGCTCGAAGAATACTGAAAGGTCGAGCACATCAAGTGCACGCCATTGCAACAGCATTAGAGCGCAGGCGCGAACTAGATGGTGAGGAATGTGAAAAAATCATGCGACAACTTGAAAGTGCGCTGTTTCGCGTTGAAATTGCCCACCGAGACAACACACGCAGCACACACACTATTCGTGGCAGCGAGGCTGTTAGGAACCTGATCTTTTCTTTGGATGCCTAGCGGTGGCCACCACTTACACGATAAGGAGCTGCTTTTCGTCAAACCAGTCTAGCGATGCCTTGTCTACCGGGGCAACATAGACTCTTTCGGTTACTACGACCTTCAGCTCAGGCCTAATTACACCTCCGAGTCTTGCGAAGGTTCTTGCCTCTGTTACTGTGTCAAAGCCCTGGTTCCAAGTTCCAATAGACTTGAACCTTGGCAACTCACTCTCATCGGCGCTCGGCCTCGGATAAAATTGGTAAAAAGTTGGGTGGAATTTCCCAGTAGTTCCCAGCTTGGTAATAGTGACTGGAACGACCGATGCCAACCTCTCTTCCCTGCTTACCGTGTGTTTTCCTTCCATGCTCATAGTGTACCCACGTAACTACTGGAGCGCAAGCTTTATAAAATATTCTAAGGTGCACCCGCTTGGACTCGAACCAAGGACCACGGAGGTATAAGCTCCGCGCTCTAACCAACTGAGCTACGGGTGCGAACAAGAGCGATCGATGAAACACGGCTCACATGATGCCCGAGAGAGCACCCGAAAGTCCAGACTTGCGGGTGCATTTATACTATACGCTACTCTGCAGGGATTTTCTATTACGATGTGCTCCTGCCGCTCCCCTTTATGTCTGCCACGTTTCCAGAGGTAAGAGATATTCGCGTGCCTACCTTGCCCATCATCAGCTCAACCCTATCATTAATATCGCGAAGCTGTTTAGCACTTACTCCACTTGCGTAGTCAATCTTGAGTTCTGCGGCTGCCTTCTTACGCATCGGCCCGCGCAACTCATATTTTATAACTCTTGGATTTTCCCATTTTTTGGAACTCACTCGTGGAGAATACACCCGGAACTACTAAAGCGCAAGAGGAGTTAATCACTTTGGCAGATGGTATAGTGAGTGCATATTATATGAATAAATTTTTATCAACACTCGCAATAGGTATAGTTGGTCTATTTGTCCTTGGTGCTGGAGTTTTGTATTTAAACTGGTCATTAAACCAAACCAACAATAATAGCGATAAGGTAGCTCCGTACGATCTCACAGGAATTGTATATTACTATGATCACTCCGGGCTTTATGCATTCGACCCACGCACTGGGACATCAACAGTACTCATTTCGTTTGCCGGAGTGCCGAGCCAATACCCTGGGTACCAACATCCTGTTTTAAGTCCAGATGGGAAATATTTTGCTGTTTTGGTTCCTGATGATTCATGGAAATTCAATGACGAGGTTTATTCGCTGGTTGTCTACAACGTTTCGACCCACAACACGAAAACAATTAAGAATAATGTTCATCTCGCAAGTAATGGGTACGGCGAGGGTTTACAGTGGGACAATGACTCGCAACATCTTTTCTTAGTAATTCTAGAAAGTGGGAAAAACCGCCTCTATTCAATAGACCGAGCTACTGGAGCAACAAAAGATGCTTCCCCTCGTTTTACTGGCGAAATTCGTTGGCCAACACTTTTACCTGACAACATTACAACATTCCACCCTCAAGTCCCCGAAGCAACTAGCATTGGCATTTTGAACCGTAGTAGTGGCCAAACCTCTTCTATACCGGTTACAGGTACGGTATATAACTTTGCCGCAAGAAGTGTCGATAATAGCGTTGTGGTCGGGGCACACTTCAATCCATTTTCCCCATGGATGAAGCCGATCGATGCATCTACTAACATTGCAGACTTGTACCGCGTAGATCTTGAAGGTAAGACTTTGAGCACGGAGCCACTTCCGGAAGGGATTACTTTAGATACGACAGAATGGCTAGCGTTCGATTCGTTTTGCGGAGAGTCTGTAGTCCTCGTAAAAAATAAGGACGACAACAAGGCTACGATGATGTATGTGTATGACCTGCCCACACATAAACTGACTCCTATCCCAAATGTAGTAACTAACCCCGGGTGGTGGGTTCAATGCAATGATTACGCAGGGACTTTTTTTGGTTTAGCCACTACTACACCCTCGACTCTGTCTTCATACGTATTTAATGCTGCAAACAATAAGGTGAATATATACGAGTACCCAAAAGCCTACACGTACTCACAAGACAATACATGTAATACTCCTGCGGTGAGCTACGTAGCTGAGTCTGCAAGCGGCGCTGTGACCTTTGTTAACATTGAGCCAGATTTCCGCTTTTGCCCAAATACTAATGAAATTGGGATGTATCGTTTGGCAAAAGAAAATGGGGACACAACGGAGATCAAAGTGTTCGGCTACGGTAATAAGTTGATTTTGCCAACTCCTCGTAACCAGAGCTATTAATTACGCGAGCGATGCGTGCTCAATATCTTTCTTTTTCTTTGGCTCGATGCCATGGAGGATGAGCAGCTTCTCAAAATCTTCGCGCTCTATATTTTCAACCTCAATAAGTTTCCGGGCTATGGCGTCAAGAACGTCACGCTTCTCGCGGATTATCGTGGTCGCACGCGAACGTGCGTCTTCAATTATTTTAGTTACCTCCGCGTCTATTTCTGCAGCAACTCGTTCTGAGTGCTCGCGCTCTGAAACTCCTCGTCCAAAGAGCGCGCGGCCTCCGTCACCTTCGAGTGCGATTGGTCCCATCTTTTCGGACATTCCAAATTTGGTCACCATGTCGCGAGCGAGTGCGGTCAGTACCTGCAAGTCATTCGAAGGCCCCGTTGTCACATCACCAAACACCTCGAGCTCTGCTACATACCCGCCCAATGAAACAGCAATGTCGTCATAAAATTCTTTTTTAGACTGCATCTTGGTATCTTCGATCGGAAGCTTAAGCGTGTACCCGGCCGCACGACCACGACTGATGATCGAGATCTTGTGTACCGGGTCTGCATACGGTAAAACGCTCGCAACGAGTGCGTGACCTGCCTCGTGGTACGCAGTGATTTCTTTCTCTTTTTTATTTAATACATGTGAGCGGCGCTCGGGACCAAGCATTACCTTTTCAATACTGCGGATGATATCGAACTGAGCAACCTTTTGCCTGCCCTCGCGCGCAGCAAGGATGGCGCCTTCGTTCATGAGTGAGTACAAGTCCGCGCCTGAAAAACCTGGCGTGCGTTCAGCGATGATGTGAAAGTTTACGTCTTCTGCGAGGGGTTTCTTGCGTGCATGCACCGTAAGGATTGCGTAGCGGTCGTCACGGTCAGGCAAATCGATAGTTACGCGACGGTCGAAACGACCGGGCCGAAGGAGCGCAGGGTCAAGAACGTCAGGCCGGTTGGTTGCCGCCATCACGATCACTTTTTCGGTTGGTTCGAATCCGTCCATCTCGACGAGAATCTGGTTGAGCGTTTGTTCGCGCTCGTCGTTCCCGCCTCCGACTCCTGTGCCACGGATGCGCCCGACCGCGTCTATTTCGTCGACAAAAATGATTGCGGGCGCAGAGTTTTTTGCAAGATCAAAGAGGTCGCGTACTCGAGAGGCTCCAACGCCCACAAACATTTCAACAAACTCAGAGCCTGAGATCGAGAAAAATGGCACCCCGGCCTCACCAGCAACTGCACGGGCAAGAAGCGTCTTGCCTGTTCCTGGTGCTCCCATTAAGAGCACGCCTTTCGGAATTTGCGCACCAATGTCGAGAAACTTTTTCGGATTTTTTAAGAAGTCAACTATTTCCGTGAGCTCTTCTTTAGCCTCTTTAGCTCCTGCAACATCGTTGAACGTTACGCGCGAGGAGCCATCTTTCGGATCAATCATGCGCGCTTTCGACTGTCCGAACGTAAACGCCTGCATGCCTGCACCGCGTACCTGTCGCGTAAGAAACCAAACAAACACAGCGATCATAAGTAGCGGGACCACGATCGGCGCTAGTGCAAAGAACCAGTATTTAAAACCAGTTTCGTCTTTAACATCGATATGTACTTTCTCGATCGCTTCCTTTTGAACGCCGAGGTTCACCAGTGTGCCCGAAAGCGACTCGTCGGACTCTTTCTTAGATCTTTTGGTTGAGTCGTCATTGTACGTCACCGTAACGTCGTTTCCTGAAATTGCGAGCGTTTTGACTGTGCCGGACGCAACATCTGATGCAACTTGTGTGATGGGGATGATCTGCTGAGAAACATTTATGCTTTGCACTACGCTAAACACGAGCGAGAGCACGAGAATAATAACAAGCGAAGTGGTAACATTCCCCCACTCGCCCATACCAAACGGAGTTTGCACTCCGCCTCCCTTTTGTTTGCCCTTTTTAGCCATTCTCACTGTATTATATACTGTATGACCGAAATTATAAAGCGCACCAGAAAGCCAAAAATCGGTCTCGTGGTTGGAGGGGGTGGCATGAAGTGCGCATACACTGCGGGAGTATTGACCGCGCTCCGCGAGCACTACGGCCTGACTGAGCCACATGTAGTAGTTGCTGAGAGCGGTTCGGCAGGAAACGCCGCATATTATCTTGCAAACCAAACGAACCACGCAACGCAAACGTGGCTCTCTCTCGCAAACAACCGAGACCTCATTTCATATCGAAGAAAAAAAATTTTGAATATCGACTATTTGGTTGACCATATTTTCCGAACACTGCACCCGTTTGACGAAAAAGCCTTGAAAAAAACCAAGTCCGAACTCTTGTTCCCACTAACGAATGCTGAGAGTGGCGTAACAGAGTATGTATCTGCAAAACCGCCGAATGATATATACGAGATGCTCCGCGCTGCAAAGGCGCTCCCCTTTCTTTACGATAAATACGTAAAGATCGGAAACCACTTTTATTTTGATGGGGGCATTGGGACGACAATGAGCGACCATATGCGTGTCGCTGTTGAACATGGCGCTCAAACACTGATCGTGGTTCGCGTTTCTGAGGGAATGCGCGGCATGCTGAAGCACACGCTTTCATTTACCTCCCGTTACTGGCGCAAACACCGAGGTGCGTTTTACCATGCGTTTTTACGTGAGATAGAAGAACGCTCACCATTTGTGCCACCAAACAACGTTCGCCTCATTACCATCTCACCAACAAAGGATTTAAAGCTGAGTATCCTTGGCTCATCACGAATGCGCTTGCGCGCAGCTATCAACCTCGGGTACGATGATGCGGTCACTCATCCTGCTCTCGAAGAGCTGCTGAAGAGAGATTAATTATGTCATTCGCACAAAATAAGAAGGCCTCGCTCGACTACTCTTGGGACGAAACGTATGAGGCTGGTGCAAAACTTGAGGGACACGAGGTAAAAGCTCTTCGTGCTGGTATGGGGGAGCTCACCGGCGCGCACGTGGTCGTGCGCGCCGGTGAGGCTTTCCTCATCGGAGCAACGATACCGCCCTACCAAGTAGGAAATACACCCAAAGGGTATGAATCAGACCGCACCCGGAAACTACTGCTAAATAAAAAAGAGCTCGCTCAGCTATCCACTTCAGGCGATACAAAGGGGTTGACAATTATCCCTATTAAGTGGTATAATAGTAAACGACGAGTAAAGCTCCTTATTGCAGTCGCAGCAAGGAAGAAAAAATACGACAAACGTGCGACACTAAAGGAGAAGGACTCGAAACGAGAGATCGACCGCACATTGAAAAACTACTGATCTGGCCGCTCGCATTGTGGGCTCCCCTCTTCGGAGGAGAGCTCACAATGGGGGTGACCAGATTCGACATAGAGACACTTCGAACTGATGCGATGTGGTGATTGCTCAAGAACACCTAAAATCTCGAGCACTGATACATGCAAACGTATCTCAAAAGTCTCCATACTTCAATACTCTTGCTTTCGCAAAAGTATAAGTAACCGAGATCCAGCGCCGCCTTCGGGCCGCTCTGGCGCTGCCTTAGAAAGTTCCTGGCTTTCTAATAGCAGTGTCATAACCTCAGGATCGCTATAACTCACTCGCTCTGAGTATTAGCTAAAGCACGGCGTCGTCCATGCGTACTTTCGTAAGCGTTTAATACGCGCGGACTAAACTCGAACACTTACTACACATCGTAGATTCATATCGAATGCCTATATGCACGAGAGCTCACTACTCTCCACCTCCACCAATGTAACCGGCCGTAAGGCCGGTTTTTCTATGTGGTGGAAAAGTGGTTGCACAAAACAAGTGAATTGGTGTATAGTCTATCGATCTTTGATTCAATTTTTTTCTGTAACAGCTTACGCTGCTTCTAGCCTATGCCCTGTGGTAGTTGAAAATTGGCTCATAGATATTATTGGTATCACTGAACATGTCATCTCATAACCATTATGAACAGCTGCCTGCTCGAGGTAGCCAGTTAGCAACAGCAGTACTTAGCAAAGATCGCAGAGTTAACCCGAACAACAAACCACACGTTGACCTCGACGCAAATTATACGAACATAGAGCGTCTAAAGGAAATTGACTCGCAGGGAGGCATTGCAGAGTTTGCTCGCAAAAACGACATGCTCATACGTAACGGGTTACGGATTGCAAATGCGGACACCGCGTCTTGCTCTGACGGACGCATCATCGGCATCGCTCGACGTACTCCAGGCACCGCACTTGGTTCTATCCACCTACTTGGTGAACCTGAAGATAAAGTTAAAAAAAACATATAACCGCCTCGGTATAAAACGAGTCACGACACATCCAGGGTGTGGAGCTGCCAAGGCTGCGTATCTTGCAAAATATCCACGTGACATCAACGCGCGAGATTTAGATGAACGAGTAATGCGTTGGCAACAAGAAGAGTCTGAAGATATTGCCACGCGTATGGGAGTTATACATATACCACTTGGAGAACAGAACATGACCCGCAAAAAGGGCCACTCTGCCCCTCTTATAATCGTTAATGGTACCGGAAAGAATGTAGATCCTGCGCGCGCTGGTCTTCCGAACTCATTTGTCGTTGATCGAGTAGTGACCCCGAAATATGCGCAGGCAGTCGCACTTTTGCGTGGAGTTGCCGAACAACCAGGTAACACCGGCGCTCAACTTAAAGAAAGAGGTGATACTATGCGCGTAATTACCATTGCGAGGACTGACGAAGATGCCGCTCGGATGCAAAAAAATATTCGTGCCGCTAGCCCAGACCTTAAACAGGAAAGTATTATTCTAAAACGACGCTAACGCACTACAGCTATGAACACGGGTACAGGTAGCAGTAATTTTTTTCGAGACTATTTGGAAAAAAACGTAAGCGCGGCGCGCACCATTACGCGCATGCACGCCATAATCGAGGAGTTTAAGTGTCATGCCGCCGACCTCGTTGCGTCTAAATGCATCGACGGACGGGTGCACGGCTCGAAAGGCAAAGGGTACCCCCCAAACACTGCAACGTTTTCTCGAACTGAAGGCAACCGCGTTAACACGGACAGCATAAACTTTTTCTTTTGGAAAAGGATTGACGAGGTCGTAATCAACGCGGAGCGCAACACACCAGGCAAACCCGCCCTCTTTATTGCTCTTGGCCACCACGCAGTCCTTGGACACGGGTGTGCTGCTCATGGCGAAGATGACGCAAAGGCTCTTGCTACAGTCAAGGAACAGACTGAAAAAGTGCGTGAGCGTTACGACGCATCAAGGCTTTATGCACTCTACGGCATGACGAATACTGACGATGGGTCCGAAACTCTATATTTTAAAAACGGCACTATTGTGAAAGCGGCCGACATCATTACAGATCTTGGGCTACACGATGCAACCGACTCATTTCAAAAACAGTTTCTTGACTCGCATGTTGGCGACCCAGTTACAAACCGATACATCGCAAACAAGCCCCCATCAGAAATATTTGCGGGGCCTCACGCAGCCGTCTACAATGACCTACAAATCGGTTTAGCCATGGAAGCCTATCTCGTGCGAGAAATTGAAAAATCTGCTGCAAGAAAAGCAAACCCTAATACCATTGTTGCAGAGCCGCTATTTAAAAAAATATGCGAATCGCTAGACGCTGCCGGCGATGTCCCAGAGCGCTTATACGGCGCATTAGTGTATCAAATATTTTGGAATGTTACGCAAGCGGTATACCAGCGCCGCCGCCTTGAAAGTATGAGCGAAGCGGGACGCACGGCGCACTTAGAACACAACGAGTCGATAGTCGGCTACGGCAACGGATACGAAGCACAGGATCGAAACTCAATAATCCTCGTTAAGCCTGGTCGAGGCGACGACCGCGACGCACTCAAAACAGCGCTTGCGGTGCTGAGCAACAATCGCGCACACAATCCCACACTCTCTGTTCTACCACCAATGGTACACATCAACGTAGAGCTCACCAGTGCCATTGACTCGTGGCTCGCACTTAATACCAAAATTCTTTCTGAGCTCCAGGTACAGCTCCGTCCAGTGAACGAAGTCTTTGGAAAAGACGTGCGCGTACTGACTACCTATTCGTATCGAAACCAAAAGATGTTCTACCCGGTATCAGTACATGCTAGCTGTGACGAGTGTTACCCCGTCGACCTCTCGCGAGGCTTTAACGAGTCGAACTTTTCGCCAACGAAACTAAAGGAACGCGAGGAGGCATACGCAAACGGTGGGGCGTAAACTAAATATGAATGCACAACAGCACCACGTATGTTATACTCCTCGTATACACCCTTCTGTAACATACCTTGAGCACACCTCGCATTAACATCAATACCCAGATCCGCGCTAAAGAGCTCCGAGTAATCGGCGTTGGCGGTGCAAACCTCGGCGTAATCTCGCTTGCACAGGCCCTGGAGGCTGCTAAAGAAGCGGGCCTAGACCTTATTGAAATATCGCCAACAGCTACCCCACCCGTTGCAAAAATCATGGATTATGGTAAATTTCAATATGAACAGCAAAAGAAGGACCGCGACTCTCGGGCAAAGAGCCACACCACTGAAACTAAGGCTATTCAGATCAAGGTTGAAACTGGTGACGGTGACCTAACCCGAAAAGCTAAGCAGGCCGCCGATTGGCTTCGCGAGGGACACCGGGTTAAGATTGAGCTGTTTTTGAGAGGAAGACATAAGTTCATGGATCCGGTATTTTTGACAGAGAGGCTTGATCGCTTTGTCAAAATGATTCCTGAGGAGTATCGGGTGGCAGAGCCCGTCTCACGAGGGCCAAAAGGGATTGCGCTGACCGTCGAGTATGCAGGCAAGAAAAAACCACACTAAAACCAAGAAAATTTAATATGAAAAGCAACAAATCATTTAGCAAAAGACTCCGCGTAACTAAGCGTGGCAAAGTTATTGCTCGTGCTAAAGGCCAAAACCACTACAACGCAAAAGAGTCTGCGAGCACCCAGCTCGGGAAAAGGCGCACCCACTCGCTCAGTATGAACCGAGGCGACCGCGCACGTTTCTTACCAGGCAAATAATTCTAATAATATTTACATATGGCACGAACTAAAGGAGGAGTAAAAGGCAGCAAGCGAAGGCGCAACGTTCTTGCACAGACGAAGGGCTATCGCCATGCTCGCGGGAGTAAGAAGCGCGCGGCACTCGAAGCAATCAAGAAAGCGGGTCAGCACGCGTTCCGCGACCGAAGAGCTAAGAAGCGCACCATGCGCGGTCTCCATATCACCCGAATCAATGCAGCACTTCGAGAAAACGGTTTTAAGAATTACAGCACCTTTATGGATGCGCTCAAGAAAAAGAACGTGATCCTCGACCGCAAAGTCCTCTCAGAAATAGCGATGAGCCACCCGGAGTCATTCGCACGAATTATTGCGCAAGTTGCGTAATCCATGTCTCCAGAAGCACGCGCAAAGATAGACGCGATGTTTGCAAACCGGCAAGAAGAGTGGCCGAAGAAGTGTGCTGACTGTGGAAACCCTGTTGCAAAAAACAACGCGGTTGAAGTTAAATCTCGCAAAGCACTAGATGGAAGCACACTCTACCGGCATTCATTTTGCAAAGACCCATTTGCTGGCAAGGACAGCTTGCCAGACACGTCACGCAACAGGCACGACAGTGATATCCGTCGACCACGGCCACGTCGTGAGGAACGGAGGCGACCAATAGGCGGCCTCTTTGGTTTTCTTGATGACGATTTGCTTTAAATTGTATACTCCTCCCCTTCTTGTGGGACGTCAACCGGAATGTGGAGGAACCCGCTGATGCGCTGCGCTAGGTATGTTGCTGCTTCGGCCTCACCAAGGACGACGAACGCACGCTTAGGTGCGACCTCTTCTGCAAACTTTAAAAGGTCATCTTTGTCGGCATGTGCAGAGAACCCATCCACATTTTCAATAACCGCGCGTACGTGTAGGTACGAGCCGTCGATCATAATTTTTTTGACACCGTCTTTAAGCTTCCTACCAAGCGAGCCTGGCACCTGGTACCCGACGAGTAGGAGCGTCGTTTTCGGGTCGCCGAGGTACTGCGCCTCATGATGGCGAATACGTCCACCGTGCGACATGCCGGCGCCAGCCACAATTACTTTTGGTTGCGGCGCGGAGTCAATCCCGTGTGAAGATTCTTTGCTAACCGTTACAGATAGAGAAGGAAACGCAAATGGATCTTTCCCCGCTTTGAGCTCACTCTTTATATCGTCGCGTAAATAGTCTGCATGTTCACGGTATACGTCGCTCACCTTAGCAGCGAGCGGTGAGTCCATGTAGACGGGTATTCTTTCGGCATCACCCTTGGCGTACAATTCGTCTATCGCATGTAATATTATTTGCGTGCGCTCAAGAGAAAAAGCGGGAATAAGCAATACTCCTCCTTTTTCAGCAGTCGATTGGAGCGCCTTTTTCAACACAGCAACGCCCTCCTCAAGCGACTTGTGGGTACGATTTCCATACACGCTTTCTGTAATTAGTACGTCAACCCCCTTAGGAGCAACGCGTTCAGGCACGAGCGCTGCCGGCGAGCGGCCCATGTCTCCAGTGAACAAAACCCTCTTTCCTCCTGCAGATATTTCAACACTTGCTGAACCAACGATGTGTCCTGCGTTGTGGAGTATAATTTCAGCCGGGCCAACCTTAAAATGCTCCTCATACTCAACCCTCTTTAGTAGTTTGAGCGAGGGCTCGATATCCTCTTTTGAGTAGGGGGGTTCCTCATTGCACTTCCCCGCCTCAACAGCAATGAGCTGAACGCTATCAGAAAGCATAACTGGTATCAGGTCTGCAGTTGGGGGCGTTGCATATGCCGGGCCGGCAAACCCTTCACGTACGAGCCTTGGATAGAGTCCTATGTGATCTGCGTGGGCGTGTGTAAAGACAACCGCGTCTATTTCTTTTGGCTCGTATTGAAATACTTTACTGTTGGTTGACTCACAAAATTTTTCTCCTTGCGTAAGCCCACAGTCGACGAGGATGCGCGTTTTCTTTTCTCCATCAGTAACTGTAATTAAAAAGTTTGAGCCTGTTACCCTGCGAGCACCGCGAGCAAACGTAATCGTAATATCCATCTAATCACTATAGCATTGGCAGCACGATCACAAGTCGTATCTGAAAGCGAAAAACCCTTCCAAAAAGGAAGGATTTTTCGCTGGGGTCGGGACGATTACCCTACGCTAGTGAGCGCAGGTGGGTGCCCGCAACCAGTTGCCGTTTGATCCAATAAAGGTTCAGTGGGCAGTGGTGATGTGAGGCTCCCTAGATGAGAACATCGGGGTAATCGTCCATAATCGACCCCTACTTTTAGACTAGCATGCGACATAAATTGCGTGTCAAATTCAAAAGGTGTATAACTAAAAAAATAGGCTCAACAGCAACTCAGATTAAAATTATGTGTACCCTTTTGCCTGAATCTTGAATAACTCGGCGTATCTGCCCCCTTCTTTAAGTAGCTTTTGGTGTGTTCCGTGTTCTATGACAGCTCCATGTTCGAGCACGATGATGTTGTCTGCGTGGCGTACAGTCGAAAAACGGTGCGAAATGAGGAGCATAGAGGCGTTTGCGTGATCCTTCTCAAGTCGTTCAAATATCTTTGCTTCCGCCTCCGCATCAACAGCTGAGGTGGGCTCGTCGAGCACAATCACCGCAGCATTTCGATAGAGCGTGCGTGCGATAGCAAGCTTTTGCCACTGTCCTCCCGAAAGCTCTTCTCCGTTGGTGAAATGTTTGCCAAGCTGTGCATCATATTTCTTGTCGAACTTTTCTATAAACGACGCCGCCTCGCGGCGCTCGGCCGCGTCGCGCACCTTTGATTCGTCGTGTGGTATACTCGTACGACCAACCGCAATCGACTCTTTGGCCAAAAACCTATATGACTGAAAGTCTTGAAATAGTATTGCGAGTTTTTCTCGCCACGACTCTATATCAATTTCTCTAAGGTCAATCCCGTTGACCAATATCCTACCTTCAGTCGGGTCATAGAACCGTGCAAGCAACTTAACGAGCGTGGTCTTCCCTGCGCCATTAAGCCCGACGAGCGCGAGCGCCTCGCCTGGCTTGATAACAAAAGAAACGTCGTGTAGCGCCGGTGCGGTTGAGTCTGGGTACGTAAATGAAACGCCAGAAAACTCAATCGTGATTGGAACATCAGCAAGCATGTGTGGACTAGCCTTTTGTGGGAGCGTGTTCGTAATATTAAAGAACTCGAAGTAGTCAGTAACAAAGCGGTTATCGCGGGTGAGCATTCCGAATTGAGAATAAAGCCCCTGAAGCGACGATTGGAGTGTGAGCATTGACGCGGCCAAGAACGTGAATGTGCCCACTGTTATCTCGCCAAAAAATACTTCTCGCGCAAGGATTAGAAATGCAACACCCAGAACTGCTTCGTTAAAAAGTCGTGCAAGGATTGTGTTTCGTGAGTAGTCGTTATTATTTTTTTCGTGTTTCGAATAGAATGAGTTAAACAGAGCTTGACCACGGGCAAGGAACCACTCGGCTGCCTGATTTAGCTTCATTTCTATTAGCCCACTCGTGTTACTGAATTGCCCTGCAACAGTCGAATAGTGCCTTGCCTCTTCTGAGTGGCCGTGATAAATACCCCATACTCTATCGCCAAAACGAATCTCAACGAAAATACGTGGTGCTGTCGAGAGCACGACAATAGGCACGAGCCACCACGAATTGCTGGCAAAAATGACGAGCGCAAAGACCACTTCATACACATTTTCGATCACACTCGAGGTCATTGACGCGAGCGTGCGCACGCTGTTCCTCCCCTGTTCGGAAATGCGCTTGATCATGTCCTGCGTTGCAGGGCGTTCTATAAGCGCTATGTCGAGCTCGGAGCGTTTGCGGTTAAAATCCATTTCGATGCGCTCTTGCATCTTCAGGTAGAGGATGTTGGAACACCACCCACGTATCGTGCCGAGCGATTCAAGAAACCTTCCCCCCACCAGGAAAAGGACGCCGATTAAAATGCCCTGTTCAGTCGGGTGCGTTGTGAGAGTGTCGACCAGGCGTCCCATCGCAAACGAAGCCACGAACGAGGATGCTCCAGTAAGCGGGATAAGTAGAAAAAGTCCTACAGTAGCGAGCCGATGCGCTCGAAAGGCGTACGCTACTGAGCGCGCACAATTTTGAATGACCGTCCGCAAAGACGCCAGACTATTCCAAAATGCCGTCAAGGTTGACATCGTAGAGGATCTGCTCTTGAACAAGGCGGTAGTTTATTATTTCTTCAGGCCTGAACCACACGCCGATCTCGCGATTAGCATCCTCTACAGTTTCTGAGCAATGTATAAGGTTGCGTAGGCCGCGCTTGGTAACGTTGCAGTGCTCGTACGTCTCATTTGTAAAATCGCCTCGGATCGTACCGGGGAGCGAAGACGTTGATTCTGTTTCGCCGGTGAGTTTGCGAACTACTGCCACACTACTGTTGCCCTCGATGACTAACGCGAGTGTTGGGCCGCTCATAAAATATTTTGCAAGAAGCTCGATGATGTCGCGTCCATACTCAATAGCCTCCTTTTCAACCGGGACACCGTTAGCCTTCATAGCCTCAACGACCCCGTTACCTTTCTTCAAAAACCACGCGTCGTCTTTATTATAGTGTTCAAACACCTGCTCGCGAGTAGGAACAACGAATTTAAACGCAACAAACTTGAGCCCCACCCGCTCAAAACGTTTAATGATTTCTCCAATGAGCGAACGTTGAATACCGTCGGGCTTGATAATTACGAGCGTGCGCTGTTTTTCTAGCTTCATGTATTTATAATACCACACGATAGCTAAAAATGGCTATAGTGAGCCACCACGCGCAAGGCCGCATTTTTTCGACCACAAACTGTGTTGCAAGTTGACCTAGCTTACTTCTTGAAATATAGGTTGACCCAACCAGAAAATTCCCCTGTGCTTCTACGCATAACAAGAGTTTGGATCATGTTTTTCTTCGTATCTGCAACAGAGGACCCATTTTTTGTTGCTAGTCGTGCTATATAATCTTCAGCATTGGCAACATTTACCGACGTTAGCTCAGCATAGCGCGCAGGTGATGGCCTCCCGTTTGCGACCATTACTTCTGTTATTAATGTTGGGGCAGCATGCAGCTGTTCTTGGCTCATAGGGTAGTTATATTACGTATGACAGTATTCTACACTAAAAAGCTTTATGAGTCAAACAACACATCAAATCCCCCCGCCGCGCATACGGTCATACTTTTCCTTAACTTCGGCTTCAACAACGTCGCGTGCGCGTCCGTAGCGCTGGTACGAGAGGTGCCTCAATGCATCTATATTTTCCTGTGGGCCAGGTGTAAACGGGTATGTTTCTACGGTGAACGGTGATTGTGGTATGCCTCCGGAAAGAAGCTTGAGATACATTTTGTAGTTATCAAGCTGAAGCATGTCTGACGCACTAAACGTTGGAAGGAATTGTGTCTCGAGGAACTTCGAATCGTCTGGACCTACGCGAAAGACCGCCATTGAGCCTACGTTACCGAACACAGCTTCCTTAATGCCTGACCGCGGCTCAAGCTGCGCGATGAATTGATGCGCCATCGTCATCGAGAGGCCGAACTTACGTGCCTCGGCAAGGATCACGGAGATAGTTTTGGTAGTGATGTTTTGGAACTCGTCGAGGTAGAGGAAGAATGGAGGTGGTTTCTTTGACAGATCGCGCGCAAGCGCGGTCATCATGATCTTACCAACGAGGATGAGGCCGAGGAGGTTTGCGTTAACCTCGCCGAGCCTTCCTTTAGAGAGGTTAACGAGGAGAATCTTCTTATTATCCATGATGTCCTTGAAGTCAAACGCGGAGCGCTGTTGACCGACAATAGGACGCATTATTTCGTTTGCGAGGAAGATGTCGAATTTAGACGTGATGTACGGCACGATGTTGGCAAGCGAGCCTTCACCGCGCACCTTCTCTGCAACATCTTCCCAGAAGTGCGAGATGATGGGGTTCCTACAGCGCGAGAGCTTGAGCGAGCGATAGTCCTCGTCGGAAAGCACGCGCGCAATATCCATGAGCGTAGAGCCAGTCTCTGGATCTTCGAGTACCAGCATGGTTGAGTTACGGAAGTACTGCTCGAAGATAGGACCAAACGCTTCCGGCACGTCGCCATATAGCTTCTTAAAAATCTGAAACATTTCGTCTACCACGAACGTTTTTTGGTCTGGGAAACGTGGGTCATATTCAAGCATGTTGAGACCTACTGGCCTGTCTGTATACGCGGGGTCAAAGTAGATCACATCGTCCCACCTGTGTTGCGGTATAGAAGACATGATGTCAAGGACGTCGGGTCCGTGCGGGTCGATGAAGCAAACTCCTTCCCCATTCTCAATGTCTTGCTTAATGAGCGTTTTCAAAAAATTTGTTTTACCAGAACCAGTTTGGCCGATAGCATAGAGGTGGCGCATACGGTCGAGCTGCCCGAAATGAATATCAGTCTTTTGATTTGCGTGGCGGTTGTAACCGAGCACAATGCCGTCTGTTTTAAGTCCTACTGGAGCAGGTGCAGTTTTGGCGCCCGCCGACTTTACTTCGCGCGAACTCGTCGAGCCAGAGATCGAGAAGTGATACATCGCAGCGAGCTCGCCGTAGTTGAGGCGAAGGAGCCCGTTTTCAAACGGTTGCTCAGAGTACGGAGGCCACTTGGTTTCCTTTGTTCCTCGGTCTTGGATTCGGAAAATAAATTTGTGTACGAACTCAACCAGGTCGTTTCCGCTAAAGCGCTTAAACTTGAGCCTGTTGCCTTGTGGGTCATCAAACTGCCCGAAGGTCGACTCGATGTCGGTGAGAATTGCCTTAGCTCTATCTTCTGTACGCGCACTCGCGACTACGCGGATGTTCACGCCGACGATCGGAAACTTTAGCTTCTTGCTTACACTTTCTGATGCAAACGCATCAACATTTTTAGATTCGTCTTTCTTTTTTTCTTCTTTAAATAAATCTTGGATGCCTTTCCACAACTCTGGGAAGAACCTGCGCCAGTACGGACGAGGGAGTTTAAATTTTCTCGCAAGCCAAACGTCGCCTGGCTTTTTACCACTCTGTATATCTTGGTATGCAGAATTGATTTTACCTTTATGGTACGTACCCGCTGCCATTACGACGAACTGGATAGCCGCCCCTTCTCCTTCCTTAGTAATACGCGAGAAAGCAGCGAGGGTAACGTTCATTGGGTCGGTTGAAAATCCTTCACCATGCCTGAGTGAAAGCGGTGCTGCATTTATAAACTGCCCCTCACTCGCCGCGTATGATCCATATTGATTGAAAATATTGTAGTCGTCTTTTGCTTCACTTACTTCAGCTTTTGGGAATATCGAGTGCACCTGCTTTTCAAACACATCACGCTTAGAGCGCTGAACTGCCATATAAAAAATCGCATGCTCTTTCCCGCTCTGCACTGCAAGCTCCATCACGAAGTAGTCATTATGGATTGCCTTACGCGTGCGCCAGTCTTTAAAGAAGATCGGATCAGGCAACCCAACAAACGGAACGAACGAGAGATAAAATTGCTGCATCTGTGTAAATACGTCGTTAACCGAGTTTGCCCCCTCTTTGTCACCAACAACAACAGAAACCTCATACAGCACAAGGTCGAGTGAATTCTTATATGAATCTGGTAGGCCGGGGATCGTATGCCCATCTTGATGCATTCGCACCAAGAGTCGATGGAAGTCATCTTCGATGTGAGGACTCTTCATACTACGTACTACCCGCATTGCGGCGTCGTACCCACGCGCGTGCAAAACGCCAAGAAGCTCTTCCATGTCCTTATCGTTTTCGTCTGGCGCCAACTCTAAAGTCAGCGGAGAGTGTTTTGGAGAGTTTGGTTTTCGCATTGCCTCATCCGAACGACTCTCTGCTGCCGGCGAGAGCGGTGCCTCATTATACCGATGCCCTGGCCTACCACCACCACCTCCGCCGCCCGAGCGTGCAGACTCACGCAGCTTTACCATCTGCGCCTCAGGCGACTGGCTAGTATCAAAATTTGGCGACCCGGCGCTCATCCCTCTAGTATAGCGCGACGAGATTCAGGCGCGTGTAAGTATTTCAGTACCGTTTTTCGTGATTAAAATCGTGTGTTCAAAGTGTGCCGAGCGCGAACCGTCGCGTGTTACATACGTGTACCCATCAGAAAGCAGCTTTACCTTTGGTGTCCCGAGTGTAAACATCGGCTCTATGGCAAGCACCATACCATCAACTAATTCTGGTCCGTCGCCTGCGTCACCGACATTTGGTACATACGGCGCCTCATGCACAGCACCACCTACGCCATGCCCTCCCAGCTCATACACAATGCCAAGTCCGGACTCAACTCCGTGCGCCTCTATTGCTGCAGAAATGTCGCCGATGTGCTTGCCGATGCGCGCCGCCTCAATACCTTTCATAAGCGCTGTGCGGGTTGAGTCAACCAGGCTTGCATCTTCGTCACTCACTGTGCCGGCGCACACGGTAACCGCCGCATCGACAAATATTCCTTGATACTCAAGAACTGTGTCGAGCTTTACCAAATCCGCTTCCTTAATTACAACCGAGTTTTCGGTAGGAATTCCGTGCACCACCTCATCGTTTAGCGAAATACACACAGTTGAAGGATACGGCCGCTTAGCCCCGTATGGTTGGTAGCCAATTAACGCCGGCGTTGCCCCAGCATCCCTGATTAGTTTTTCGCAAAATGCATCAAGCTCTCGCGTTTCAATACCTGGAGCGACCATTTTTGAGACGTCTTTTAATATTTGTGCGAGCAAAGCCCCGCCCTCACGCAGCGATTTCCGCTCCTGATCAGTGTGTGCAATCATGCGATCCCAAACTTGCTCATAATGTCGGCGTGGATCGAATCTATTTCACCCTCGCCGTTAATTTCTATGAGCACCCCTTTCTCTTTGAAGAAATTGATTGCCTTTTGCGTATGCTCACTGTATGCATCAGCGCGTATTTTTTGCTTTTCTGGAGTGTCGGAGTCTGGTCTGTCTGTAACTTTCGCGCGTGATGTTTGCCTTCGGGTAGCCTCTTCCTCGCTGATTACTAGATGGATTACACGGTACGGACGCTCTAACCACTCGGCAACTTCGTCGAAGTGCCTCGCTTGCTCAAGGGTGCGCGCCGAACCTTCAAAAATAATTCCTGCACCAACGGAAAGCTTGAGCATCGTATCTTCAAGCAAGTAGTCAGCGAACCAGTCTGGGATAAGCCTCCCCGCATCATACTCAGCGCGGACTCGCTCTCCGAGGGCATCACGGTGCTGGCGGAGCTCACGAAACTTCTCTCCCGTCGACATTACATGGAAACCAGTCTGCTCAGAAAGCAAGCGCGCCTGCGTCTCCTTGCCGCTACCCGGCCGCCCCACAAACAATATCGTCCTCGCTGGGCCACTACCTTTCATACGCCCAGTGTATCAAATTATATAGTCTTTGGATAGCAGCTAGCGTTTTGGAATGAATAAGTTATCGTAAGAAAAAAGACCCTTTGTTCCTTTAATACGGTCAAACTTTGACCAATCCTCTGGGCTAATATCTGAAGAATCTTGCACGAATACTCCATCCGGATGCAAGACTCGTTCCAACTCAACTCTTATACCCATTACATACTCATCGTCAAAAGCGTGGAGAACATCATTGTCGAGACCCGACACCATTATACTTACAGATTTATCTGGAAGTCGCTTTAAGATAGTAAGCGCGTCTTCTGGCACAACAGCAACTTCGATTCTTTTATCATTGAGCAATCCTTCTTTCCGCAGATTAATCTCGAGATCTTCCGCATTAACCGGGTCAGTACCTACATATGCACGCGCACCATACCGCTTTGCGAGAATTGCATTCATTGGAGAGCTTCCTGCACCAAGCTCAACCACTACCTGCCCTCTAAGCCTCTTCAGGCCATCTATAAATTCTTTTGCGTTGGAATCACTATCGACCGATCCTTCAAGCCTTTGTACAAACTTGAAAAAATTCTTTGCGAAACTTTCAAGGCGGAGCGCACCAAAAATACTCAGCAGCTCATGTTCATACTTTCCCGATTGCATTTCAGTACGCAAACCAGGGATAATGTCAGCGACTTTCTTTATATCAAACCTTGTGCGCTGCTCAGGTTGCCTCTCTTGGCTCATAGGGTAATGACCCTATTGTAACACAAAACCAACTTTTTTCAAAATTACTTCGACTTCGTCTGCCGCCTCAAGTAGCCTTCCCTCGTCGTTGTGAATTTGATAATCATAAAACGGTGCCTCTTCGCGGATCTCGCGCTCGGTAAACTCTTTGCGTTCTTGCCACTCAGCGTCACTCATGGGCGCGCGACTACGTACACGATGCTCAAACTCCTCCATGCTGTGCGGCATGATAAAAAATGTAGTTGCACCATAATTTTGCTTCAAATATTTTGCCGCTTCCAACTGTGCCTGCACTGCAACTATCTTCCCTCTTGCGAGACGCTCGTCGACGTCTGGCTTGTATAAACCGTAGTATGCATCTATCGACTTTCGATAGTAATGTTCCGGGATCGTACCATCTGCTACCAACTTAAGAAACTTCTCGTTGGTCATGAAATGGTAGTCTTTTCCATCTACCTCAGCAGGACGAGGGGCTCGCGTCACTGCATTAATAGCGAACTCTATGTTAGAGTGACGCCGAATAAGTTCGTCTAAGATAGAATCTTTACCGCTCCCTGCAGGCCCCGCAAGTAAAAAGACGTTATGCATTACTAGTATTCTCGCAGCCTACTGTGACTTTTGCAACACACAAACTTCAGTTGTGAGTTTTGACTTTTAATGCAATCGTGCTATTGTCTGCGAATGGAAAAGGTGGGGATCATTCCTAAAAGTGAGCACGATTTCTCCCTTTGTGATGAGGCCGAAGAGCGATTGTATACATCGATCGAAAACAATGCAACGATGCTTGTTAATGGACACCTCGTCCTTAAGTTCGTGGGTCGTCTGGCTGCACTATGTATAAAAGACTTTACTGGACCAAACGGAGAGCACTTTTACGAAGGTGTGTGGTATTCCCCATATGACAAAAAAACGCGATCCTTGTTTAAAAGAGATTTTAAGCGCGGCATAAGATTAACACAAGGTTTTGAAACTGGTCAATGGGCTCAAATACGAATGGCCGTAACCACATATATCTTCGACGAGCGCGGAGGGAGCAAAGAACTTTCTAAGTCTCTACTTATAGAAAAAGCGAGAATACATGCCGCCGATATCGCTGCGCGGCGAACTGTTAAAGCAAAAGCCCCACCAATCTCTCGTGGTAAAAACGATATTCCGGCTCGCGGAAATGCTTAGTATTCTCGCATGCTGACGGTCGCATCTATCTTGCGTACCAAATCAAGCACGACAGAGACGAGGATGAGGAGTGCGGTGCCGCCGATAGCAAACATTGACGACCCGGTTGCGTACTGCATTACGAGCGGAAGTACCGCAACTGCACCAAGAAACACTGCCCCAACAAAAGTGATGCGGGTGATGACTCGCCCAAGATACTCTGCAGTTGCCTCGCCAGGCCTAATGCCCGGCACGAACGCGCTACTCTTTTGTAGATTGTTCGCCATTTGTTTTGGCTCGAATGTAACAGCAGTGAAAAAGAACGTGAACGCAAATACAAAGAAGAAGTATGCGAGCACATAGACTACCGAGGCTCCAGGGTACGTGAGCAGTGTGGTTGACACATCCTTAAGCCACTCTGGAGCATACGCCGCGGTTGAGAATGTGCGCAAAACGATTTCCGGAATAGTAAGTATCGAAAGCGCAAAGATGATCGGGATCACGCCAGCCTGGTTAAGGCGTAGTGGCACATACGTGTTCACACTGTTTTGTGCACTTGCACCAATGCCCTGTTTAGCGTACGTAACTGGAACTGGTCGCTCAGCTTCAGAAACATACACTACTCCAAATGTAATGAGGAGAGCCGCTACTGCGAAACCAACGAGAAGCGGAATTTGTGATACATCAAAGTTAAGTAACACGGTACTGATGGCAGCTGGTATTTGAGCGACGATACCAGCAAATATGATGAGCGAAACTCCGTTTCCAATACCATATTCACTGACCAGCTCTCCAATCCATGTAAGAAGCGAGGCGCCCGCAACCACGATCGCTACGTTTGCAACAAATTCAGGTACCGTAAGTGGATCAAGAACACCCTGAACTTGGAAATAATAAATAAGCCCTGCGCCCTGTAGGATCGCAAGTGGAATCATGAGCATACGTGAATATTGACCGAAGCGCTTTCTACCTGCCTCACCCTCTTCCTGATACATGCTTTTTATCGTAGGGAATATGATAGTGAGAAGCTGCATGATGATCGATGCTGTAATAAATGGGCCAACACCGAGCATAACGACTGAAAGGTTTGAGAGCCCGCCTCCAGAAAATACACTGAAGAAGCCGAGCGCCTGGTTATTCGCAAAAAAGTTTGCGAGCTGGTCGCGATTCACACCGGAAACAGGTATAGCCGCAAGGAAACGAAACACCACAAGTGCCGCGAGCACAAAAAGCAACCTTGTTTGAAGCCCAGCATCAGTGAGTGCGAGCCGTACTTTCCTTGAGAACGCTTCCATACTACTCTATGGTACCACCAGCGGCTTTAATTGCGCTAGCTGCCTCCTTAGATGCCCCAATTCCCTTTTGAAAGGCTACTTTTTTCGTGAGAGTGCCGCGGTTAAGTACCTTGATTGGCGGGACTTTTCCCGAGATTCTTCGGACAATGCCCTTTTGAATAAGCGCTGCGATTGTTACGGTGTCACCGGCGTTGAAATTTTTCTCAACCACTTCGAGAGTTACGGGTGCTGCAGGAGTTTGGTTGCGAACTGTCTTCGCGCGGTTAACACCGTGTCCTCGGCGCTTTGGGAACTTCTTAATGATGTCTCGCCATTCTGGGCGACGCTTGTTACCAGCGCGAGCGGTTTGACCCTTTCCTCCTCGGCCAGAAGTTTTACCGCGCTTTCCTCCCCTCCCGACCCTGCGGCCAGCTTTATTCGAGAGCGGTCGAGTGAGCATTGAAAGTTCCATGTTTATTTCTTTAATTTCTTAAGCGCATCAATTGTTGCTCGCGCGATGTTAAGTTTGTTTTTTGAACCTGAGAGCACTTTTGAAGTTACGTCTTTGATACCGCCGAGCTCGAGCACGGTCTTTACCGAAGAGCCAGCGACAATACCTCGGTCAGGCGCTGGGCGGATCTCAACAATTCCAGATGAGTTTTTAGCTGAAACAGCATGTGGAATAGACATAGAGTCCGTGGTGCGGACGCGAATCATGCTGCGCTTTGCATCACGAAATGCTTTATCAACAGCGAGTGCTGTGTCACCTCCCTTGCCGACGCCGACACCCACTCTACCCTTGTGGTCGCCAGCCACAACAACGGCTGAAAACGAAAAGCGTCTTCCTCCTGCTACTACACGCGCAACGCGACGGAGTTGTATAATTTTTTGATCAAACTCTGAACGAGGTTTTTCTTCTCGTCTCCCGGGGCGCCCTCGGCCTTTACCTCCGCGGTCATCGCCTCTGCCACCCCTTCCGCGCGCACCGCCTCGCGGCCTGCTCTCGCGCTTTTCGCCTTGTGGTTCAATATTCTCCTGTGTCTGTGTTTCTGTTGTCATACGATATTAAAATTGTAAACCTGCCTCACGAGCAGCGTCTGCTAATGCTTTAATTCTCCCTGCATATTGGAAGCCGCCTCTGTCAAAAACAACTTTTGTGATCCCAGCTTTTTTGCCGGCAGCAGCTATTGCACTCCCAACCTTCTTTGCCTGCTCCATCTGAGAAACGTCGGTACCAAGACCACTCGCACTAGCAAGTGTCTTTTGAACATCATCGTTTATCAGTTGCGCATATACGTACTTGTTAGAACGAAATACTGCGAGACGCGGACGCTCTTGTGTTCCGCGCACTGAACCACGCAAACGTACGTGTCTGCGAGCTCGTTTTTCTGTTTTGCTTTTTGGTGTAAGTTTTGACATACGTTTTTATTAGGCAGTTGCCTTCTTACCTTGCTTTTGGCGGACATACTCACCTCTATAGCGGAGACCCTTGCCTTTGTATGGCTCAGGCTTCTTGATCTTGCGAACGTTTGCAGCAAACTGACCGACTGCATCTTTATCGATACCAGAAATAGTAAGAATGTTCTTGTCGATCGTTGCCTCAATTCCTTCTGGGATTGGCACTAGTACTGGGTGTGAGAACCCAACCAAAAGTTTAATATTTTTTCCCTGAAGCTCAACGCGATAGCCGATGCCTTGCAGCTCAAGCACTTTTTGATACTTTTCAGTAACGCCATGTGCCATGTTCTTAATGTGTGCGGCAAAAGTGCCCCAAAGTGAACGCGCGAGTTTGCTGTCTCCCTTTGGCGCAACCGTAACCGTAGCTCCATCAATTGTAACTGTAATGAGCGGGTGTAGCGTTTTTGTGATAGTGCCGAGCGGACCTTTCATTGTGATGCTTCCGTTCCCAACCGTGAGTTCGGCTTTTGCTGGGAGGGTGATCGTGTTTTTTCCTATTCGTGACATATATTATTCTGTTACCAAATAGTAAACATTGTCTCACCACCAACACGGTTTTTGCGTGCATCTTTGTCGGTCATAATGCCGCGTGGCGTTGTAAGAATTAATACTCCCTTGCCGTTCTTCACGGGGTGGATGGTTCGCACACCTGCATACAAACGCCTGCCCGGCTTACTGATGCGCTGCGCACCATGGATGCGAGGCTCGCCGTCTGCGTCATACATAAGCTCGAGCGTGAGTGTAGCCCCCGGGCCCTTTGTTTCTGAAACTTCACCAATATAACCCTCGCGCTTCAAAACTAGCGCGATCTGCTGCTTGAGCTTTGACGCTGGAAGCGTTACTGAAGCCTTCTTAACAGCGACTGCTGTAGTAAGACGATTGATAAAATCGCCGATAGTGTCGGTTACCATGATGCTTTCTTTACTCCTGGTAATTCTCCCCTTCTAGCCATCTCTCTGAACTGAATACGAGAGATGCCGAACTGGCGCATATACGCGCGTGAGCGGCCGGTAAGCTCACATCGGTTCTTGATGCGAACTGGAGACGAGTTTTTAGGCAGCTTTTGAAGCGCCTCGTAGTCGCCTGCCTCTTTAAGGGCAGCACGCTTTGCTGCATATTGTGCAGCAAGTTTTATCCTTTTGTTGTTTCGTGCGAGTTGTGACTTTTTAGCCATACTTTCGCGCAAAGGTTTGACCTTTTTGCACTAGTCCTAAATGAACAGTAAACAAAAACGCGTCCTAAACGCTGTATAGATAATACCATACCAGTACCAATTTGGTCAAATCTGCAAACCAGGCTAGGCTGCAGCCTGATCAGCCTCTTCAGCCTTAGGGGCGCCACGGAAGTCAATGACTGCCTCAACCTTCCCCTTATCGTCACGCGCAATAGTTACCGTTGCTCCTATCTTCTCTGCTGCCGCAACGAGTTCGCGGAAGCCGCGCGAAGACTTAAGCTGCTCGTCAGAAAACTGACATGTTTCGTACTCTGACCACCCCTTTTTCCGTTTTTCGATCATGCGGCGAGTTTTCTCTACGAGTCCTTTCGGCTCAGGCTTCTTGTTGATTACGAAACTAGTCGTAGTCTCCGGGTGGAACTTCCAGCCACCTGCTCTTGCAGACTCAAACTCAGCCTTTTTTTCGTCTGTAAGGCGAGGTAGGGCAAGTACCGCTTCAACAAATTTTAAAGAGTACTTCTCAAGACCCGATGCTGCCTCTGCCGCCTTCTCAGCGTCGATCTCCTCCTGGCGCCTAGTTGCAGCCTTATGAGCATCGCTCTCCTCGATAAGCGTATCGAGTCGCTCCTTGGCGGTTTCAGCTTGGGTAGATACTTTTTCCATATAAAAGTATTATATCATGCGCTAATTTAAAAGTCAACACTCATTTCCCTGCTTGCCTCTCCTCTCATAATAGGTATAAAATTCTCTCATATGGACATGAACCCTGAGAATGTTTCTCCGTGGATTTTAAAAAAGATTACCAATGCTGCACAACATGGCTGCATCGTCGGCGAGTCAACAGGTATTGATAATAGCCCGACTGGCTACTTCAATAAAATATGCGGCGCAATACAGCGATTCAAACTTGCGCACGAAATGGCCGCAAAAGCTCGAGCCGCAGGTTCAGAGGAAAGGATCGCCCTTGCACAAATAGAATTAGAACGCGCACTGAAAGACGGAGAATTCTGGGATAGGCAGGTACGACTCAACTTTTCAGAACAGCGCGCAAAAAAGATTTTCAGTAAGAACAACCGGCTTCGCTTGCCTAGCAAGTAGTTTACGCGCGCTCTTGGAGCGGGACACCGAGGTGGCGGAAGAACGCTTCTCCCTCTTTCGCAGACTTTGCTGTTGAGACGATAGTAACCGCAAGACCAAAGACGTCTGAGAGGTTTTCGTCTGACGTTTCAGGGAAAATGGTGTGCTCTTTAATGCCGATCGTCATGTTGCCGATAGAGTCAACTGCCGAAAATGGGATACCGCGGAAGTCGCGTGAGCGAGGAAGCGCGATGTTGATGAGCTTGTCGAGAAACGAGTACATGCGTGCGCCGCGGAGAGTTACTTGGTAGCCGATAGTATCGCCCTTTCTGATTTTGAAAGTTGCGATCGACTTTTTAGCTCCACGAGGGGCAGTCTTTTGGCCTGTAATTTCTGCAATACGTGCCTGGATGAGGTCGATCTTCTTCTTGTCTTTGATCTTACCAGTACCAGTCGAGACAACCACCTTAACTAGCCGTGGGGCCTGAAGCTTGTTCTTGTAGCCAAACTCGCCCTTGAGTGCATCAAAGCTTGTCTTCTCATCGTGTTTTGTAGTTCTTCCTGTTGCCATATTATACTTTTTGAACGTTTGATGCGTGGATAGGGCTCGGCTTTTCAACCACACTTCCCTTTGCGTTGCTGCGCGACTTCCTCACATGCTTTTTAATAACATTAATGCCCTCAACGATGACTCGCCCAGTTTTAGGCATCGCCTTTAGAACGGTACCCTTTTTTGAGCGGTCACGTCCGGTCAAAACTTTTACTGTATCTCCTTTTTTTATATGCATATGATTTTGTTATACAACTTCAGGCGCAAGTGAACCTATTTTCTGATAGCCGAGCTCGACGATTTCGCGAGGGATTGGACCGAAAACACGGTTAGCTTTTGGCTCAAACGGATCTTTAGGATTTTTTGCAAGAATCACAACCGCATTGTCATCGAAGCGCACGTAAGAGCCGTCTTTGCGGCGGAACGGTTTCTTTTGTCTAACCACAACTGCGGTCAAAACTTCCTTCTTTTTCACACCCTTGCGTGGCTCTGCGATCTGCACCGAGAGCACCACAAGGTCGCCGATTTCAGCGTAGCGCTTTTTCGAGCCGCCAAGTATTTTGAAAATACGCCCGATCTTACCGCCGGTGTTATCTGTAATTACTACGAGTGAACGATCTTGTAACATACTAGTTTAGTTAGCTTTGCTAACTTCGTTAACTACTACAAATGACTTTCTCTTTGAGATCGGCCTCGACGAGCGGATCACCACGCGCTCCCCGACTGTCTTAGTGTTGCCTGGGTCGTGTGCAAGGTATTTCTTTGATCGAAGAATATATTTTTTGTACTTCGGGTGCTTTACGAAGCGGTTAACTTTGACCGCGATCGTGTCTTTCATCTTTGTTGAGACAACTACGCCCGTCAGCGTCTTTTGTACTACTGGTGCTGGTTGTGTTTTTTTCATAGTGATTAGTGTCGCTCAACGACTGTTGTCTTCATTGGTAATTTGGCGCCCGAGCTGATGAGGTACGTCCGTGCTGTTGCTGCTGGAACTCCGTCGATTTCAAACAAGAGCGTACCTGGTCGAACTTGTGCAACGAAACGGAACGGGTCACCCTTACCTTTACCCATCGGAAGCTCACCGCCCTTTTTAGTGTCTGGAATGTCTGGGAAGATGCGCACCCAGATACGACCTGTCTTACCGAGTGAGCGCACGATCACGCGACGTGCCGCCTCGATTTGGTTTGACGTCACGCGAGCCGACTCGAGCGATTTCAAACCATGCGAACCGAATGCGAGCGAGACGCCACGTGTTGCCACGCGCTTTTTCTTAGGGTTTTCCCTTCCGCGCTGCCACTTACGATGTTTTACCTTTTTTGGAAATAGCATACTTATTTTGTTGCTTTAGATTTAGTTGTGGTCTTACGCGCTTCGAATACGTCGCCCTTGTAGATCCAAACCTTAATTCCGATCTTACCAAGAGGTAAGTTTGCCTCATCGTGTGCGTAGTCAATGTCGGCACGGATGGTTTGAAGTGGCACACGCCCCTTCTTAAGGGTCTCGGTTCTGCTCATTGAGCCTGCGCCGAGCATACCTGACACAGTAACTTTTACGCCAAGTACCTCACGATTTGCCATAACCTTTTCGATGGTCTGTTTGAGAACACGTCGAAACGGCATGCGCTTCTCCATTCCCTCTACTACCATAGCTGCAACAACTGCCGCGTTTGATTCAGGAGAGCGGATCTCGACTATGTCGAGAGCAAGAGTAGGAACTGACTCGAGCTTCATCGAGCGAAGCATAGACACGAGGTCTTTCTTCAGCTTCGTAGCGCTCTCACCAGATCGACCGATCACAAGCCCCGGACGAGCAGTGTGGATCGAAACACGAAGAGATTTTTGTGAGCGCTCTACTTCGATGTGAGAAACGTGCGCTCCTCGAAGACGCTTGTTTAGGTACGCGCGGATCTTAGCATCAACGCGGAGAAACTCGCGATATTTTTTTGGATCATTTGCAAACCAGCGACTCTTCCAATCACGGATAACGCCAAGTCGATGTGCATAGGGATGGACGATTTTTGTCATACTATTTCTTTAGTTTTGAAGGCGACTTCTTCTTAGTTTTTGGTGCAGACTTTGAAAGCTCTACCGTGATGTGCGACATGCGGTGTTTGAGCGGGAACGCGCGTCCACGTGCGCGCGGCATAAAAGTAACTCGGACAAGACCCTTGTCGACGCGAATAGACTTTACTGTTAGCTCAGACTCATTTTCTCCACTTGCAATGGCGTTGGCAACTGCAGAGCGGATAAGCTTTGCAATTGGATCACTTGCTCGCTTTTCCAAAAACTGGAGTGCGGTAAGTGCGTCACCTACTGACTTGCCTTTTACCAGATCAGTGACGAGCCTGGTTTTTCTAGGTGACTGCTTGTAGTTAGATAGTGTTGCCTTCATATACTATTTTTTCTTCGCGTCCGCTGGGCCAGCTTTTGCGGCTTGGGCAGCTGCAATTTCGGCATCCTTACGCTTTTGCTCCTGCTCCTTCTGCATCTTACCTCCGTGCCTCAAAAACTTCTTTGTAGGTGCAAACTCGCCGAGCCTGTGACCAACCATCTCTTCGGTAACCAGCACATCAGCAAAGTCCTTTCCCGTGTGAACGGCAAATGTAAAGCCAACCATTTCTGGCGATATTTGAGAGGCGCGCGCCCAGGTTTTAATAGGTGCAGTCTTTTGTGGTGCCTTGCCATCAATCTTCTTTAGTAGTTTATAGAAGACGTACGGACCCTTTTTTAGTGAACGTGACATGTGTCTAGAATATCCCACCTAGGGCAATGTGTCAACCACTTGTCAGATAAGTACTTATCTGACAGAATGGGGATATGCGGAACATCGTAACCGGAGACTACTACCACATATACTCACGCGCGGCGCAGAGAATAACCCTATTCAGGGACACAAAGGACTACGCGCGGTTTTTGTTTGGCCTGCTCCACTATCAATCGCCACTCTTATTCCCACAGGCTGGCCGTTATGTAAGGGGATATGACCCGCTGACCGGCTTCCCTATCAAAGACAAGGACTTTGAAAACATACTACGCGCGCGTGGCGTGGAACTTGTAGCATTTTGTATTATGGGAAACCACTACCACCTCATAGCTCGAGAGCTAGTGGAAGGAGGAATATCAAGATATATGCACCGCGTGAATGAGGCGTATGCAAAATACTACAACGCAAAATACGATAGTAGCGGGCACGTATTTGCTGGCAGCTTCAACTCGAAGCATATTGCTGAAAATGAATACTTAACACACTTATCGGCCTATATTCATAAAAACCCTGCAGATGTAAAAAATTGGAAAGGGCGTGAGGAGGAGTATCCGTGGTCATCACTTCAAGACTACACGAAAGAAAATCGGTGGGGAGGCCTACTCGCGCCAGAAATAATTTTGGATCAATTTGAGGGCACACCTAAAAGCAATTATGCTGACTTTGTAAAACAATATGACTCAAATAAAAAAGTCCCACATATGTGGGACTTTTAGACCTATTGCTGTGAGCGCTTCTTGCCGACTTTTCGTCGTGAGAGAATAAATACGTTTGAGTACTTCTTCGGAGTGCGCGTCTTCTGACCCTTGCCTGATGGTTTGCCCCAAAGAGTCTTTGCGCGACGGAGACCTCGGCCCTGTCTTCCTTCACCACCGCCGTGTGGGTGGTCTACTGGGTTCATGGCAGTACCACGTACCGTAGGTCGGACTCCAATAGCGCGAGATTTACCTGCTTTACCAATGTTGACGAGGTGCCACTCTGGATTCGACACTTCTCCGACTGATGCCCACGCGGTATCAAGAACCTTTCGAACCTCAGTAGAAGGCAGCTTGATTTGTGCGTACCCACTGTCATGTGCAATTACTTCGCAGAAGTTTCCTGCTGAGCGTCCCATCTTTGCACCACCACCTGGCATAAGCTCGATGTTGTATACAAAAGTGCCGACTGGTATATTTTTGAGCGGAAGTCGATTACCAGGCTGCACCGGAGCTTTTTCAGAGACTAGTACAGTTGCGCCAACCTTGAGTGATTGTGGAGCAAGCATGTACCTGCGCTCGCCGTCACGATACACAACTCGCGCGATAAATCCGGTACGGTGCGGATCGTACTCGATGTGCTCGACTCGTGCTGGGATATCTTTTTTATCAAACACAAAGTCAACGATTCTGAACTTGCGCTTATTGCCCCCACCTTGGTGGCGCGTCGTGATGCGACCAAATGCGTTTCTACCTGCACGCTCTTTTCCTCCGGCAACAAGGCTCTTGAGCGGCTTACCTGTCGTAAGATAGTCACGATACTTGATCACGGACATGCCGCGTGTGCCTGGAGTTCGTGGTTTAAAATTTTTGAGTGCCATAGCTAGTGTGTTATGCTGCGAAGTCTATTGAGTCTCCTTTCTTAAGATAAATGTAAGCCTTACGCGAAGTGTTCGTCATGCCGTATCCTCGCCTGGTACGGAACGGAACCTTCTTTCCTCGCACGTTCATGATCGCTACTTTACGCGGAGTCACCTTGAAAAGCTGTTTCACCGTACGCACAATGTCGATCTTTGTAGCTTGTTTGCTGACAAGAAACGTATAGACATTATTCGCCGAAAGATTTGCCGACTTTTCAGTGATAAGCGGTCTGACAAGTACCTTGTTGCCCTCAAGGACAGAAAGCGGTCCCTTATTAGTCTCCTTTTCAGGTGCAGAAGTAATTGCCGAGACAACATCTTTCAGTGCTCCTGCTTTTTTGGTCTTCTTTGGGGTTGTTTTTTTAGTAGTTGCCATAAAATTTATGCGACGCGCTTACTGAGCTCTCCAACACTTTCTTCACCAACTATTACAGCGAAACGGTACGACAAAAGGTCTACTGGGTTTACGTTTTTTACATCAACAACTGCAACATTGCTCATGTTTCGGAAACTCTTCTTAATCGCAACGCTTGGCTTTGGCATTACGATGAGCGCAGCATTGGTGCGACGTGTTGCAACATCAGAAAAACCGTCCGCCTTGCCAAGTCCTGTAAGAATTTCTTTTGCGTCTGCGGTCTTAGGTGATGCAATAGTCATCGCATCGACAAAGAGTGCCCGGCCACCACGCAGCTTTTCCGATAACACACTAGCGAGTGCCTGCGCACGCATCGACTTCGTTGTTACTTGTGCGTAATTTTCATTCTTTCTAGGCCCGTGCGCTTTACCTCCGCCGCGCCACAATGGTGAGCGGATAGAACCGTGACGTGCACGACCGGTTCCTTTTTGGGCCCATGGCTTTTTACCGCCACCAGAAACTTCGCTTCGGCCTTTTACGTGCGCGACGACTGCGCGCGCGTTAGCTTTAAACGCCGTTGCAACTTGGTGCACCAGTCGAGAGTTGCGCTTTGCACCAAAGACTGACTCTGGGAGATCAATCGTTCCTACATTCTTACCTTTCGTGTTGAAGAGTGGAGCTTTCATACTAGTTTTGTACAATCTCGATGAGCGTGCCCTTTCGTCCAGGAACTGCACCGGTAACGTAAATAAGATTATTTTCTGAATCGATACGAGCAATAGTATGGCCGTTTTCGGTTACGCGCTCACTGCCCATTCGGCCACCCATGCGCAAACCTCGAACAACTCTACCACCCGCGCGGCCCGGACCGCCTCCGATTGAACCTGGCTCGCGCTCAGAGTGCTTTTGACCGTGAGAGCGTGGGCCGCCGTGGAAGCCATGGCGCTTTACAACACCCTGAAATCCGCGACCCTTCGTAACGCCAGAAACAGAGACCGCATCGCCGTCCGCAAAAACTTCGGTGGTAAGCATAGTGCCGACAGGCATCGACTCAAGGGCTTTATCGTCAACTCGGAACTCTTTAAAACCTTTAAAGTTTCCTTTTGCTTTTTGTGCCTTATTTACTCGATGTTCTTTTTGCGTACCATGCCCAAGCTGGACCGCGGTGTAGCCGTCAGTGTCCTTGTTTTTTACTTGCGTGACCGTTTGCGGCGGAACAGAAAGTACCGTAACAGGCACCACGCTCCCCTCTTCAGTAAAGAGCTGAGTCATTCCTTGTTTTGTAGCGAGTAGAAATTTCATAGTTACATCATTTTTACATCTACAATGACTCCGGATGGCAACGAGAGGTTGGTGAGCGCGTCAACAATTTTCGGATTCGGGTTCATGATGTCGATAATACGTTTGTGTGTGCGCATTTCAAACTGCTCTTGAGCATTTTTGAAAATGAACGAAGATCGAAGTACCGTAAACTTTTTGAAGTCGGTTGGGAGTGGGATAGGTCCCACTATCTCCGCATCAAATCTGCGTGCAGTGTCGATGATTTGCTTTACAGAAAGGTCGAGTACTTTGTGGTCATAGCCGCGCACGCGAAGCCGAAGCTTCGCGGGCGTTGCCTGAACTGCTGCCTTTTTTGAACGAGGCGTTGCCTTTGATTTTGCTGGAGCCGATGTGGTAGTTTCAGTGCTCATAGTTTTGCCTCGTTACATTCATTTACATTAGGCGTTGATCTTCGTTACCACACCTGCGCCTACAGTCTTACCACCCTCACGAATAGCGAAGCGCATCTGCTCTTCCATCGCGACTGGTGCTACAAGCTTCACGTTAAAGGTAACTGTGTCGCCTGGCATAACCATTTCTACTCCTGGAGCCAAGGTAACCTCTCCAGTCACGTCAGTTGTACGAACGTAGAACTGTGGCTTGTATCCGGTGAAGAATGGCGTGTGGCGTCCTCCTTCTTCCTTAGAAAGTACGTATACTTCCGCAACGAAGTCAGTGTGTGGCTTAACAGAGCCTGGCTTTGCCAAGACCTGTCCTCGGGTAACGTCTTCTTTCTTAGTACCGCGTAGAAGAATACCTGCGTTGTCGCCTGCCATACCTTCAGTGAGAGACTTGTTGAACATTTCGATACCAGTAACCGTTGTCTTTGCAGTATCCTTAAGACCAACGATCTCAATTTCCTCACCAACTTTGATCTGACCGCGCTCAATACGACCGGTTACTACAGTACCGCGGCCTTCGATTGAGAACACATCTTCAATTGGCATAAGGAACGGCTTTGAAACATCACGAACTGGGTCAGGGATGTATTCGTCGATAGCCTTAGCAAGTTCCATGATCTTGTCTGACCACTCGTTGCCTGGAGCTGGATTTTCAAGCGCCTTGAGACCTGAACCGCGGATAACTGGAGTGTTTGCTCCATCGAAGCCCTGCTTGGTGAGGATCTCGCGGATTTCTTCTTCTACCATGTCGATCATGTCCTTGTCAGGAACCATGTCAACTTTGTTGAGGAATACGATGATTCGAGGCACACCAACTTGCTTAGCAAGGAGGATGTGTTCACGCGTCTGTGGCATCGCACCGTCTGTAGCAGCAACTACGAGCACTGCGCCGTCCATTTGAGCAGCACCGGTGATCATGTTCTTAATGTAGTCAGAGTGACCAGGGGCGTCTACGTGAGCGTAGTGGCGCTTTGGCGTCTCGTACTCAGAGTGAGAGAGCGAAATGGTGATACCACGCGCCTTCTCTTCAGGAGCCTTGTCGATGTCGTCGACACCCTTTACAGATGCGCCGTATCCGTTGCCTGCCTTAGCAAGTACGTTAAGAATAGCTGCGGTAAGCGTCGTCTTACCGTGGTCAACGTGGCCGATAGTACCTACGTTAACATGGGGCTTGGTGCGATTAAATGCGTCTGCCATACTTTTTATTTATTACTATTGGTAGTCAAATAACTGGTCGATGTAAAGAGGTTCGACCATACCCTCCTCGTATGCTGCCAGCGGCGCGCAAACGAAAATGACGCGTGAAGCGTTACCCTCATACTATACGACCCTTGGAATTCCGTCAAGTATCCCCTACCTCTTATCCACTTGCTGCTTTTTGCGCAAGTTGTATAGTTCAGGTAGATATGGGAGTTGAGACTAGTAAAGGTTTCCCTACCAAACCAAAAACGACTGAAGAAATTTTAACTGCGTGGCGAAGACTTCCAACAGGCAAACAGCTTGAAGGTCAATATGCGATCGGCAATAGAGAGTACACACTCAGCTGTAACGAGGAAGGTGTACTCGTAGCTAAGCATAATGGCTCAACGCACCGATACACGGAGTTTGTAGCAATCGCGCGCATGGGGAAACTGCACGAGGCGGAGCCAAAGCCTGTACCAGCACCAACCCAAACTATTAAGCCCGCTCAACCATGCGCAACCTTGCCAACAGTACCTGTCGAAAGAGCTGTGGCTGTGGAACATGTGCCCGTTATATGTAAACCCCAAAGACAAGAGCATACAAAAAACTTTACGGCGCCCAGTTGGCTTGAGGGAGAAAAACTAGAAACATTTAAACGCCATTTGAGTGATGGTGCGAGTCTCAAAGTTGCCTCTCGAGCAATAGGGGCAAACCCTAATTCGGTGGCCGGCTATGTTCACTATCGTGGCGGACTGGCAAAGTTTATGGAGTTACTAAATTTAGCCCCGCGCTCAGTACAAACAAGATCGAGAGCTGGTCGCCCTAGAAAAAGAGAAGGCACCGAGCTCATCCCTACCCGCAGCCCAAATAGCAGGACTCACGACGAGAAGGTAGCTGACGCTCGAAACAACGCGGCGCGCATGCATGGTAGAGCCGTAAGCCAAACAGAAAAATACATTGCGGAAATCTCCAAGCATTATGAAAAAGTAAAGGACTACTCTCAGTTCGAAGAAGGAATGAGCATCGTAATATCAAGACTTGAAGGTAGCCGTCAGATCATCCCATTTGTAAACATTTCACATGCACGAACTGGAATAAAAAATGAAAACGGGCATATTGACCCAAGTGCGCCACTGGTTGAGACGATCATGCTCCGCTTTGAACCAGGTGACAAAGACTTGATCGAGCATTTTCGAAGAGCTGCCCTTGATAGCTCATCGAGGCTCACAGCGGTGCTCAAGCGTATTACGAAGCGACTCATAATAACTGTGAGAAGAGATGCGGATGCCCCGCTGCTCGACATCATGATTTAATTATTTGCGTTTCGGCATAGCTAGGGGGTATAGTGCACAGATATGGGGATTGAAATAAACAAAGAGCACGTTGGACAATCCCTGGGGAGCGAACCCAAAGCTGCCCCCACACACGATAGGTCTTTGCGGATACCGGAGTGGCTTAATGGTGAGAAGTTTGCAGAGCTTAAAAAACTTTTAACTGCCGGCAAAAGCCTCCGTAGCTCTTCTGTCGAACTAGGTCTAAACTCGAACAGTATGGCGGGCCTGGTACATAGGCACGGAGGTTTAGCAAAATTTATCGAGCTGCTTGGAGCCCCACCAATCATCAGGACTACTGCTAAGCCGCCCGTAGAAAAAAAATCTGCTGCACCAAAGCAAAAAATGGAAGTGCCGCTTGATCCAAGCGTTAAAAGTACTTGGCAAAGTAGAGCTGCCAATGAAGGCGAAAAAACCTCTGAAAACTTATTAAATCTGTTCCCCAAAACCAGTGAAGAAAGTGCTTCCGTGAAGGTGCTCTTTGATAAAATCTGCTCACTTGTAACAACAGCAAAGGGCTCAGTGCCTGGCGTAAGTTATTCATTCTGCAAGCAACTTAAACG
Organism: uncultured Candidatus Saccharibacteria bacterium; assembly: GCA_964595305.1. GTDB lineage: Bacteria > Patescibacteriota > Minisyncoccia > Phycocordibacterales > Phycocordibacteraceae > Phycocordibacter. The sequence goes on from CAZQPW010000006.1 coordinate 36,292, forward strand.
CATTCCAGGAATAACCCCAGACCTAACTAACCCAGATATGGAAAATGTGATGAAACTTGATTTCTTTTCAACATACTTTCATGGCAATAAAAATAACCAGGCCCCGCTGTACAACACTACTCTAGTGGGAGAAATTTTACGAGATCTTGCAAAAGGTGAGGGCTCGCAACTCAAACAAGCTGCACGAGAATCAAAGACGGCCCGGCTCATTATTACTGTCCCTAGCAAAAGATTCGGGACAGCTGCCGTGTTCAACGCATCGCTGTAGGACGCGACGCATTTTCCAATAAGCGTGCTCCGAAGCCAGCTCGCCATTCTACCTTAGACAAGCTACAATCTCTTTGCGAAACCCCGAGCCAGCTCTAGCTCGTCTTTTATACGCTCAACTATGCTCTCCCGATAGCTCCCAGAGGAGTGACGGAAATCATCCACATCGCGCAATGCCGCGACTCTTTCATCTTCAGAAAGATTAGGGTTGCGAGATTCTTTACGCCTTTTTAGCGCGCTTTTTATTGCTAACCTTCGAAGATCGTTAAACCCTGATAGTGCTTCTTTTGCATCTTGCGTTAAAACGCCGCTGTCACCGTGTACGTGCTCATTGATCAATTTCATAGCAGACACTCTACCTTACCGCGTAGCAGTCGTCAAATGAAAGCTTATCAAGACTGACTATACTTTCGTAAATAATCTTAAACAATGTCGTCAATCTGCGAGTGTTGCTAGCCATTGCTTGTCATGGCGATTTTTAATAGCCTCGTTTATTGAACGAACCATCGTCTCTCGTAATGATTTTGACTGTGCTCGAGCAGTAATTACATTGTCCGTGTGAATCTGTCTTGCTGTATCACACACATCACCTGCGCCCCGTAGCGCGTTTCTGTGAGTCAAGGCACTCCGAATTGCAGAGCGACGGAGTGAGTTCATCCCCCGCACAAACTCTTTTTGCCGTTCGGACAACGAACCATTCGAATGATCAAGCTGCTCTTTTATCAGCTTCATATTCTGCACGTTATAGCTGAAAGTCGATACTGTCAAACAGCCACGACCAGCTTAATGTATCGTTCGTCGCACAGAAAATGTAAATACTGCTCCGTCGAAAGGATTGCAGATGCTACACTTTTTACCTTTTGATATCACATTTGAGCACATGCGACACAGGTCGTGCTCGTCGTCGCCACCTCCCTCACTATGTCGGCGTCGCGAACGTGAAAGGGCATCGGGCGCGTGTACTGCCTCCATAAAAGTTATTTACGTGCTGCTTTGATCGCCTCTGCAACTGAAGTCGGAACCACTTCATAGTGGTCAAACTCCATGGTCCACTGCGCGCGGCCTTCAGTCATAGAGCGCAGCTGCGTGGTGTAACCAAACATTTCTGAAAGCGGGACTTTCGCATTGATTACTTTTGCCATACCGCGCTCCTCCATGCTCTCGATAGCGCCACGCTTAGCGGTCACAGTACCCGAGACATCTCCCATAAATTTTTCTGGCGTTACCACCTCTACCTTCATGATCGGCTCCAAGATAACAGGCTTCGCACGTTCAGCTGCCTGCTTAAACGCCTGGATCGCTGCGATCTTGAACGCGATTTCAGACGAGTCAACATCGTGGTACGAGCCGTCGTAGAGCTCAACAGAAATGTCTTCCATCTTGTATCCAGCTGAAACACCTCGCTCCATTGCCTCCTTAACGCCCTTTCGTACTGCAGGGATATACTCGTTTGGAATTACACCTCCCTTGATGTTATTGATGAATTCGAAGTGATCCTCACGCTCAACGTTGTTTGGAATTTTTGCTCCTTCAGCAAGCGGCTCAAGTGGTTTGATTCGCAAGAGCACGTGGCCGTACTGACCGCGGCCTCCTGTTTGCTTAACGTACTTCTCTTCACCTTCGGCCATTTTCTGGATCGTTTCGCGGTATGCAACCTGTGGCTTGCCTGTTGACGCCTCGACGCTAAACTCACGCTTCATACGGTCGACAATAATTTCGAGGTGGAGTTCACCCATGCCGGCGATGATCGTTTCGTTCGTCTCCGCATCAGAAAAGACACGGAACGTTGGGTCTTCGTCAGAAAGCTTCTTGAGTGCGAGACCCATTTTCTCTTGGTCGGCGCGCGTCTTAGGTTCAATACGCATGCTCACGACCGGCTCTGGGAATTTAATTTCCTCAAGCACGATCGGCTGTTCTTCAGAGCACAGTGTGTGCGACGTCTTTGCGTCTTTGAGTCCTACTGCGGCCGCGATCTCTCCTGCGTACACCTCCTTAACGTCCTCGCGCTTGTCTGCCTGAAGACGTACGATTCGCCCTAAGCGTTCCTTAGAGCCTGTTGAAGAATTGTAGATGTACGAACCAGCTTGCACAGTACCTGAGTACACGCGGAAGAAGGTAAGCGCGCCAACGAACGGGTCTGTCTGCAATTTAAACGCAAGCGCACAAAACGGGTCGGTGTCTGATGCGTGACGGACAACCTCTTCGCCTGTGTTCGGATTCGTTCCTTTTACTGGCGGGATGTCGAGTGGTGATGGGAGGAGCTCAACAACTGCGTCGAGTACGAGCTGCACGCCTTTGTTCTTGAGTGCTGAGCCGCAAAATACCGGTACGATAGTGTTTGCAATAACTGCTTTGCGGAGCGTTGCTTTTAGTTCGTCTACTGTTGGCTCCTTACCGTCAAGAAACGCCGTCATCTGCGCTTCGTCTTGCTCAACAATCTTTTCGACGAGCTCTGCACGGTACTTTTCAACATCGGCTTTCAAGTTTTCTGGAATCTCGTTCGTGTACTTCACCTCGCTTCCCATTTCGCCCTCAAAGTAAACCGCCTGGCGGGTAAGTAAGTCGACTGCACCATTGTGCTCACCTTCTTCGCCGATCGGGATCTGCATACGTACTGCATCTTTCGTAAGGCGGTCCAAGATCGATTTGTACGAACGCTCGAACGACGCGCCCGTTCTGTCGAGTTTGTTGATGAGGCAGACGCGGGGCACCTTGCCCTCGTCTGCGTAGCGCCAGTTTGTTTCTGACTGCGGCTCAACACCAGCAACACCGTCAAACACAACGACAGCTCCGTCCAAAACTCGGAGAGAGCGTTTAACTTCTACGGTGAAGTCAATGTGGCCCGGAGTATCGATGATGTTAAAGCGGTATTTCTTGCTTGCATCTTTTTTGTCTGTCTCACGCGTAGGTGTCCAGAAGCAAGTGATCGCGGCTGCGGTAATGGTGATGCCGCGTTCGCGCTCTTGCTCCATCCAGTCAGT
>CAZQPW010000007.1:0-38381 GCA_964595305.1 uncultured Candidatus Saccharibacteria bacterium
TCGCTGTGTTGTTAGTGTGCGAACGATTCATCGGTGGCAAGCATCGGGGCGCTCTGGCCGAAACGGTCGAGCGCGCCGCTTTTTATGAGTGCCTCCCAGCCTTTTTTGTTTACCGTCCGCATGTGTGTGCGGCTTACTAGCTCGCCAAGTGTTTTGTACGTACCATTTTTCTCTCTGTCTGCGATTATTACTTTCGATGCCTCGTCACCCATGTTTTTGATAGCAGAAAGGCCGAAGCGGATCGCTTTTTCGCCAACCACTGTAAAGTTTTCCATTGACTCGTTGATGTCGGGCGGCAGCACGGCAATACCTAAGCGCTCGCACTCTGCGACGTGTTCGGCAATATTTTCGATCCTGCCTGAGTCTGCAGCCATAAGTGCCGCCATAAAGTCCTCAGGGTAGTTGGCTTTCATATACGCAGTTTGGTACGCAACGCGCCCATAAGAACTCGCGTGGCTTTTATTGAATCCGTACGCTGCGAACGGCTCAATCAGTTTCCAAATCGCTTCTGCTGTTTCTTTTTTAATTTTTCCATACGACTGCGCGCCCCCAATAAACTTTTCTTTCTGAGCTTCCATTTCCGCAGGGATTTTTTTACCCATCGCTTTGCGCAGGTTGTCAGCTTCGAGCCAGCTGTATCCGGCAAGTGTAATCGCTGTCATGAGCACGTCGTCCTGGTAGGTAATGATTCCGTACGATCGCTCCAAAATGTCTTTCATTCTCGGGTCAAGGTAGGTAATGAGTCGCGGGTTTTCTTTGTTGCGAATGTACTGCGGAATCGAGTCCATCGGACCAGGTCGATAAAGCGCCACCATCGCGTTAATGTCGTGGATTGAGGTTGGTTTCAAGTCTTTCAGATACCGCGTCATTCCAGAGCCAGAGAGCTGGAACACGCCCTCTGTTTTACCGCCAGCGAGCATAGCAAATGTTTTCGCATCGGTTACGTCAACATGTTCGATGTCTACTCGTGTATTAAGTCGTGCTCCCACGCGCTCTACCGCGTCACCAAGCACGGCCAGGTTTTTGAGTCCGAGGAAGTCGAACTTGAGGAGCCCGACCCCGCCGTACTCATCGGTCAGTGAATACATATCGTACTGCGTGATGATCCTACCTTCGCCGTGTGGGTCAGGCTGCACCGCGCAGTAGTTGGTAAGTGGTGTAGGGGAGATCACGACGCCGGCCGCATGCACACTGATGTGTCGCGCGTTCCCTTCAATTTCCCGTGCAGTGTTAATAATAATTTCCGCATCCTCATCAGTTTTGTAAAGTTTTTTTAAATCTTCCTCCTCGTTTAGCGCGCGTTCAATAGTCATGGGGAAGCCCTGTGCACCGATCGGGATCAGTTTCGCGATGTGGTCGCCGAGCGAGTACGGGTACCCAAGTGCACGCGCAACGTCGCGCACAGCCGCACGCGCCATCATCGTCCCAAAGGTGCCGATCTGGGCAACACGAGCATCGCCATATTTAGTCCGGACGTATGAAATCATTTCGTCGCGTTTGTTGTCGGCTATGTCCATGTCGATGTCAGGAGCTTTGGGTCTTCCTGGATTTAGAAAGCGTTCGAATGGCAACTTATATTCGATAGGGTTGACGTTCGTGATCCCCGTTAGGTATGAGATCATTGAACCTGCTGCAGAGCCTCGAGTCGTCGTAAGAATGCCAGCTTTACGTGCATGCGCGAGGAGGTCCGAAACGGTAAGAAAATAGGATGCAAATTGTTTCTGGTTAATAATTCCTAATTCGTATTCGATGCGCTCAGTTACCTCGCTCGATTCTTTAAGGTTGCGCATAGAAATACCTGCGTACGCAGCTTTTTTCAACTCATTCTCAGCAGTAGATCCGGCTGGCAAGTCGTACGCGGGCAGAATCCAGTTCCCCAGCTCAAGCTTGATTGATGCGCGTGCCGCGAGCGCTTCGTTATTGCTGAGCGCAGTTGGATACTCACGGCAGAGTTCGGCGATCATATGTGGCGCAATAAACGTGTGGTCGAGTGGTTCAGGAGCCGTAGTTGGATTGCCGATCTTTCGAACAATGTCGTATGCGCGCGCGTCGCCAGGCTTTAAGTAAAATGTGCTGTCTGCTGAGATGAGGGGCACAGATAATTCGCGTGCGCGAGCAGCGATCTTACTCATCCCGTCTTTACCACGACTCCACTCAAGCATGGCGAATATATTTTCTACACCAAGCGCTTCATTTAGAATCGCAATGGCGTGTACCGCATTTGGGTTTTGGAGCGTGCTCCACGGGATGAGTGCGACAAGCCCAGCACCGTGCTCTTTGAGTACTGGCTCACTAACGCGCGGGTCGCCTATCGGTGAGCGCATGTGCATCGCACTTACCAATTTAAGCAAGCTCTGGTACGCGTCGTTTGAGCACGCAAGAAAATAAACGTGATCCTCGATCCCAGCGAGAGTTACCGATGCATCGACACCGAAGATCGGTTTAATATTCTTTTTCGTTGCTGCTTTGTAAAAATCTATAAGACCGTAGAGCCCGTTCTTGTCGGTCAGTGCAAGCGCTTCAAGCCCAAGCTCCGCAGCTCTGTCGACTAGTGGCTCAACCTGCGGAATCGCATTGAGTAGGCTGTAGTGACTGTGCGCCGCAAGGTGGGTTACCATTGCTATTAGTATAGCTGGCATGCGAAAAAAATTCATTGTTGGTATTGATGAGGTGGGGCGGGGGCCACTTGCCGGGCCCGTGATGGTTGGGATAGTGGTTGCAACGAGCTCAGATATTGTTGCTACAATCGGTGCCCGCGACTCGAAGCTAATGACAGAAAGGGCGAGATTGAAAATATACGACTTCGCAAGGGCTGCGCAGGGGGAAAATCTGAGGTTCGGTGTTTTTTCAAAAAGTGCACAAGAGGTGGACAAAGTGGGGATATCTGCCGCGATCGCGCAGGCGATCGCGGCAGGTCTTTCCGAACTTTCCGTCGATCCTCTCGAGTCCCTCATTCTTCTTGATGGCTCACTCAAAGCACCTGCTGAATTTGAGCAGCGCACCATTATTAGAGGTGATGTTACTGAGCCCATCATCTCGCTCGCATCGGTACTAGCAAAAGTGACGCGCGACGAGCTCATGCAAACAAAAATCCACGAACAATTTCCACAATACAATTTTGCGCAGCACAAAGGCTACGGCACGAGCGCACACATCAGTGCTATCAAACAGTACGGCCCTTGTGCTCAGCATCGTCGCACATATTTGAAAAATGTGATATAATACTTGCATGGACGACAATGCAACCCAGCCAGCAGTACCGCCTATCGATCCGGCACTTTCGGAGCGGGTGATCAAGCTGTATGAGGAGGTAGATACGACGCTCGACGATCTCGACATCCCTAGTGAGGAGCGGCAGGAAATAGAGCAGAACTTGATGGAGGCTATTGCAGCTGACCTTCTCGTAAGGCTTGGCGACAAGCTCGAAGAGTCAGAGAAGCAGGATTTGGTAAAGCTCGGCGAGGCCAACGACGGTCAGCCAGACTTGGCGCAAGTAGCAAACTTTTTCCGAGACAAGTTCAGCCAGAACGAACTCATCAACGGCCTCGCCGAGGCAACCGAATCTGTGCTCAAGGAATTCACCGACGCAATGCAGCGGTAGTTGCATATTGAAAGATTTAGTGGTATAGATGCGCGTATGTCACGTGGGCACGAGGCTATGAACAATGCTGCTGCGTTTATTGCAGAGCGGCAAAGACCGACTAGGCTTGATAGGCCAATCTGGGATTATGCCTCAAACGACAGGCTAACCCGAGCCACATTTCCAGAGTTTGATAAGGGGCAGGCTGTACGGACCATCCGAGCAATTTATTCCGAATGCCACATGTATGGAATCCCGGTTCAGTCCACCACCTTGCGAGAGGCGCTCGCCCTCATTCCACAAAAAATGAACAAGAAGAAAACACTCGAACAAAATTTACTATCGATGCAAAATTTTGGCACCAAATCGCTCCCGACCGCACTCGCCCTTTTTAAAGAAATGTTAGAGAATAGATAGCTGCATGGAAAATATTCAATTAGGCGAGCGCGAGCTGATTTCGATGCACAAAGGGCCAATCCGGACCCGGCAAGGAGAAGTGGCGCAAGTTGTAAACCCGATACCTGTTTTTGATAGGTATACATTACCCGAGTACCATGAAGCGGTTCATGCGGTCGCGATTGTATTAAACAACCCTGCAAACATCGGTTATGTTTCGATCATTCCGGGCCCCGGCTACGGTGGAGTAACAACTTTCAAAAAATTTGATCCAGTTGCAACGGCTGCGCCGTATGCGCTTGGATATACCGAAGGGACACAAAGCGATTTGAATCAGATAGTTGGTGAAGGGTACGACGTGCGCCGTGCTTCAGAGGCAGCGCGAAACCTCCTTCGAGGGAAAATGGTTGCGGTGCATGGAGTTGCCGCAGCGCTCGGAATTAAAAAAGTTCTCTCCGGACACGAGGTTCGTACTATCGTACAGCAGGCGCTTAATCCTGTGATAGAGGTCAAAAATATTAAGACTGGCAAGCGTCGCCGAGTTAAGAAAGTCAAACTCACGGAAACTATTCATTAGTTGGCAATAGGTTTTTTGCGTGCTATACTACACGTACTATGGTTGTACGAATGCGTCATACGCGTGGACACACGGCTAACCGCCGCTCTCATCACGCGCTCAAAAACAGAGCTCTTACGAAGTCACCTGAAGGAACAGTGCACCCTCGCCACCGTGTGGTTTTGACTGGAGGCACCTACCGAGGTCGCGCGCTTCCTAACGCTGCTGCTAAAAGAAAGCGCACTGCAAAAAAGTCCGCGTAGCTTCCTATGGCATCACGGCACCTTTCTCGAGCGCTCGTACTGCAGTCGCTTTTTGAGTGCGACGTAAATAATACTCTCGATTCTGCGGGTATGAAGGTCGTTCTCGAAAGGAACGCTGCCGAGTATGAGAGTGGTGCTGCAGACATTCCGTTTGCGCGCGCACTTGCAGAAGGTGTGCTTGCAAAACAAACGGAGCTTGACGCCGTAGCGGCAAAGGCAGCTCCGGAGTGGCCACTTGACAGAATAGCCCCGATCGACCGCAATGTGCTGCGCATCGGCCTGTATGAGCTGATGTTTGGCGACAAGGAGGCTGTCCCGCCAAAAGTAGCACTCAATGAGGCAATAGAAGTAGCAAAGACGTTCGGCGGCGAACAGTCGGGCAAGTTTATTAACGGAGTACTTGGTGCAGTATATCGAGACCTTCCAACAACATGAGCACGCAAACTTTCAAAGATGCAGTAAAAAAATTTCAAACGCTCGCAGGTGTCCAGTTTAAAAACTTTGACCTCGTCCAAACCGCGTTTACGCACCGCTCGTACTTGAATGAGCGCGCAAGTGCGCGCACACACAACGAGCGACTCGAGTTCCTCGGCGATGCAGTTGTAGAGCTTGTCGTTACAGCAGAACTTTATGCTAAGTATCCAGACGAAGACGAAGGAGTTTTAACTGCATATCGTGCGGCGCTTGTTAACGCTATCATGCTCGGTTCTGTTGCAGAGAGTTTGGGCATGAACGAGTGCCTACTGCTTTCTAAAGGTGAATCTCGTGATACCGGCCGCGCTCGCGCCACTATTCTTGCAAACACGTTTGAGGCAGTAGTAGGTGCGATTTATCTTGATCAAGGACTTGCAGTTGCGGAAGAGTTTATTAAAAAGTTCGTGATGCCGCGCATGGAAGAAGTGCTTGAGAGCGGCGCATGGCGAGACGCTAAGAGTGAGTACCAAGAGTTTGCTCAGGCGCTCTACGGTTTAACGCCGCGCTACCAGACGCTGAGCGCAGATGGCCCTGACCACGACAAGCAGTTTGTGGTTGAGGTAACAGTGGGAGACGTTCCCATTGCTCAAGGAACAGGGAAGAGTAAGCAGGAGGCAGAGCAGGCAGCAGCGCTTGCAGCGCTCAAGCTCCCCGTTGAAAAGAAAAAATAATATCAATATCTACCCCATGTCTGAAAAAATAAAATTCGTTCGTACCGAGGCGTTACTTGAGGATCGAATCAAGTCGCTTAGAAACAAAGTAATACTTCATACCGACGCATACAAAACTGTGAGCGTAAAAACTGGCGTTGCTTTCGAAATGCCCGATGGCACCATTGATGCGAGACGGAGTGGGAAAGGAATGGTAGAAGATTTTGACATGATGGTAGGTGAACTTAGAGCGGGGTACAATTTTTTTAAGACAGCTCTAAATAAAAATCCGCTGAGCACGGTACACGCCAAATCTGTAGTTTCTGCGTTAGAACTCTTTCATCAACGGTTAGATGATTTTGATGAGCAGTTGGATGCTATTGCTAAGAAGATTGCGCCGATTATTGCTCAGGCAAACAGTTCGGCTCGCAGCCACTAAGGAAGAATCTGACAGTTGACAAAGCGTATCAAATAGTATATAATAATAATAATATGAAAAATGAGGGTGGGGACAGGTCGCCAGAGTTTATAATTCCCGCAAAGCCTGAGCGCGTTAAGTTAGGCACGATTCCGCCGCGCGAAAATTTTCCTCCGATCGACGTTGTCCCACGTGTAGGCGTGTTAAACGCTTCAAGTCCAAAGCTTGTGTGGATCAATCCTAATCCTCCACTACGAAATGAACCACAAAGGAGCGTTGGTTCGTCAAAAAGATTAATAGCTCACGCGATAATAGCTTCCGGCGCTGTTGCGCTTACCTGTACACTTGCATTTGCGGTTGCAACTTTCGGCTTCTTGCCTGTAGCTATTACTATAGGCTCTGCTGCACTTATCGGCTCGGCGTCTTTTATCCCAAGAATTATTGCCGAAAATACACGCCCACGCAGGGCTAGAAAGTCGAATTAAGAGCGGTTTAGTTTGCTATACTTAGTGCATGCTACTGAATCGTGTAGAAATACTCGGTTTTAAGTCTTTTGCAAAAAAGACTCTTTTTGAATTTTCTTCTCCCGTCGTTGCGATTGTGGGCCCGAACGGATCAGGGAAAAGTAACGTTGCAGAGTCTATACGCTTCGTTCTAGGTGAGCAGTCGATGAAGTCGATGCGCGGGAAGCGCGGTGAGGATTTGATCTGGAACGGTTCGCATGCAGTGCCGCGCGCGTCGCGCGCGTCAGTGGCGATCACGTTTGACAACCGGTCGCGTTTCCTTGCCGTTGACTTTGACGAGGTCACCATTGAGCGTGTAGTTCATCGAGACGGAGCTAATGAATACTTGCTTAACGGCTCTCAAGTAAGACTTAAGGACTGCATCGAGCTTTTGGCGCGCGCAAATATTGGCTCTTCGGGGCACCACATTATTTCGCAAGGCGAGGCTGACCGCCTGCTCGCCGCAACCCCCGCGCAACGCAGAGAGATTTTAGAGGACGCACTTGGGCTAAAGGTTTACCAATACAAGCTCGACGAAAGCGAAAAAAAGTTAACGAAGACAGATGAAAACATGCGCCAAGCGGAAGCGCTGTTGAAAGAGGTTTCGCCACATGTACGATACCTAAAGCGTCAGGTTGAAAAGGTTGAGAAGACGGAGGAGCTGCGCACACTCGCACTCTCACGATACAAAACGTATTTTAAATGTGAGGACGAGTATATTCGCAAAGAAGAAGCGCGACTTAATACGCTAGTAAAAAACAAAGAGAGCGAACACATAGCGCTAAAAGAAAAAATACGCGGCATCAGGGTCAAGCTTGAGGAGTCGGCATCTGAGAACAGTACAGGAAGCGCGCTCTCAGGGCTCACGCGCGAGATTGAGGAGGTTGATGAAAGGCGCCGTACTGCCGCAACGAAGGCTGCGCGTATAGAGGGACAAATAGATGCGCTCTCGAGGATTTCAGAGCGCGCACATGTCTCAGGAGATGAGGTGCGCGCGCTTGCCGATTCTGCTGAAAGCCAGATCGACTCGCTTTACACCATGCCAGTTAAGGACGCGGTCGCCTTTTTGCGCGCGCTCATTGAACGTATGCGTGGTCTATTGCAGAGCGCGCGAACAAGCGACGCAGACCTAAACGACCTCAAGGCTGAAGCAAGTGCACTTCGAAGAGACGAAGAGCATGCAACGGCAGCGCACGCCGAACTTACAAAAGAACTTGCTGCAATGCGTGAAGGCATTGAGAATTCACGAGAAGAAGAGCGTGTACACGAGCGGGCGCTTTTTGAGCTTACACAAGCAGAGCGCGACACTCAGCATGCGCTCGACTCGCTCTCAGGCGAGCGTGCTCGGCTAGAGCTGGTGATGGAAGAGTTTACTCGTGAGCGCGAAGAAGTGGCGCCACTTATAGGTGTTGGCGTGCTTCACTATCAAGACGAGCAACTTGTTGAGCGCTCGCGACACGAGCAAGATGCAGAAAAACGAGAGCTGCAAAAAATGAAAATCCGATTAGAGGAGAGCGGTGTAGTAGGAGCAGACGAGATAATGAAGGAATACACTGAAGCGGCTGCTCGCGAAACGCATTTACATAAAGAGCTTGAAGACTTGACCACCTCGCGGGCGTCACTTGTGCAGCTTATTGCAGACTTGCGGGTCGAACTTTCGAATCGGTTTGACAGCGGGATCAAAAGTATCAATACAGAGTTTACGAAACTCTTCGCGCTTATGTTTGATGGAGGAACCGCAGAGTTGGAATTGGTTGAAGAAAAGAAGGAAGGGGTATTTGATGAAGAGGGCGAGGAAGTTGAGTCGGTCTCCACACCTTCGGTCCGTGGTATAGATGTTGCACTCACTATTCCACGAAAGCGCATTCGTTCGCTCACGATGCTCTCTGGTGGTGAACGCGCACTGACATCAATTGCACTCCTTTTTGCGATGTCGTCAGTTAATCCACCACCGTTTATGATTCTTGATGAAACTGATGCGGCGCTCGACGAGGCAAACTCGCGTCGCTATGCTGATATGGTCCGCAGATTATCAGAGAAGTCTGAACTTATTGTGATTACACATAACAGAGAAACCATGAGTAGAGCAGGTGTGCTCTACGGGGTTACTATGGGCGGCGACGGTGTTTCCAAGGTGCTTTCAGTAAAACTTGACGAGGCTGTCAAGGTCGCTAAATAGTCTTTGCACGAGTATACTGTGCAAGATGGACACAAACGAGGAGTCACTGCGTCTCCACCAAAAGCTGCGCGGCAAGATAGAAACGGGAGTAAAAATGTTCGCAAAAACGCCTGAAGATCTTGCGCTCTTGTATACGCCTGGCGTAGCTGCAGTTTCAAGCTCGATTGCAGCAGACGCTACGCAAGTGCGAAATTTGACCGGCGCAGGTAATACGGTCGCTGTGGTAACCGACGGCTCTGCCGTTTTAGGCCTCGGTAATATTGGTCCTTTGGCTGCACTGCCGGTTATGGAAGGCAAGTGTATGTTGTTTAAGCAACTTGCAGGGCTCGATGCGGTGCCAATTATACTGGATGTGCACGAGCCCAGTGCTATTGTTGAGGCGATTCTTGCCATTGCGCCATCGTTTGCAGCGATAAACCTTGAAGACATTGCGGCTCCAAATTGTTTTGCTGTTGAGCGTATGTTAAAGAGCGTACTGTCTATTCCTGTTATGCATGACGATCAACATGGCACGGCTGTTGTGGTTGCCGCCGGTCTAATGAATGCCGCACAAGTTGTGCAAAAGGAATTTCGCACGCTCTCGGTTACTCTAGTTGGTGCTGGGGCGGCGGGCATAGCGGTCGCCGAGCTCCTTTTGGAGCTCGGCGTCACTAACATTACCCTTGTCGATACTCGTGGCGTAGTAGGTTTGCCGCAAACTAATCTAACTAAAGATAAAAGGAAGGTGGTTGAGCGAACTACTTCTGCTATTACGTCGGGGACTCTCGAAGACGCGCTCAAAGGAGCTGACGTATTGATCGGAGTTTCCAGGGCAACTATTGACCCGGCGCTTGTACGCACTATGGCCTCGCAACCAATAGTGTTTGCGCTTGCAAATCCTACACCAGAAATCATGCCAGAGTCAGCAATTGTGAACGGGGCGGCGGTGGTTGCAACGGGACGTAGTGATTTCCCAAACCAGCTTAACAACGTGCTCGCTTTTCCAGGCATCTTTCGTGGAGCTATTGACTCCCGTGCGACGAGCATCACCACAAGTATGCGTGTACGTGCCGCGCGTGCGCTCGCGCAACTAGTAGATGCGCCGTCTCCAACAAACATTATTCCAACTGTCTTTGATGCGCGTGTTGTACCAGCAGTTGCAGCCGCGGTCGGCCAAGCCGAGGTACAATTACTGTATGCGAATCGCTGACCCAAAAGTCATGCTCGGGTATGTAGAAATTAAGGCCAGCTCTCATGTTGGAGATTTTGGTGCCGGTGCCGGTGCATATTCAAAGTTAGTTGCTGATATGCTCGATGAAAGTGGCGAGCTTCTTGTTATCGATGCATTGCCAGGCATGGTTGAGAAGGTTGTCCATGAACTCGAAAAAACTTCTCGAGCACGTGTATTTGGGATCTCTCATGACATTGAAAAACAGCTCCCAATTACAGTCGACTCGCTGGATGTTGCGATAGTTGCAAACGTGCTTCATGCGCTGCACCCGCAGCATAGACAGGATTTTATATTTGAACTTTCCCGCGTGCTTAGGCCTGCCGGCCAGGCGCTCGTGGTTGATTGGGCTGGCTCGTTTAAGAACATGGGGCCAGCACAGCACCTTGTTGCTGCACCAGCTGACGTCGTGCGTATGTTTAAGGCAGCAGGGTTCAAGGTTTCTGGTATGCTCTCTGGAGGGGCACATCACTTTGTTTTTACTGCTACTGCCCCAACCCAAAACCCATGAAACCATTTGCAACAGGAGTATTAATATTATTTTTAGCTCTCGGAACATTTGGCTTGTTTGTATTTGCGACATATTCGTCTCGTACAGCTGAGGGCATCGGCACCGTGCATATCTGGGGCGCAATTCCTCAGGAGGCAATCGAGAATGAGCTCACCTTGATTCGTAGTGAGAGGGATGACTTTAACAACGTTACGTACTTAGAAATGAAGAGCGACGAGCTTGTTTCAAAGCTCGTAACCGCGATCGCGTCTGGTAATGGTCCTGATCTCGTGATTCTTCCCTCAACAAGTATTGTCGAACACGCAAACAAATTAAGTGAGATCCCATACGATACGGTCTCGAAGCGTGAGTTTCAAGATACCTACATAGATGCCGGCGATGCGCTCCTTACCCAGACAGGAATAATAGGTGTACCGTTGACGGTTGACCCGTTGGTGATGTACTGGAACCGAAGTCTTTTTGCCAAGGCGGGTATCTCTCGGCCTCCTGTGTACTGGGATGAGGTTGCAACTATGGCAAAACGCTTGACTAGGAAATCCGAAAACGGAACACTTATAGAAAGTGCTACAGCGTTTGGCGATTGGGCGAACATACTTCATAACACAGGAATTTTCGTCACACTTATCAAACAGCTTGGTGTAAATCCAGTTGTGCGAAGTAGTGATGGTTCGTACCGCTCACACCTCAACAATGCCACTGAGGGTGGGATTGTTGCGGCAGATTCGAGTCTTAGATACTGGACAGACTTTTCTGATCCACTAAAGCCGACGTATTCCTGGAATCGGTCGCTCAGGCCCTCGGATCAGGCCTTTGTGGCAGGGACACTCGCGCTGTACATCGGTCGAGCATCAGAGCTGAGCGCAATACGTGCAGCAAATCCTAATTTAAATTTTGACGTAGCGTCAGTACCAGTTACTCGTGGTGGGGGAGAAGAGGCAGAAGCGAAAATGCAATTCCTCTCGATCCCGCGCGGCACAGGAAATCCTAACGGCGCGTTCATTGTGCTTGGAGTGCTGACGAGTCAGGCGCATGCGGCAGCTCTTTCATCTACGCTTTTACTACCGTCACCTCGACGAGATGTTGAGCCAGATAGTAAAGCTGATGCGTACCAAGTGGTTTTCAGAAAGGCCGCGCTCAAAAGTTTTGTATTCCTAGACCCCGGTCCGGCGACCACCGCTCGCATTTTTGGCGAAATGGTAGACACAGTGACGAGTGGGAAGGCGAGCGCAGGAAGCGCAGTACGTAGTGCACACGACGAGCTGGAAGAGATCCTTAGAACAGAATAGTCGTGGCATACTAATAACATGAGTGTACGCAGAATTTTCTTGACCACAGTACTCGCGCTAGTACCAGGCATAGCGTTTGCAGCTGTTGCCGGTGAGCTTCATAACCCAATCGGAACAAGAGACATATACGCCTTTTTTGCAAAGCTCTTGCAGCTTGTGGCACAAATCGCATTTCCCATTATCGTGCTCTATCTCGTGTATATTGGTTTTAATTTTATCTCTGCAGCGGCCGCAGGTAAGTCCGAAGATCTAAAGAAGGCACGAGAAAGCCTCTTTTGGGCACTTGTTGGTGCACTCCTCGTCCTTGGTGCGTACGCGCTTTCTCTCGCGATCAAAGCAACCGTGCAAGAGCTCTAGTATGAATGACTTCGTCGCAGCAACAAGTTTTGCAGGAGGTGGTGGGTGGACCATCACCTCGCTCATACAGTTTGTAACTAAGCTCATTGGTTCTGTAATACCGATTGCACTTGCGCTCTGTCTCCTCGTGTTCTTCTGGACGATGCTCGAAATATTCCTGGATTCAGACGGCAAGAAACGTAAAGAGGCAACAGGGAGGCTCCTCTACGCAATAGTTGCATTTTTTGTCGTACTTTCATTAAACGGGCTGGTCCAGATACTTGTTGCTACTTTCCTGAAGTAGTCCACTACCTGTGGGTTGCAGTTTCTGAGGGGTGTTACAATACCTAGGTAATTAACATTTATCATACATATGAACAAGTATTTAACATCAGCAGTCGGTGCGGCACTTCTCCTCACCCCATTTGTAGCATTTGCAGAAACGCTTGAGGATACACTTAGAACAGTTAACAATCTCATTGGTGTCATCACTCCAATCGTAGTTGCCCTTGCACTCATTTACTTCTTCTGGGGGCTCGCATCTTTGTTACTCGGAAAGGCTGACGACAAGGGGCGCGAAGAGGCTCGCAACAAAATGATCTATGGTATCCTCATACTCTTCGTCATGCTTTCAGTTTGGGGTCTCGTTGGCGTCTTGCAGGATACATTCAACGTAGGAGGTAACCAGCAGATCACTCCCCCTTCAGTAAATACTGGAAATACTGGGACTCGTAGATAAAGGCTAAAATGTGGAAGCCGCCGAGCGCACTTGGGCAGCCAAAGAATGCTCTCGAGCAATATGAGAGTAGTAGGTCCGGCTATGGCCTAGGCTTGGGTGTCGTTACAATAATTATCGTTGGACTACTGTTCGCCTTTATGAGCAACTTCGGTGCACCTCAAACGATTCCAAATACGGTTCCTCGTGTAGGCCAATAATCTATGCAAGCACTCACACATTTTATTGACAACGTTGTTCGGCTCTTCATACAGCCGATCATAGTGCTTATTGTGACTGCCGGGGTCGCGTGGTTCATTTGGTTTCTCGCAACCAAGTTCTTGATGAACACTAGCGATGCCGCTAAGCGCAAGGAAGGGTACACCTTCCTACTTTGGGGTGTAATCGGTGTGTTCATTATGGTTGGGGCCATTGGCATCCTCCGCATCGTGCTCGCAACTTTCAACGTCCCGCTACCAAGGTAGTTTAACTATACTAGTGGGCGGAAGAGGACTCGAACCTCCATCCCGTGAAGGACCTGCTCCTAAGGCAGGCGCGTCTACCAATTTCGCCATCCGCCCAAACTCACTTATTTTACACTGTTTTTATAAACTTTAAAAGTTTGCATATTTGGGGTATACTTACGTAATCCGCCCATAAGCAAAACGCTTGTGCGCGGTTGAGGTCATGAGCGTAAACGCTCGCAACTCTTCTCACTCCCGCCCATAGCTCAGTTGGTAGAGCAACTCCCTCTTAAGGAGATGGTCCTTGGTTCGAGTCCAAGTGGGCGGACAAACTATATATGAAAAACATGCCTTCGGTGGCTCCCGCACTATTTCTAGACCGTGACGGCGTTATTAACCTGGACGTTGGTTACGCGCATCTACCAGAGCATATAGTTTTTATCGACGGACTTTTTGATCTTTGTGTCGCAGCTCAGCAAAGAGGATACCGGATCGTAATCGTAACCAATCAGTCCGGGATTGCTCGCGGCATGTATACAGAGGCGCAGTTTCATTTGCTGTCAAGTTGGATTAAGGAGAGGTTCCTTGAACATGGCATTAGCATCGACGGAATATATTTCTGTCCGCACGGTGTGCCGGGCGACGGCAACGAGGAAACAGAGCAATGCGCGTGTAGGAAGCCTTTGCCAGGGATGATCTTTTCTGCGCAAAAGGATCTCCAGATTGACCTCGGGGAATCGATTCTCATTGGCGATAAGTTGAGCGACATAGAGTGTGCGCGTGCCGCAGGTGTTGCCACAAGGGTGCTGTTTCGAGGGGATAGTGCCGCTTTGGAGGGCTCTGAGCACATATTTGATTCGTTGATCAAAATCAAAGAGTTTTTATTTGAGCAGAAAGCCAAATAATACGACAAAAAGCCAAGACTTTACATTTAGTAAATTTGTGTTATCATAGGTTTATGAACACAGGTAAGGAGAGGCCGGGCGCGGTTACCCACGAACAGGTGGCACGCGAACGAGCGCGCTCGCTCGAAAGAAAGGGTATTGAGGAGCGCTTCTATGAAATATTACAGGTGAGGGCTTACAAAAAGCGCTTGCCAACAAACGGTGACAGGGTGTTAAGGATGAGAAAGGCAAAAGCTATAAAATTAAACGAACCTCACACCCTCGAGACATACAGCGAATTTAATCGTGCTGCATGGAGAATACATATACAAAGCGTGTTTGTTACGGGTGCCCTCTTCGCCGCTTCTGTGACGGCAGTATTTTTAGGTTTAAGCTTAATGGCTTCAGCTGCTATTTTCGGTGTGTTGTTTTTGATAGCTGACGTGTATCCACTCATGACGCAGCGGTACAACTACTTACGTATGAAGCGGCTCGGATTATGGAGAGAAGATACAAGCAGGTAAAATCATATGAATAATGAAAGCAAGGAGTTAGACCAGAATGTTTTTAAAGGCGAACAGGATATCAGTCGCCTTGAGAAAGAGCTATCAAAGGTTTCGGGAGCAGTAGGTGCGTGCAGACGGATCATCAAGCAGCTCGAGTCTCAGCGCGGCTCCATAAGCGCAGTGAAGGTTGCGCACTATCGACAAAGACTTGAAGAGTTGGATCCGAAGATGAATCAGCTTGCCGATGCGTTGGATAGAGCAAGGCGCTCACGGAGTTAGACTTAAGAATTAATTAGTAGTATAACTAGTGTAAGCCGGGATGGCGGAATGGTAGACGCCCCAGACTTAAAATCTGTTGCTGAGTAACATTGGCGTGTGGGTTCGAGTCCCACTCCCGGCACTAACTAATTAATTTATTTTTTTGCGTTTCAGCCTGTTGCATTAAGCGTGATGCACCAAATGCTGCGAGTCCGCCAACGATAAGTGTGTAAAGTGCTGTGGTGATCCAGTTGCCGTGAATTAGTATGTCTCCAAACGCTGTGTATAGTGCTGCTATTGGTGTATGTACGAGCATGTGTACTAGTATGAAGTATCCATACGGAACCTTGGTTAGGCCAGCAGCATAAGCAAAGAGATCCATAAATCCCGCAGCACTGATGCGAGCCCAAACAAATGCAGTACGATCTTCAAGTTGGGTGAGTACGTTCGTAATGAGCGGCGCCTGAGCGCGAGAGGTGAATGTGTTCAGTATGCTGCTGCCAAACCAGCGGCTTAGGAAAAATGCCACAGTAGACCCAACGAAATCGCCAATTAGGGTGACGCCCAAACCTGGGAGTATGCCGTATGCGGCGCCCGCTATTGGATAAATGATGGTACCTCCAAGAGGGGCAACTATTATCGTGGTGGCCTTCGCGGTAATTATGAGTGCGAGCGCAATCCACCCGGCATCTGCTACGCGCTCGCGGAGAGTGTCGACGCCAATATACGTTGTTAAAAAGTATGCAATTGCTACGACAAATACTATTGGGAGCAAGGACAATAAGAGTTCCCATTTCGGGCGTAAGTTGTTCATGTGAGGCCGCGGGCGGAATCGAACCGCCGTATAAGGGATTTGCAGTCCCTTGTCTTACCACTTGACGACGCGGCCAGGCGAAGAGTCTCGTACCTTTCCTATTTTACTTTACTTCCTCAACACCAGCAATGTTTGGGTCTTGCATGAAGAGTGGGCGCGGAATTGCATGTGCCTTGATCCGCTCATGCAGGAATTTGGAAAAATCGCCTTGCATACGCTTTAAGAATTGCAGCGCAGCTGCAGCGTTTCCCTCGGGGAAAATACTTACGAAGATCTGCACTTCCCGTGAACGCTCACCGAGCTCTACTCGAGTCACTGTTATGAGTGACTGTCGATTAGACTCGCGATTTATAAACTCTGCAGCAAGATGTTCGATGGTACTAGCTAAGTGTGGGCGGCTCATAGGTGCTTGCCGTGCGACTCTATTGTGTCGCCAGCGATGATATCAAATTTAGCTGTGACTTGGAGGCCACACTCGTTCGGTGCCGTTACTGTTCCTACGTCAGCGCGCATAAGCTGTAAATTTGTGATCTTTCCTCTTCCGACCTCCACGCCACGGCGCAGGATTTGCACGACGTCGTCAACTTTTAGCGCGCCGCTCTCGACAGTTCCTCCCAAAACGTGCTTTGTGCCTGTTGTAGAAAAGACCTTCAATACCTTGAGCGTGCCATGAATTTTAATCGACGTGTCTTCCGGTACATGTTTTGCAATTTCATTTTTTAGCCATTCGGTGAGTTCGTAGATGATAGTTCTTGTTTCAACTAGTATGTGTTGCCGCTCAGCTAAATCAAGCGCAGAAGCGTCTGCCTTAACATTGAATCCAATTATTGCTGACGGTTGGAAGCCGATGAGCAATTTTACGTCATTGTCATTAATTACCCCCACACCAGTCCCCGCAATATAGATCGGTGGGTTAGTTACGCCAAGCTTGTCAAGTTCAAATTTAAGTGCATCTATAGAGCCTGCCGTGTCTGCCTTGATAACAATTCTGAAAGGGTTTTCCGGCTGATCGTTTGTTGTTGCAATAGAGCTACGCGACGCTTCTGCGGCAAGCGCCTCGGCTTCTTTTTTAGTAGCAACTGAAATGATTTCACTTCCTACGCTTGGTTCGGTATCGAAGCCGTAGATTTTTACCGGCTGTCCTGCCGCAAGGCGAACATTTTTTTTGCCAGAAAAATCTTCCACCACTCTCACCGGTGCGACCGCTTTCCCTGAGACAAAAAACCCGCTTGTCGGTAACGTGCCCGCGCGGATGATAGCGCTTGCGCTGATACCAGACTTGCTGCTGCGCTCTGATTCAATAACTACAGCTCGAAAGGGTAGGGAGTCGTCGAGCGTCAGTCCGCCAACCTCAGCTGCCAATAGTATGGTGTCAAGGAGCTCTGTGACACCCTCGCCAGTTTTGCTTGAGATGGCTACATACGGCACGTCGCCGCCAAGACCCTCAAGGTAAATTCCTGCGCGGAGCACGGTGTCTTTTGCGCGATCTACGGACGCTGTGTCTTTGTCAATTTTAGTAAACGCGACTATGTAGGGGATCTTTGCGTCCATGATCGCTTTGTGCGCTTCAAGAGTTTGCGGCTTTACACCATCGTCACTTGCGACAATAAGCACGGCGATGTCTGCTGCGCGTGCGGACTTTTGACGCATTGACCCAAAGGCTTCGTGACCGGGTGTGTCAATAAATGTAATTGGATGTGTGCCCGACTCGTTTGTGTGTACGATTTCATACATCGAAACGCGCTGAGTGATCCCGCCAGCTTCGCGAGCAGCCACTGAAGACTTCCTGATGTAGTCAAGAAGTGACGTTTTGCCGTGGTCAATATGCCCAACCACAGCCACAGTCGGCTGCATACGTGTTCCCATATATCTAGAAAACCACAAAAACGGCTTTACTGCAAGCTTGCGCGTGCGGTTTGCAGCGCATCCTTTTCCTCATCAGAAAGGTCACGTGAGGAGGCAAACTTTTCAACCTCCTTTGCATACACGCGCACACCGTCACGCGCATGAAAGCCCGAGATGATAACGCCGTCTCCGCGCTCGTTAACTAGTGCCGAAGCAAAGCTTTGTTGACCGCCAGCGTTTTGAAACGGGTCGAAGCGCTTAGTCGCGATTGTTTGCACCGACCTCTGGATTTTAGAAGTGTGCACCGTTAGCATCTGGTCTACTCCACGCGCGTGTACCTCAAGTGCGCTTGTGCGTTCGTTGATGGATCCGATCACCTCCTCAAGGCTTTCACTGTTTTTTCCGCGGGTGAGCCTAAAAATACGATATGCCAAGAAAAGGAGGAAGAGGGAAGCGAGAACAGAAATAACGAGTGCCGAGAGTGCAACGGTTATGAGCGTTTGTTGGTCGAGTGCAAACATCTGTAAGAATAGTATCATAATGATATGAATCGTGTATATGCAGACGCAGCATCTGCGGTTCCACTTTCGAGCGCTGCAGAGCGAGTTTTGAAGCAAAGTATCAAGTTGTACGGTAATCCGTCTGCGCTCCATTCGGAGGGGAGAGAGGCGCGCGCGCTTTTAAACAAAGCGCGCGCAGAGATCGCCCGTGCCCTCAGCGTTCAGAAAGAGCAACTCACGTTTACTTCAGGTGGGACAGAGTCAAACACGCTCGCTATACACGGAGTCGCGCACGCACTTTTGCACGCGCGAATCCCACTCAGCGAGCAGCACTTTATTACTTCATCGGCCGAGCATGCATCCGTTGACTCTGCGTTCGGGGAGCTTGAGAAGCGAGGCGCGAGTGTGACGTACATTTCGACAGGCTCGTCCGGCACTGTTCCCGTTGAGGCTGTTATTGACGCAATTACAGAACGCACCGTGCTTATCTCGCTTGTACACACGGTGAGCGAAAGTGGTGTGTTTCAACCAGTTCGTGAGGTAGGGAGAGCGCTTCGTGAACGACGGCTCTCTCTTGTGTCAAAACACTCGCGCACGCTTTCGGGCACCGCGTTTCCGCTCCTCCATGTTGATGCGTCGCAAGCACTTATGTACTCTGACCCGTCGCCACATACTATGCAAGCAGATGTGGTTTCATACGACGCGCACAAGTGTGGTGGCCCAAAAGGAGTAGGTATTTTATATTCTTCGGACCTTGTTCCACTCGCTCCAGTACTTTTTGGCGGAACTCAAGAGCGTTCTCGCAGGCCTGGCACTGAAAATGTAGCTGGTATAGCTGCGTCCGCCGCTGCAATTACTGACGCAGTTGCTAAACGCAAGCAGCGAGCGCACAAAGTTGCTGACATGTGCGCATACCTACACGCTCGCATGCTGCAAAAGGTTCCGTCTGCGCGCTTGATCGGTAGCCTTTGTGATCGTGCACCAAACACGGTGCAGTATGAGATGGGGGTAGACACTGACTACCTCACCGTTCTACTTGATGCACGTGGAGTTGCAGTATCTCCACGTTCTGCCTGTGCTGGAACTGGGAAGGGGGCACCGCCGTCAACTCTGCGCATCTCGCTTCTGCCAACCGCAACAAAAAAAGATTGTGATCAAATTGTGAACGCAATTGTAGACGCGCTCCCTCTTACTATTGCGACCGGCCTGGTATACTAACTATATGGATCTCGAAGATCTCTCGAAGTCACAAATGATTTTGCTCGTCTTGATGGTGAGCTTCATAACTTCTATCGCAACAGGAATTATGACTGTAGCGCTTCTTGCAGATGCTCCACCGTCTGTTCCTCAAACGGTGAATACAATCATTGAGCGTACTGTGCAAACGATCGCATCCACGACAGGCGTGGTTATTCCTAAAGAAACGATTAAAGAAACCACAGTGCTAGTGAAGGACGACGCTGCAATATCAACCGCGATCTCAAACTCTTTTGCGCAAATACTTGCAATACGTTCAGGTGACGCAACGAGTTCGCCGGTCGTGGGCATTGGTGTTCGTGTGGGTGATTATGTGATCACAGACGCTAGCTTTGTTACTGACGGGACGTATTTTATTTCGCAAGGCAGCTCAACCTCAACCGCAAAGTTTATATTCAGCATAAATGAGGTTGGTGTTGGGGTACTTGCTTTAACGAAACCAATAGGCAAGCCAGTTCTTATCGCTGACAACAATTCGCTCGTGCTCGGGCAAACGCTGATCGGTATACCACTTGGTAAAGAGGCGCGAGTTTCGATTGGTGCGCTCACCGCAAAATATACGTTTGCAAAGATCGTCGGCGCGGGAGGGGATATAGAGATCGGTGCTGTGGAGACTACAGGCAATGCCGTTCAGGGAGGTACGCCGCTCGTAACACCGAGCGGAGCATTCGCGGGCATAGCTACACGTGAGAGCCTTGGAGAACGAGGTTCGAAGTCAACATACATTTCGCTCGCTGACATCGCAAGTTTTATTACAAAGCGTTCAAATACCGCTTCCTCAACAGCGCAATAAGTGTTCCTTTTTGGGTCTGAAAATGGTATACTTTTGGTATGCCACCAGGACTACCTCCGTTCAATAACTTTACTACCAAGGCGAAAGAGGCGGTGCGCCGCGCGCATGAGCTTGCTATAGAGCGCGGGCAAAATCAAGTCTCGTCTCTCCACATGGCCGTTGCGCTGACACTCCAGGAAGAATCTACTGTGCTCGCACTCCTTGAGCGTCTCGATGTTGATCTCGTGTTGTTCAGTGATTCGTTAATCGAGTTGCTTGAGGGTCCAACATCAAACACTGTAGCTCCGAGTTACCAGCTGTATCTCACTCCTGACTTAGTGCAGGCACTTGAAGCGAGTGTTAAGATCGCCTCTGCACTTGGTGAATCTTTTGTAAATGTAGAACACATTTTCCTTGGTGTGCTTCAACACCCGGGTCCCGCACTTGAAGTGTTTAATCGATTCCGCATCGATCGAAACGCTGTCATGAATACATTGCAGGAAGTTAAAACGAGTCGCGAGGCAACGCCCGTTGCTGACAAGCGTTTTAGGACGCTCCCTAAATACACGCGCAACCTCACCAAGCTCGCTGAAGAAAACAAGCTTGACCCGGTAATCGGTCGCGAGCAAGAAACCACACGCATGATCCAGGTACTCTCAAGACGTACTAAAAATAATCCTATTTTAATTGGCGATGCCGGCACAGGAAAAACTGCAATAGCGGAGGGACTTGCGATACGAATGGCGGTAGGTGATGTCCCTGAGTCGCTCAAAGGCAAAGAGCTCTTGTCGCTTGATCTCGGGCTCCTCATTGCGGGCACTAAATACCGCGGAGAGTTTGAAGAGCGACTCAAAAACATAATGAAGGAAGTCGAAAAGGCTGACGGGAAAGTAATCCTCTTTGTGGATGAGATTCATACTTTGCTCGGTGCGGGTGGTGCAGAGGGAGCAATGGAGGCCTCTAACATGTTGAAGCCCGCGCTTGCTCGCGGAGAAATCCGTATTATCGGTGCGACAACGCTCAAAGAGTATCAAATGCACTTTGAGCGTGACCAAGCGCTTACGCGTCGCTTTCAGCCTATCTACGTTGCAGAACCAATGGCAGAAGACGCAATTGCGATCCTTCGGGGACTTCGAGAGAAATATGAAAACTTTCACAATGTCCGGATCACAGATGACGCGATAGTTGCGGCCGTCGAGCTCTCAAGTAGGTACATCACCGACCGCTTCCTTCCGGACAAAGCAATCGATCTTATTGATGAAGCTGCATCAGCGCTCCGAATTAGTCTAGAAAATAAACCACCAGCGCTAGAAGAGAGCGATAGGAAGGTTCGCCGACTTGAGATCGAGCTTGCCGCACTTAAAAAAGACGAGGCTGCGCACGTAGGATCGGCGAGCGAGGAGCGCATCACAGAAGTTGAACGCTCAATCGCTGAAGAGCGCGGAAAAACGAGCGACCTCGAACTCAAATGGAAGAATGAAAAAGAGTCGCTCGCCTCGATTGGCAAACTTAAGAAGGAGCTTGAGCAGCTCCGCGCAGAAGCAGAGAGCGCAGAAGCGCGGGCAGACTTACAGCGTGCGGCAGAGATCCGCTATGCCAAGATCCCAGAGCTCTCGAACAAGCTTGAAAAGGAAACAGCACGACTTTCAAAGTTGCAGAAAACCCGCCGCGTACTAAAAGAAGAGGTCACAGAGGTTGAAATCGCCTCAGTAGTGAGCCGTTGGACTGGAGTGCCTGTCTCGCGCATGCTTGAAGAAGAAGCAAAGAAGCTAAGTCGCATGGACGAGGAGCTTCAAAAACAGGTCGTCGGCCAAGACGAAGCAGTAAAGCTTATTGCGGATGCAGTAAAGCGATCCCGCGTTGGTATCGCTGATCCGAACCGGCCGATTGGCTCGTTCCTATTCCTTGGTCCTACTGGTGTTGGGAAGACCGAGCTCTCTCGTGCGCTCGCTAAGTTTATGTTCGACGACGAAAACGCAATCATCCGAGTCGACATGAGCGAGTTCATGGAAAAGCATTCGGTTAGTAAAATGATCGGCTCGCCACCAGGCTATGTCGGCCACGACGAAGGAGGCTCGCTAACGGAAAAAGTGCGCCACCGCCCATACTCGGTTGTACTTTTTGACGAAATTGAAAAGGCGCATCCCGAGGTATTTAACATCCTTCTTCAGGTCCTCGATTCTGGAACGCTTACCGATGCAAAGGGAAGGAAAGTTAACTTTAAAAATTCGATCATCATCCTCACTTCTAACATAGGCTCGCAGTTTATCGATCGAATGAGCACAATGGGCTTTACCACTGACCAGTCTGCACAAGCAGAGTACACGCAGGCGAAAGAAAAAGTGCAGGGTGCACTAAAAGACTTCTTCCGACCCGAGTTCCTAAATCGTCTCGATGAGATAATCCTCTTCAATATCCTCTCTCCAGAAGCTATAAAGAGTATCGTTGAGATGCAGGTAAACATCGTTAAAAAGCGCCTTGCTGCAAAGGAGATCACGCTTGAACTAAAGCCTGAGGTGTACGACTACCTAGCCAAAGAGGGCTACAACCCCCAATATGGGGCGCGCCCGCTCAAGCGGCTCATCCAGACCAAGATCCTCACCCCTGTCGCCACTTTTATGGTTAACCAGGGCGTTCTCGAGGGCGGGTCAGTAGCTGTAGGGCTTAAAGCAAACGGCGAGTTCAGCTTTGAGCTCAAAAAAACAGCCAGGACGAACCACAAAACCAGGCAAAAATCGCTCGTATCGTAACTCTTGACACCTGGCAAGGGTAGGAGTATAGTACAGGAATTAAAAATATAAAAACTACCATATGGCAGGAATCATTGAAAAGATACGTGAAAGTAAGGCAAACGATTATCTCTTTGGGCCAAAAAGCCCAGATGCTTACATTGAGCGCGCAGTGTCAGCAGCGATTGGCGCAACTGGACGCGGTGCTAAGCGTACAGCGGTTGTGGCAGGTAAGGGTATTGCGAGAACTATACCTACGGTATATACAGCCGTTTCTCGTACACCAGAAGCTGTTAGTCGAATAACTCACCCATCAATTAAACGCGTTACGAAAGAAACACTTCGTCACGGGCTACTTGCGGGTGCAACAGCTGCGGCTATTACGCTCGCCACTCCATTTGCCCCAGCAGCTCCTGTAGTTGGAGCGTGGTTTGCTGGAGTTGGAGGTGCCACTGCTGCTGTGGCGCAGACCCAAAAAGAAATGCGAGGCCAGGCATAGTATACAGATTCGAACAAAACCCCCGCACATGTGCGGGGGTTTTTGTTGACACATCCTAGCAAAAGAGTATGATGAGCAGATGGAAAACGGTTCAGAGAGGAAGCCGCAAGAGGTGATAGTTGGAAGGAGGTTTAGGCTCGCTCAAAAAGTTGAAGACCTATCAAGGCGAGAACGTCAGGTTATGGAGCTTACCTCAGCTGGGAAAACTGACTCCGAGATCGGCATCATTCTAGGCATCTCCCCAAGGACAGCTCGATTTCATGTTGAGAATATAAAAATCAAGCTCGACTCTTCAACCCGTGTACAAGCGGTGGCTAAATATATACGAATGAAAGTTGTCGCAGAGCTGCGTGCGGAAGCAGACGAACTAGAAAAACTCACCAAGTTGTAGCTCCAGAAAGTGTTTATCTAAGTCAATTTAGAGATGATCAGCTTAAAAGCCACGGCAGTTAGTGCGTAGCGAGCTCGTCTAAGAGCTCGTCGAGAGTCTTGTGGCGTTCGACGAGTGTTTGTTTCGAGAGCACGTAAAAGCGCTTATGCTTTAACTCACGTATGAATTCTTCGTCGTGCGTAACGAGGAGGATTGTTGCCCTAGTTTCGTTGCACTGCTCAAGCAGTATGTCCCACGTAGTTATGTCGATATGGTTGGTTGGTTCGTCGAGTATGATGACGTCTGGATTCTCACCAAAGACAAGAGCAAATTTAAGTCGCATGCGCTCACCGCCAGAAAGTGATGCGAGTGGTCTGTCCATCCTGTCTGTGTCAAACTTTACGCTACCGAGGATACGCCTTGCTGCTTCTGCAAAAACGTGGAAATGATTTTCTACCACCTCTCTTGCAGAAAGCTTTTCGTCGAACGTTGTGTGCTGCTCGAGGTAACGCACGGAAAGTCCGGGTGACCACTCTGCAACCCCCGACTGCGGCGCACGAACGCCACTCAGCAATGAAAGGAGTGTTGATTTCCCAGAGCCGTTTCTGCCAAGTATGACCACATGCGGCCCGCGATAAATTTCAAACGAAAGGTTTTTGAATAGTGGCGAGCCTGGGCGGAACCCAAAACTCACGTCTTTTACTGCAAGGATTCGTTTTTGAGCATGGAGGTTACTGGTGGAGTCCTTAATTCTTATTGCGGTGAATTCATCCGTCGCACGTTTTTCGACTTTGTGTTTCTGTTTTAGAGCAGTGATCTCATCTTTAATTTTATGGTATGCGGCCGTTTCTTTTCCGCGGATCGCTTTTTGGTGAGCAATGACGAGCGCTTTTTCTAACTTGTCTATCCGCTTTACCTCTTCGTCGAAGTCGCGCTGCGCGCTCTCTACTCTGAGAGCTCGTGCCTTCTTATATCCTGCGTATCCGCCGTCACTAATATATACGTGCCCAAGCTCGACAGCAACCACGCGTCGTGTGAGTGTGTCTATTACTGCTCTGTCGTGCGAGATAATGACGAGCCCGTTTCGAAACCCTTTGAGCGCCGTAAGGAGCGCGCGGCGGGTCACAATGTCGAGGTGGTTCTCTGGCTCGTCGAGGAGCAGGAAGTCGGGGTTCTGCGCAAGACCAACAGATATTTGAATTATTTTTTGTTGTCCGCCTGAAAGCTCCTTACACCTTTTTTCGAACACTGCGCTTTTCATACCAAGGAGGCTCGCAAACTCTTTTGCCTTGCCTATCAAGGTGTGGCCTGCGGTTTCGGTAAAATATTCTAAGACAGTTTGACCGAGCGCCTCTTTAGGGAACTCTTGGCTTACGTAAAAGGTGCGGAGGCCCTTTGTGATGTGCACTTCGCCTTCAGAGGCTTCGATTTCGCCCATCATCACACGCATAAGCGTAGATTTGCCGCCGCCGTTTTCACCAACGACGGAAACACGCTCACCTTCGTTAATGGTGAGAGATACATCTTCGAGTACGACACGTTTGCCGAAGTCGACAGTAACATGTTTTAAGGATATAGATTTCATTTCAAATGGTTAGGAGTTTGGATATTGGTTATGTGGCACGAACGTGCCGAGGTGGGTGGGGAAGTGTGCACCTTTAATATACCGAGTGTGCTTTGCAGAGCGGTCTAGTGCAGTTAAACCCGCCATCTGGGTCTGCCTTCCATTTATGCGCGAGGCCAAACCAGCACCTATCAGGCTTTTTTCCTTCCGTCCTTTGCTTTTCTGGCGAAATAGGTGCAGTCATACAGCTAAAAAGATTGTACCACATTATGTGGCTCCGTAGCAAACTGTAGGCTACTATCAAATATACTTGTCTAACCAACGCAGCGCTTTTTGCAGTCTGAGCATTTATATTCCTCACCCTTTTTTAGTCTTGCATTACATGGTGCCTCTACTCTACGTCCAAAGCTGTGTCGGAATGAGTAGCAGCCGCAACGTCGCACGTCTTCGGCGTTCATTGGAGCCAGCGTCAAAGTATATGTATTTTCCGCTATGCTTAGCATATCTATATTTTACCATATTATATCAAATATGTCAATACTATAACGTAAACGCCCAATGGCATGCATTGGGCGTTACATTTTTAGTGCGCCGGGAAGGATTCGAACCTTCGTAGCCGTGAGGCGCTTGATTTACAGTCAAGTGCGATTGACCACTCCGCCACCGACGCGTTTTTGCATTATAGCACAGCACACCTTGTTTGAAAACTAAATGTGCGCTATAGTGTAAGTATGTCTCAAGATAACCTCGTAAAATTGCGCTCGAGCTCAGGGATTATTGTGCATACGCGCAAAAACAGGAAGAAGCTCTCAGGCGTAAAGCTCGCTCTTAAAAAGTACGATAAAAAGCTGCGCAAGCGCGTCGTCTTTAAAGAAGTTAAGAAGTAAGCCATTATGGCTGAGTCTACTCGCGACTGGCTTTGGTTGCCAGAAAGCAAACCTGAGCCGATGTTGGCGTTCGAAAGTATCGAGGCTCGCTTTGATCTTCGGGGCAACCACACAACCTTTGTTAAAGATTTATGGGCAAGCCAGAAGGGCGAATGTTCTCTTGCTGGCGATGCGGAACTTGAGCTGCTGAAGTTGTATCCAGATCTCAGCTGTTTTGAGCCGATGAAACAAAAGGGCCATAGGTACTATTTTAGAGGCGGGAAAACTCGCGTTTGGTGGGACGGGAAATGCTTCTTTTGGAATTGCCCGTACGGGGATGACCCAATTACTAAGAATAGTTTTCTTGTTAAAAGAAACCGGCTCTTTTAAAAAAATCAAATTCAAGGTATAATTTGCATAGAGGGCGACTAGTTTAGTGGTAGAACAGCGGTCTCCAAAACCGCTAGTGTAGGTTCGATTCCTACGTCGCCCGCCGAGATTTTGGCTCGTGTGCTATACTTTTTTAATGCGAGCAGCGCGAGTACTTTCAAATCTATATCGTTCCATTTGGGGAGCTGTCGTTGGCCCGGTTGAGGCATACGTAGACACACTCACCATGTACCACGTCGTGCAGTTTGGTCTAACTGGCTTAGTTGCGTGGGCGCTTGCATCAGCTGCTGTAGGCATCGCGCCGTTTTCATTTGCAACTCTTTTAATACATTCGATTGTAATCATCGCAGTTTCGGTCGCCGCACACATGTTGCTTGTAAAGGTCTTTAATGCTCCGGCGAACATAGTGTCTACCTTTATAACTTCCTATATCCTTATTTTGACTATCACGCCGAGCCTCGTCGCTCTCGACTTGGCGGTTGCGGCTGTGGCATCTGCCACAGCAGTTATCGGTAAGTATGCGTTCGTGTACCGCCATCGACACATTTTTAACCCTGCTGCGCTCGCACTTTTCCTTATTAGCATTTTTGGATACACCACTGCTGGGTGGTGGGTTGGTTCCGCATTTATGTTCCCGATTATGCTGCTCGTGTTCTTTTTCCTTTTTCTAAAAACACGAAAGTTTGAGATGCAGCTCGCCTACATTTTAGTGTCGAGTGTATGCGTGTGCATTGTTGCGTGGGATAGCTCATGGGCAAGTGCGCTGTATACACATTTCTTTTCGTGGCCGACTTTATTTTTGGCGGCGGTAATGCTGGTAGAGCCGCTCGGAATGCCAGGGGACCGGAAGCACCAGCTCATTTTTGCAAGTATAGTTGCAGTGCTCGCTTCGGTTCCGTACGCAGTACCGCCACTTTACGGAACTCCAGAGTTTGCACTACTTGTTGGGAACCTGTATACGCTCGTTGTGTTTTGGCCTGAGCGTCATGTATTGTCGCTCGTGCGCAAGAATGCGAGCGAGGGCGGAGTAGTTGAATATATTTTTTCACCATGGAACAAGCTACATGTACCTGGCCAGTATGCGGAGTGGACGCTCCAACACGAACAGCCTGACTATCGCGGTGAGCGCAGACTTTTCAGCATATCTTCTGCTGCTGGGGGAAATGAAATATCTTTTGCCGTACGACACCTCGATAATGGAAGTACGTTAAGCGCGCTCTCAAAGAGTTAGAGCCAGGAGCGCGCATGTATCTTACTTCGGTTGCAGGTGATTTCACACTGGGGGACGGACCAGCAGTGCTTGTTGCAGGAGGAATCGGGATCACCCCATTCCTCTCAGTTTTGCGAAGTGCTGCACACGATGGTAAAAAGTTGAACGCGATTCTTTTTTACTGCAACAATTCCATAGGCACCGCTGCATTCCGTGACGAAGTGCGGCAGCTTTGCGAGGTAGCCGACGTGCAACTTGTTGAAGTAATTAAAGATGCAGTCGAGTCTGACGGTACGGAGAGCGGTTATTTTAGGGCGGAGTTGGTAAAAAAATATGTAAATGATATTGCAGCAGGGACGTACTATCTTTCAGGTCCACCGAGTATGGTCGGAGCAAGTGAAGATGTCGTTCGCGAGCTTGGAGTGTCAAGTTCTAAAATCGTAACTGACTACTTCCCAGGTTTAGTGTAGTACATGAAGCGGCACCACTTTGATGCGCTCGGCACTCACTTTCGATTTGAGTGCTACTCGGATGAAACAGATGTCGAGCAGTTATTCAAAGAAGGCGAGGCGATTGTCCATACGTTTGACAATACGTACTCGCGGTTTAAAAAAGATTCTCTCATAGCAAAACTGGAGCGTCCTGGTACATATGGAGTGCCGCACGACCTTGTGCAGATGCTTCGCCAGTACAATTACTTTTACAATAAAACCAGCGGCAAGATGACCCCAACCATTGGGTCCACACTTGTAGATTTGGGGTATGACAACGAGTACTCACTCGTTCCTCAACAGGTAGTACGGGCCCCGGTTCCATTTCCAGATGCAATAGAGATTATTGATCATGATTCGGTCCGCATACACAAGCCGGTGGTGTTAGACTTAGGCGCTCTCGGTAAGGGGTATGTTGTAGACAGGGTATACGCACTTTTTTTGAGTCGAGGTGTCAAGCGGTTTATGGTTGATGGGTCAGGTGACACGCGCATTCACTCACCAAACGAACCGCTCGCGTGTGGGCTGGAAGATCCTCGCGATAACACGCGCGTGTTAGGTGTTTTAAATATTGCCGACGGTTCGTTATGTGCCTCTGCGTTAAATCGTCGTACATGGAGAGGGCATACCCATTACGTTGACCCGGCAACGCTCAATACGCCGCAAGGAATAGTCGCCACATTTGTTCACGCAAAAGAGTGCGTCCTTGCGGACGCACTCTCTACGGCGCTTTTCTTTGTCGAGCCTGAAGAGTTTTCAGATCTCGAGTTTGAGTACGCCATCATCAGTTCTGAATATAAAGTTAGGTGCTCGAAGATGTTTACTGAACTTTCGCCTCAGCCTCAACTTTCTTAAGCGCATCCATAAAGCCTTTTGGTGTGAGCGAAGAGCCGTTTACCACGTTGAGCGCGATACTGTCGATAGGTTTACCGACAACAAGAGCCTGGAATCCGTTCTTAAACTTTTCTTGATTATTTATGCTCCCTGGGTTTTGTGCGTGGCCTACAAACGTCGCTGCTGTTACGGTTCCGCCAGTGAGCGTTAGTGTTATGTCGACTGTTTCTTGCCCAGCAGGAGAGCGATACTCGCCGGTTGCAGAGTAGGTGCCGTCTTTGTATGCTGCGGCTATTGCCGAGGATGTATTAGTAGGCGCTGGATCAGTTGCGGTTGTCTCAACCTTTTGTTCTGCGTTGGTCGAAACAGGTGCTTTGGGTGTATTGGTGTAGAAGAGTGTTCCTGCGATTGCTGCAAGGATAATGATTGCTCCGACGATAATAGGCATGATCTAGTTGATTAGAGTTAAAACGTTACAATTGATACTACTTGTATACTATACCATGGGTGACTTAAATGTAGTGTACACTGATACTATGAAGTGGTTTTTTGTAACACTTTTTGGAGCCGTGCTGTTGGCGCCGGCATTTGCGTTTGCCGCCGACACATCTTTTTTTGGTCCAATTGTTCCGCAGTGTACATTTACGGCAGGAAATTTACGTATATGTCAGGCGTGCGACCTCATTGCTTTGATAGATAACATTTTGCGATTCATGGTAACGGGCTCCGTGTTAGTCGCAGCAGCAATGTTCGCGTATGCCGGTTTTCTGTACATCACTAACCCATCCAACGCCGGCAACGTAAAGACAGCCCACGGCATATTCACTAATGTGTTTGTAGGGCTCGTTATCATACTCATCGCGTGGCTTGCGATCGATATTTTTATGCGCATTTTGGCAGGCAAAGATCTCCGCGTGCTCTCACGTATTGATTGTGTAAAGTTTGAGCCGGGGTCAGGTTGGTCCGATGTCGGTGGCGGTAGGATCAGCAGCAGCGGACGCACGGCGACCGGCGGCGGAGTGAGTGGTGGCGGGCCTGGCACTACCGTAGGTGATGGACAGGGGCTTGGCAATGTTGATTCTGTGACTACATATACCCCTATTGCATGCACAGTAATTAGCAACTATAGCACAGCCCCCGGTGGTAGCTGCGAAGGGTATAGTCCCACAAATCCAAAAACACAGCGCGACTTTGAATGTCTTGAAGGTTGTGTCGGTGATGCGAGCGGAAACAGAATTATTTCTGCCGCAGACTATAAGTTTTGTTTAGACAACAACTTCTCTGCAAATAAGTCGCTAGCCCCAATCACACAATCAGGAAATTGGGGTAATTACCCAGCTCTTCCGTGCGATCAGGTGAAGGCGGTTACAGTTGCTATCCCGCAAAACAGCGGCATTGCTCCCGGACAGAAGTTTGTTTGGCCTGAGCTTGCAAAAAGGCTTGGCCTCCCAGAAGGAACTCGGTTTCAAGCAAATGATACATATGCAGGCGGAGGGTATGGTAATACAGACCGAGGCACATACTCGCTAGACATAGCAACATGTGGTAGTTGGAATACCAATTGCGATATGCCGTCTATTGGAAACGAAAAACCACTCAAAACAAGGCCAACACCTGTGCCTGGTGGGTAGGATTGCTCACGTCAAACCATTTTATTTCTTGATTGCGTTTAAACCACGTTTTTTGCCTACGCGCGTAACGTGGGATCTCGCGGAGGAGTTGTTCACGCATGCCGGCTTCAGTAATATTTCCAGCCAAGTGCCTGCTCATAAACCTGTATTCAAGGCCAAGCTGCTCGAGGCGCTCGTGTGACACTCCGTTTTCAAGGAGTGCGCGTGCTTCATTGAGCATCCCGTGCTGCAGGCGCTCGTCGAGCCTTTTTTCTATTCTCGTGCGGAGCATCTCTGCGCTTGCAGTGAGGCCGATCCACACTGCGCCTTGTGGTTGCGTCGCACTAACTTCTTGAGACGGTGTCGGAATTGCAGATGCGATTTCTATTGCGCGGACCAGGCGCCGTTTATTTTTCTTATCAATACGAGAAAATTTTGCAGGATCAAGCTGTTCGAGTCGTACGCAGAGCTCGTCTAGAGAAAGTTTTTCAAGCTCATTACGCAATTGCGTGTCTGCGGGCACAGGGTCCATTTTCATTCTCCCTAGCAGCATGTCGATATAGAGGCCAGTACCTCCGCACACTATCGGTACTTTTCCACGCTCTCGGATATTTTCGATAGCTCGTGTAGCGTCACGAACATAGTCGTACGCACTGTATACGTGAGAGACGTCACTGACGTCAAGCATGTGGTGAGGCACGCCTTTCATTTCGGCATGGGTGATTTTGCCTGAACCAATGTTTAGCCCGCGGTAAACCTGTCGGCTATCTGCTGAAACCACCTCTCCATCCAGTTTCAATGCTAATTCAACCGCAAGAGCGCTTTTGCCTGTAGCTGTTGGCCCTACGACAACAACGGTGTCCATATTCTTGTTATACTATATATATGAATAAAATGCAGGGTAGTGAGCAAGATTCTATGCAAGTAGCTCAGTGTATACGGGTGGGTGACCGGTGCCCAGATATAGAGTTTGAATACTTTCAAAACGATACCGTAAAGAAGGCGCGTATTAGCGATTACCTGAACCATTGGTTAGTTTTGTTCTTTTACCCAGCAGACTTTACATTCGTGTGCCCGACGGAACTTCAGGAGCTCGGTACGCTCTATAAAGATATTCGCAAGTTAGATGCAGAACTTATTTCTGTTTCTGCCGATACTGTTTTTACGCACAAGGCGTGGCACGACACCTCTCCATCAATAAAAAATATTTCATTCCCTATGGCGGCAGACCCAGCGGGAAGACTTTCCCGCGCTTTTGGCACGCACATTCCAAATGACTCTTTGGATCACAGGGACGACGAAGGGCTCTCGCTCCGCGGGACATTCATCATCGATCCTGACGGAATCCTTCGTACATCTGAGATCCACGACAATGGCATAGGCCGTTCAGGCAAAGAGTTGGTGCGCAAGCTTCAAGCAGCGCAGTTTGTTGCAACGAACGGCGGGCAAGTGTGTCCCGCAGAATGGCAGCCAGGCGACTCCGGCCTCAAAGGCGGTGATATGAATTTGGTGGGGAAGATTTAGTGGGCGAGGAGAGACTCGAACTCTCACCTCTTGCGAGACACGATTTTGAGTCGTGCGCGGCTACCATTACGCCACTCGCCCATAACGCTTTATATAGTAGCGCAAAATCATTCGTGGTACAATTTTTTTATGCAGAATGAAAGTCAGTTCAGCGGCGATGCGATCTACTGGGTAGAGGTCGATAAGATTAGGCCAAACCCGTATCAGCCGCGTACCGACTTTGACGAAGCGGCGCTCAAAGCGCTTTCGGAGTCAATTCGTCAGTACGGACTCTTGCAGCCGCTAACTGTAACTCGCGTTGAGGAGGAGCGTGAGGATGGTGGGATGACGAGTTACTACGAACTTATTGCTGGTGAGCGCAGGCTTCGCGCCTCAAGGCTCGCAGGTCTTTCTCGTGTGCCGGTTACTATTCGCTCTGGTCACGAGCATAACCTGGTAAAGCTCGAACTGGCAATAATCGAAAATGTTCAACGAGAGGATCTTAACGCGATCGATCGTGCGCGTGCTTTTCAGCGTCTTCAAAATGAGTTTGGTTTAAAAAATACTGAAATAGCTAAAAAGGTAGGTAAGAGTCGCGAATATGTTTCTAACTCGTTGAGACTCTTGATGTTGCCTAACAATATACAAGCTGCAGTTGTTGGCGGCGCTATCACCGAAGGGCACGCACGCGCACTTCTAATGTTAATTGACAGGCCCGAAGAGCAAGACGCTCTTTTCCGCGACATTCAGATCCGCAAACTTTCTGTACGTGAGGTTGAAAAGATGACGAGGGAAATAGCGATGGAAAAGGCTCGTAAACGTGACGTTCCTCCAGAAATTGAGCGTATGGAACAAGGGCTCGCGGAGACTCTTGGTACCAAAGTCGAAATTCGACCGCAAGATCAAGGAGGGAAGTTGATCATTAGCTATTTTTCACCTGAAGACCTGCGCACTATTCTCGCACAATTTGAAGATGCTGTTCGTCACGCCACACACTCTGCGGTCAGTGAGTCTCAGCCCCAGCGCCGGGACGACACCACATTTGAAGATGCACCAGAGCAAAAGCTCGTGATGCAAAATGACTCCACAGACGACTTTTCAGTTGAAAAGTTTTCTATTTAGTCTGCATCATCAACCTTCTTGCCGCCACGCCTACTCTTAGGGAGTTGGATACCGAGTGCGTTTCTTATTTTTCGCTGCGCTCCTTGGGTCACTGCATACTCAAGCCATTTTTTATTTGGTCTGGCATTCTTTTTTGAAATAATTTCAACGATGTCGCTGTTTTTTAGTGGTGTATCTAAGGAAACCATTTTCCCTCCGACTTTTGCTCCCACCATGGAGTCGCCGAGGTCGGTGTGTATTGCGTATGCAAAGTCTACAGGTGTTGCTCCTACTGGCAAATCTACCACATCGCCTTTAGGTGTAAATGCAAACATACGTTCTGCAAAAAAGTCTGAGGTAAGTGCATTTTGAAATGCATCATGCTCTGACTCCTCTACCGCGTTAGTTAAGTCAGACAGCCACTTTGGTTCAGGTTTTTCTGTTACACGAGTTGCGAGAAGGTTTGGAAGCATGGTGCGTACCCAAGATGTAGAAGAGGCTCCTGGCTTTTTGCTTCCGAGGAGTTTGTAGTTAAAGTGTGACGCAACTCCGTACTGGTTTGCATGATGCATGTCGCGGGTAACGATTTGAACCTCTACGGTGAGTGCACGATCAGTAACAAGTACGGTGTGTAGTGCCTGGTAGCCGTTGGGTTTCGGATATGAGATGTAGTCACGGATCCTGCCTGGCACCGGCCTCCAAAGCGAGTGGATCACGCCAAGGGCTTGGTAGCATTCTTCCTGTTTCTCAATGATGATGCGCACTGCAAGGAGGTCGTAAATTTTTTCCATCTCGCCATCTTTTTCATCCAACTTTTTCCAAAGCGAGTACGCGCCTTTAATACGCATTTCTGTTTGCAGGGTGCGAACGCCGTTTTTAGCAAGCGCAGTTTTGATATCCTTCAAGATGCCGTCTAATGCAGACTCTGCTGCGCCACGCTTTTCGTAAATGAGCTCAGTTGTTTTTGCATACTCTGCCGGGTGCAGTACTTTAAATGCAAGGTCTTCGAGTGGTCGCTTGAACGCACTTATACCGAGCCTCCCTGCGATCGGTGCGTACACCTCGAGTGTTTCTTTTGCTATACGCTTTTGCTTTTCAAGTGCAACATGCTCGATAGTTTCCATGTTGTGGAGCCTGTCTGCAAGCTTGATCACTATAACGCGGATATCTGAAGCGGTCGCAACGAGAAGCCTACGCAGACTTTCAAAGTGCCGGTCGAGTCCTCGGTACTTTAGTTTAGAAAGCTTTGTTACTCCTTCGACAAGAAAGCGAACATCCTTCCCGAACTCTTTTTCAATTTCTTCTGCACCCAAGCTAGTGTCTTCGAGTGTGTCATGGAGAAGCCCCGCTACAATTGTGTCTGTGTCCATTCCGATCTCTGCTAGGTGGGCCGCGATTGCCGCAGGGTGAATTATGTATGGCTCGCCACTCTTTCTCGTTTCGTTCCCGTGGGCGCGCTCAGCAATGGTGTATGCACGCGCAACTTTTTCGCGTTCTTTAGCACTAGCGTTTCGCATCGCGCTCAAGATCACGGCAACACGATCTATCATGCGTTAATTATAACACGAGTTGTGCATTTAGTACACTAACTATTTTTGAGGAGAGTGATAGCGTCGGCGACGGTTAGTGAGCCTACCTCTTTCTCTGGAACCATCACACGGCGGAAACCTTTCTTAAGGAAGTATCCGGACTTAGCTTTGTAGATGATTATTTTCTTTTTTGTTCGCGGGTGAGTGCCAACCTCGCGGTGGGGAAGTGGAGCGCCGGGGCGGACTTTTTTAGGCTCCTTTAAAATTTCGAGGGCTCTGTCGAACGAGATGGTGTATGGGTTGTCGTCGCCTTTTAATGACCTAAAGTCACCACTCAAAACAATGTAGGGGCCAAACTTACCAGTGTTCGCAGTAACCTCTGCCCCAGTGTCTGGGTGTAGACCTAATATGCGCGGAAGGGAAAGAAGCTTTACTGCATCTTTGAGCGTGACCTCCTCAGGTTTCATGGTTGCTGGTATTGATGCCCGACGGAGCGCAAGTTTTTTCTTCTTAGTAGGTTTTTTCTTTTTTGTACTTGCAACTTCTTGTTCACTTGGTTGCTCGAGTGGCATTTCTACATACGGACCGTACTTACCATCTTTAACATACACAGGCATTCCAGTTTCCGGATGCGTACCTATCGGTTCGGCCTCTTTGATCTCGTCACCGTTTTCTTTGCGCGCTCCAAGGCACTCGGGGAACCTGGAGCAGCTCATGAATACACCGCTTCTTCCCAATTTCATCACCATCTTAGAATTGCAGAGCGGGCACTTAAACTGTGCGGGAGCATCCGAAAGGTTTGTAATTTTCGGTATGTCTTGCTTACTGTTCACGTCTCGCGTAAACGGTCCGTAGAAATCTTTTAGCGTTTTTACATACTCTCGCTCACCGTTAGCTATTTGGTCGAGCTCCTCCTCCATTTCTGCGGTGAACGAATCACTAATGTACGTTGCAAAATGCTCTTCAAGAAAACCACTCACTAAGAGTCCTGTTGCTGTCGGGCGGAGTGAGCGCCCTTCTTTCACGACGTACTCTCGGTCGACTATAGTTTTTATAATTGAGGCGTACGTAGATGGTCTGCCGATGCCTCGTTTTTCGAGCTCTTTGATTAGTCCCGCCTCAGAATATCTCGCTGGAGGCTCAGTAAACTTTTCGAGTGAGTTTATAGAAAGCAAAGAAGGTGATTCTCCCTCGGAAACCGCAGGGAGTATCGTATCTTCACCGCGGGCTCCCGGGTCTGCCTTAAGCCAACCTTCTACCATAATTACAGAACCATTTGCATAAAACGGAGGAACGTCCATCGTTTCAAAAGTTATTTTCGTTCGCTCAGTAGTGGCGTCGATCATTTGAGAGGCTACTGTTCGGGCATGTATCAGTGCATAGAGACGCTCCTCCTCTTCGGTCGAACCTGCCTTTTTGAGTGAAGGATCTGTGGGACGGATAGCTTCGTGAGCCTCCTGTGCGTTTTTACTTTTTGTTTTGTATGTGCGGACCTCAAGTTGGTCTTTGCCATACTGCTTCTCAATATATGCTGCGAGCGCTGCAACGGCTTGCCCAGCTAGTGTTGTTGAGTCGGTGCGCATGTACGTGATGAGCCCTTGCTCGTACAATTTTTGTGCAACACGCATAGTTCGAGACGGGGTGAATCCGAGTCTGCTCGAGGCGGCTTGTTGCAGTGTCGATGTGGTAAACGGTGCGCGCGGAGAGCGTTTCGCCGGAGATTTTTCGACCGCTGTAATTTTCCATGTTCCATTTTTACTATTTGCAACAATATCGTTTGCCTCTTTCTCTTCCTTTGGCTCAACGCTGCAGTGCGCAGTAACCTCATCGCCATGCTTTGTTTTAAAAAGTGCGTCGATTGTAAAGAATCGCTCAGGGATAAACGCTTGGATCTCTCGTTCGCGTTCAGAAAGTATTCGCAGGGCAGGAGACTGCACTCGGCCGGCCGAAAGTCCGTATCGTACTTTCTTCCAAATCAGTCCAGAAAGGTCGTACCCCACAAGACGGTCGAGCACGCGGCGCGCCTCTTGGGCGCGCCGCAAGTTCTGGTCAATCTCGCGAGGATTTGCAATAGCCTCCAGCACCGCCTCTTTTGTTATCTCGTTAAAAACAACACGCTTTGGTTTCTTAAGTTTAACAGCTTCAGCAATGTGCCACGCAATCGCTTCACCTTCTCGGTCGGGGTCGGTAGCGAGAAGAACCTCGTCTGCTTTAGCTGCGGCTGTTTTAATGCCAGAGATCACCTCACTTTTTCCTGGCGTAACCACATAGTGTGGGACAAAGCCAGCAGGGACGTCAATCGCCATCGCATTGTTCTTCGGGAGGTCGCGAATATGGCCGACGCTCGCAAGTACGCGGTAGCCCGCGCCGAGGTATTTCTCGATCGTCTTCGCCTTCGACGGCGACTCCACAATGACCAAAATCATGTACTAGTACGATACCATAGCACAATGCCCAAGCGTTGTATAGGCATCTCTTGACAAATGTTGCTAGAGATAGTATAATACCATTATTAGTATAACTACCAAATACTATGGAAAATCAATACACGCCGACGTATCCTAGCCGTGAGTTTCATAGCTCAGAGGGTGTCAAATCTTCTCGCTTGAAAAAGCTAGCCATAATGATTGGTATAACAGCTAGCTTGGCACTATGTACGGGCGGCGTTTTACTGGCAATTCCTGCCATTGCCCATATGAGCGCTCTTGCAGTTCCAGCGGTTATAGCAGTAGTAGCTGGTTTATTTGGTGCTGCAGCACTGCACAACTCTTACCGTCATTAATAGTTGGGGCTACAGCAACTTCCTAATCTCTCCAAGACTTTCAGCAATGAGGCCACGGAGCTCCATTCCAGCAAGGAGCACGTTGGCCTCATTTGTTTTTATCCCTAACTCTCGGATGAGCTCGTCGCGTGATAATGGGGCGGCAAGTATCGCTAGTACTTCTTGCTCCTCGCTCGTAAGACGCACCGTTTCTAGTTTTGAATTTTCAATAATGTTCAGTGCTTCTAAGATGTCAGACGCTGAGCGTACTGGGGTGGCGCCAATCTTCATAAACACATGTCCGCCAGCACCTCCCTCACTAAATATAGAATGAGGTACTACGAGGAGTTCGCGGTTATAGTCAGAAGCGAGTCTAGCAGTAATAAGGGTTCCTGATTTTATCCCTGCTTCTACTATGAGCACTGCATCTGCCATGCCTGCCATAATTCTGTTGCGCGCTGGAAAGAAGTGGAGATGCCCCTTTTGTCCAGCCTCGAATTCAGAAAGTAGTGCGCCCCCAGCCCGTAAGATCTCATGAGCAAGTGGCGCA